>NZ_JBQHXU010000003.1:0-437556 GCF_052063305.1 Gracilibacillus sp. HCP3S3_G5_2 | reverse complement strand
TCTATTCGATAGAGTAAGATCCCTCAGAGACGATGAGGTAGATAGGTTCGAGGTGGAAGCATGGTGACATGTGCAGCTGACGAATACTAATCGATCGAGGACTTAACTATAATATAAAGTGAAAGCGACTGGTCATTTTGTTTGAGCTTGTTGATGACTCTTATCTAGTTTTTAGGGTACATCCCAAATAAATAGGAAGATCTATTAAACCCGTTCACGTCCTGTGAACAACATTAGATCGACCAACATCTTGTTAGTCTGGTGGCGATAGCGGAGAGGTCACACCTGTTCCCATGCCGAACACAGTAGTTAAGCTCTCCAGCGCCCATGGTAGTTGGGGCTCGCGCCCCTGCGAGAGTAGGACGTTGCCAGGCAATTGATAAACTTCTTAGTCATAGGACTAGGAAGTTTTTTTATTATCTAGCTAAATAAACTCATTAAATGTATAATAACGAGGGATAGCTGTATTTGCCAGCGTACTAGTACATTTTCTTCACTATCATATCGATTCTACATGAAAAAGGAGAAGTTATATGTCAAACAGAGAAATAGAGGAATACTGGCAAGCGTTTAAAAAGGTCACAATGAATGCACCTGATACATACGACACTTGGCCATTTGGTGCAACCCAGCAACAGGCAGATGACCTTGCTCAGTTAGTTTTAAAAGGAAAAAAGACAGCTACATCATCCGCATACAAAATATATCAAGATGAGAACGAGGCACTACCCTATGTTGGACTTTATAATATAATCTTAAATGGTAATAACTTACCTGTGGCCATTCTTAAAACCATTGAAGTAACAATAGTCCCGTTTAACGAGGTAACGGAAGAACATGCTTTTTTAGAAGGAGAAGGTGATCGAAGTTTATCCTATTGGCGAGAAGTGCATCAGGATTTTTTTGAAATGGAGTTAAAAACAATCAATCAATCCTTTAATGAGAACATATTAGTTGTTTGTGAACGTTTTGAGTTAGTGCATCCTAAGTAGTTGGAATAAATCCAGGCTTTATGTCTAATGTGTTACCTGGATTTATTTCTACTTTTTATTATGATCAACTTAAGCTTTCCCAGGCGGCGTTCATCCCTGCTACTCTTCCAGTAACCATTGCAGATGTAATATTATAGCCACCTGTATATCCATGGATATCTAACACTTCCCCACAAAAGTATAGTCCATGCATTAATTTAGATTGCATCGTACTAGGGACTATCTCTTTAATAGACACACCCCCTCCAGTAACAAATGCTTTCTTTAAAGGAAGGCTGTCATGTACTTGAAAAGAAAACCCTTTAAGATCATTTACAAATTTTTCTAGTTTTTCCCGGGAAATATTGGCACTTTTAATCGTTTGTGAGATACCGTTTCGTTCTAGTAAAAAATCCAAGTATCTTTCAGGCACTAACCCTTTAACAACATTTTTAAAGGTTCTTTTTGAATTTTCATCTGTTATTGTTAAAATATCATCAAGTAATTCCTGTAAAGGTTTGTCTGGAAGAGTGTCTATTTGTACTTCCACTTGCTTTTGACCTTTCATCAATAGCTTAACAATGTATTGTGAGGATCTTAACACCGCTGGCCCTGAAATACCAAAATGGGTAAATAGCATATCCATTTGATGTGTAATAACTTTCTTACCTCTTTCATCCAAAACAGATAATGCCACATCGCGCAAAGCAGTTCCTTGTAACACCTTATTACGAATAAACACTTCATTAGAAACGATCGGAACTTCTGTTGGGTATAATTCTGTGATAGTATGACCAGCTTTTTTTGCCCACGGATAAGCATCACCAGTTGATCCAGTATGAGGAACTGCCTTACCCCCTGCAGCTATGACGACAGCTTTTGTTTCAATGTTATCCTGATTCTCTATTATTATTTGATGTGTATCCTCACGATAGTCAATCGCTTTTACATTCGTGTTCTTTTTAACAATGACGTTTAATTCATCTAATCGTTTTAATAACGCATTTACAACATCACTTGCTTTATCACTGACGGGAAACATTCGGCCATGATCTTCTTCCTTTAGGGCAACACCAAGGCCTTCAAAAAAGTCAATGATGTCATAGTTATTAAACACGGAAAATGCACTGTAAAGAAAACGACCATTACCAGGTATATGTTTTATAACCTCGTCAGCGGGTAGTCGATTGGTTACATTACATCTCCCACCACCAGATATTGCTAATTTCTTTCCTAATTTATCTCCTTTATCAATTAACATCGTTTTAGCACCTTGTTCAGCTGAGGCAATTGCTGCCATCAGCCCAGCTGGTCCTCCACCAATAATTGTTACATCGATCATCTTTAACATTCTTCCTTCCGATTCGATTTTCACTGAAGTAAATTGTAACTTAGTTCGACCTGATTCACAAATTATCTGTCGAAATGCATAACATTCTGTGGATTGCTATGTTAAAATATTAACGTTAGATACTTTAATGAATAAAGGTGAAAGCATGTCTAGTTCAAATTTTTTGCGTGGAACATTATTGCTCACAGGAGCAAGTTTTTTATCTAAATTTTTAGGAATGATTTATGTTATTCCTTTCACGAACATGGTAGGCGAAACCGGAATGACTCTATATGGATATGCATATATCCCATACACCATTTTGCTAAGTATATCCACGGTAGGGGTACCTTTAGCAGTTTCCAAATTCGTAGCAAAATATAATACATTAAATGATTATTATACAAGTATGAGAATGCTGAAAATGGGCAGTTTGTTAATGTTAATAACTGGTTTTATAGCCTTTTTAATCATGTATTTTGGTGCTAATATAATTGCACATTGGACAATAGATGAAAACAGTAAAGGAATAAATGTAGATGAAGTTAAACATGTTATTCAAATGGTAAGCTTTGCTTTAATCATCATCCCTAGTATGGCGATTATGAGAGGATTTTTTCAGGGAAACCAATCGATGGGACCAACAGCAGTTTCCCAAGTAATAGAGCAAATTATTAGAATTCTGTTTTTACTTGTTTCAGTTTTTATTGTGATTGAAATAATGGATGGATCTAATCCAACAGCAATAGGTTTTGCAACCTTTTCGGCTTTTATCGGAGGATTAGCTTCTTGGTTTGTCTTAGCTTTATATTGGAGGAAAAGAAAAAAGTACTTAGATGAAGCTATCGAAAAGCAAACGAAGAAGGTGAAAATTCCTTCGTCAGAATTAATGAAAGAATTATTTCGTTATTCAGGTCCATTTGTACTTGTTGGTATAGCTATTCCATTATATCAACTAATCGATCAATTTACGTTTGATCATGCAATGAATGCAATCGGTTCTGGAGATGTTTCAGCAATTGCGTTTTCTGCTTTTAGTGTACAGGGACATAAGTTAGTTATTCTTCCCGTTACGATTGCAACAGGACTATCTCTTGCATTAATTCCAGAGATTACAACTGCCTTTAATAATAATAATATGGAAAAGCTACAAGCTCAAATTAATCAAGCTTTACAAATTATTATGTTTTTTGTTTTACCTGCAGTATTTGGATTAATTCTTTTAGCTGACCCCATTTATGGTGGTTTATTTGGTTTGGATAATATTGCGATAACAGGTGAGGTTTTTGCATGGTACGCACCTGTTGCATTAACTTTTGCTTTCTTTACAGTCACGTCATCTATTTTACAAGGGGTCGAAAAGCAAAACTTTACCTTAATTAGTCTATCTGCTGGTGTACTAACGAAAATATTATTGAATTCATTATTCATCCAAATATTCGAGGCAAAAGGGGCTATCATTGCTACTTTGATTGCTACTTTGATTGCTGTAATACTCAACTTGTGGCAAATCAAAAAAGCGATTAACTTTCATTATCGTAAATTTTATAAATTATCACTATTAATGCTTATTTTTACCAGTATAATGGTTATTGTATTGTTAGTAGTAAAATATGTATTTGGCTTGTTCCTTGATGTTCATCAAAATCGACTCCATGCTGTCGTAATGATGTTTATTGGTGTCACTGCAGGTGGTATGGTATACCTATATTTAGGTTATGCATCTACTTTGTTTGAGCGAATAACAGGAAGAAGAATACCGATAATTGATCGATTAATGAGAAGATAGAGGGGAGGAGACATACATCCGTTTAGATAAATTTATTGCTAATATGGGTTATGGAAGTCGTAAAGATGTTAAATCGTTAGTTAAGAAGAAAAGAATTACCGTTAATAATCAAATCATCACAAAGGCGGATATTCATGTTGATCCCAATCAAGATCAAGTAATGGTTGATCATATATTAATTGACTATAAAAAATACATCTATTTAATGCTTCATAAACCAGCTGGATATTTGTCAGCGACAGAAGACCAAAGACAAAAGACTGTTCTGGACTTAATAAAAAAACAGGATAAGGTGTTAGAGCCTTTTCCTGTTGGGCGTTTAGACAAAGATACAGAAGGATTATTATTATTAACGAATGATGGGCAACTTGCCCATGAACTTTTATCACCTAAAAAGCATGTAGAAAAAACGTATATTGCAAAGTTAGTGAAGGATATTTCGAATCAAGAAGTTAAGCAATTTGAACAAGGTGTGATATTGGATGATGGTTATACGACAAAGCCAGCTAGATTACGAGCGATTAAAGATAAAATGGTTGAGATCACGATCACAGAAGGGAAATTTCATCAAATTAAGCGAATGTTTAAAGCTGTTGATAATAAAGTGGTGTATTTAAAGAGATTGTCGATGGGGGGATTGTTTTTAGATGACAGCTTAAACATCGGTGAATACCGAGAGTTAACAGCAGAAGAGTTGAAACAATTGAGAAGCAAATAAAATACCAGTATTCATTTTAATACTGGTCAAGAATATATTCAATTACATTATTTTACGAAATTTTTACTTTTTTGTTTGTGATTTTCCAACGTCCCCGGTTTGGACTATTAACAAGCCCATTGTATGCTAGTAAATGTAAATCGCGTTGTACGGTCCGGTCCGTAATGCCAAACTCTTCAGCTATTTGTCTTGTGGTCACTGGCCCATTCTCTCTAATAAACAGGTAAACAGCCTTAACACGAGTTAGCATGCGGGTGGTTGATTGACTCAAAAAATCACTCCTTCAAAGTTTTCAGTTAAACCTTGTTAAAGTATATTCATGATGTACTTTTATTTTACACTTTAATCAAAAGATTTTCTAGAGAAAACTATGAATTTACAGATAATTAAAAAAAAAAGAGGTGAGCCTCCGATGTACATACTAAGGCAATTATTTAAGAAAGTTATTCATATTTCCAATTATGTGCTTTTCTTAATTAGTGCGTTATTAGTGCTTTTCTCATCTGCTATCATTGTTATATTGGAGAATGAATCCTTTCCAACATTTTTTGATGGTTTTTGGTGGGTAATGACAACTGTGACAACTGTAGGATACGGTGATCTATATCCCGAAACAGTTGGTGGCAGATGGTTAGCTTTATTTTTATATATTTTTGGCATTGGCCTTATTGGAATCGTAATTGGAAAAATAATTGATGGTCTGGCTATTTATCGGAAAAAAAGACTGGAAGGGGATATTATGTATAAAGGAAACGGGCATCATATTATTATCGGATGGTCACAGAAAGCGAAGTTTGCTATTCAGGAAATGCTGGCAACACATGAGGAGATAGAAATTATCATCATTGATCAATTAGAGAAGGCACCAATGTTAGAAAGTAATATTTTCTATATAAAAGGAAACCCGTCTGAGAAAGAGCCATTAGAAAAGGCAAATATAAAAGAAGCTAAATCCGTATTGATTTTTTCTGATGATACCATCACTGATGGTCAACTAGCCGACGGGAAAACATTATTAATAGCTTCTACGATTACAGAAATGGCACCAGAGGTCCATACAATTGTAGAGATTATGGAAGAAAACCACATTAAAAATTTCAAATATTTACAAATTGATGAATTTATTATATCAAATGAAACGATTTCATCATTATTTGTTCGATCAGCATTTCGAAATGGTATGACGAATATATTTGGTCAGTTACTAAGTAGAAATCAAGGTGACGATTTATATTACATACCAGTAAAATCATCTTGGAAAACATATAAAGATGCTTTCGATGAGTTATTGAATCAAGGTGCCACACTCGTAGCTGACCGTGATAAGCTAAATATAAATAGAAAGCTTGACCAATCTATACCAGGTGATGCTGAATTGTACGTTATTTGTGATAAATCAACTTATCAAAATCTTTTAAGAGGGTAATGAAATGGACAATACCAAAAGACACTACTTTATTGCTATTGAAATAGATTCTGAAACAAAAAAATGGTTATTTACTATTCAGCAAGCAGTAAAAGATCAATTTTATTATAAAAACTGGGTGGACCAAAATGATTTTCATATCACGTTGCATTTTTTCGGGGCCATAGAACAATCCATACTACATGATGTGGCTGATCAGCTGGAGCAATTGAAAAACCACTCATTTTCAGCAAAGATAAGTGGTTTGTCTACATTCGGTTCAGTTAGTAGGCCGCGTGTTTTATGGATGGAGGTTGAAAAGGTTCCAGAATTGCTCCAATTACATTCCGATATACAACAGATAGTAGGGGAATATGTAATGATAGACAAGCGTCCATATACGCCCCATATCACAATTGCTAAAAAATGGGCTAGCGATCAACCATTAACCAATACAGCGATATTGGAACAACCGACAGGAGAAAAAGTGCTCGACGTCAATCGAATAGTGATCTATGAAATCCACCCAGAAAAGAAGCAAAAATATCAAATCTGGCGACAGTTTGAACTGAAATGAGGTGTCAAAGTGGCTCAATTAATTAAACTGGAAAATTATATATCCCGTTATCAACGTGACATATACCACTACCCAAGTCAATTTTCGCGGTTAAAAAAAGAAAACTGGGAACGTTTAAAACATTTATGGTTAGAGCAGTTGCAGCTTAAATTAGAAGTAGAAAATGACGATGAGTTAAAAGAAACAAATTTCTCGAATTGGCGCTCTTTTTTTAGGAGACCATCTGATGAAGATGAAAAGGAAACGGAAGAAAATGATAGCTTACCTGCTTCAGAAAAAGAGTTAAAACATTATTTTCTGGATACTTTAGTTCCTTTTCAATTAAAATGGGCTTCGACAACAATTAATGAAATGTCTTTTATCAACCAGAGTTATTATCAAGATTTTTTATTAAAGTATTTCTTGCAACGAATACCTGATACCTATTTACTTATGTACTTTCCAGTATTTCAATTGAAAAACGGACCAATGGAAAGTGATATTGTCCTAATAAGTCCGTTGGAAATTGAAATTATTACATTGATTGAAAAGCCAACTAACCAGACGATTATTCCAAACGATGGAAGGTTATGGTTTGTTGAAGAAAACAATATTCAGAGCAAAATTTTAAGCCCGTTAATTAGCACGAAAAGAACAGAAACAGTCATTCAAAGTATTTTAAAAAAATATCAATTAGATTTTCCGATTAAAAAGGTTGTTTTATCTAGAACAAATCTGATGAAATATTACGCTGAACCATATCATACTAAATACATTGATCGTAACAATCATGAAGAATGGCTAAAACAGAAACAACAGTTACACACACCTTTAAAGCATCAACAGCTGAAAATAGCAGAAGCTTTATTAAAACACTGTGAATCTATTTCAGTTAAAAGACCAGAATGGGAACAAGATGAAAAGGCAGATTCTATAATTTAATGACAAAAATAGATAATATTTTTGTCGAAAATAAAATTTTCTCTTGATATTCTACCTAATTTTGCGTTAATCTAATATTACTATTCCCTTTTTTAAAGTTAAAGAGGTTAAGAGATTTTTGAGAGGAATTGAGGGTGACAGCTGTGAAACACATTCTAGGCGAAGATTGGACAATTATTCCGGCAGGTGGATCAACCGGTGCGGCCTATTATGCCCAATCTAATCAGAAAAAGTTATTTTTAAAACGAAATTCATCCCCATTTTTGGCTGTTTTATCTGCACAAGGTATTGTACCTAAACTAGTTTGGACAAAGCGCCTTGAGAACGGTGATGTAGTAACAGCACAGCAATGGCTGGATGGTAAAGCCTTAAATATTGAAGAAATGCAGCACCCAAAAGTGGCAAAATTATTAAGCAAAATTCATCATTCCTCTGAACTACTAGATATGTTGTTACGAATTGAAAAAACAACGATCATTCCAGATCAAATGTTAGTAAGAGTGAAACAATTTGTGCAAGGTAATAAATTTGCACGTCGTTCACTTACAATATATAAGGCAGTAAAATTCTTGGAAAACCGATTGTTAGATGTTTATTACGATCAGCAGGTGGTATGCCACTGTGATTTAAATCATCATAATTGGATGTTATCTAACAACGGTGAGTTATATTTGATTGATTGGGACAATGCTCGTGTTGGTGATCCGGCTATGGATATAGGTAGAATTCTTCAATCTTACATACCAAAGCAGGACTGGGAACAGTGGCTGGAACATTATGGTGTGGAAAATAGTAAATATCTAATGCGAAGAATGCATTGGTATTTGATTATTGATGAAATAATTGCTTATGTGTGGGCTGAAAACCGCCATAAGAGAAAAGAAGCCGATTCTCACTTGATTGAGTTACATCAGCTTCTTCATCAAATTAATGATTGGAATCTTTAATCACTTGTAACCATTGTTGAATATCGGATTGATGTTGATTGATATGAGCATCTAAATTGTTCGAGGTAGCACCTAATGTACCGTATTGGTCTATTACATCTACTAATTGAACTAAATCACTATTCTGTATCGATGGATGTTGTTGAAGAGACCTGATTAATCTTGATATTTGTTCACATTCTGAAGCACTACCACAGCATTCTTCGGCATGTAGACTTAAAAGATCATACAGTAAATCTAATTGGTTATTTGCATTTAATGGCATAGCTATCTCCCACCTTTATGATTAGCATGTTCTAAAAAGGAAAAATGTATACAAAGTTTAAGTAGATGGCTTTTGCTGAATTATTGGCAAAAGCCAATTTCATGTATGAATCAAAGTGACAAATGGCAAAATGAAACATAAATATTTTCGTGAAAAAGGAGCTATACGCATGAGAGCACGTCATAAACCTTGGGCAGATGATTATTTGAAAGAAAATAATGATCTTGTAAAATTAAACCCTGCAGAGTATAAAGGTAACTGGAAAAAAGCAGTAAGCAATCATAAACCTTTGTATCTTGAAATTGGTACAGGTAAAGGTCAATTCATTAAAGGAATGGCAGAGCAATACCCGAATGTCCATTTCATTGGAATAGAAGTTGTCAAGAGCATTATTGTCTCGGCAGTGGAAAAAGTTAAAAATGCCAAAACCTCAAATATTACGTTAATAAATGAAAATGCGCAAGATCTTTCCGATTTATTTGCAGATAATGAAATAGAACAGATTTATCTGAATTTTTCGGATCCGTGGCCTAAGAATAGGCATGAAAAAAGAAGGTTAACATACCGAGCATTTTTAGAACAGTATCAAAGAATTTTGAAGCCGAATGGTGAATTAATTTTAAAAACCGATAACAGGGGATTATTTGAATATTCCTTAGTAAGTTTTTCACAATTTGGATGTTTATTAGAAGAAGTAACATTAGATTTGCATGCGTTAGAAGACCCGACTAATGTGATGACAGAATATGAAGAAAAATTTTCTGCTAAAGGCCAGCCAATCTATCGATGTAGAGTAAAATTCCCAGAGAAATAAGCCTCTCTCTTTTTTACTAGTTACCTTAGCCGAAGCTTAGCTTTTACTCCTTTACCAAATGAAAAACCGAGCCTATTAGCTCGGTTTTCTTGTAGCATGAATAGTAGCTCTCTGTTTTTGGATGAGTATCTTCTCATTACTACTCGAGATCACTGAGTGGTATAATTAACTTGCTTAGGATGTTGAGGGAACAAATCGATAATAGTCCCAGTGTATGCATCCACATAAAATTCATATGGTACGTATTCACCATCGATGTGTTTGGTTATTCCACCATGATAAACCTCATATTCAAGACCATTTTTCTGTAATGGCTCTGCCTTCATATAAATCCATGAACCACTAACTTCATATTTCTTTTGAAAGATCTCTTTCACCAATTTCAACACTTTTTCTGGCTTCATACGTTGTCTTTCCGTTTGTTGCTGTCTTAAGAAATACCCGAACATAAAGGCAATCCCAGCAATAATAATTATTCTCTTCTTATTCATCCTTTCACTCCATCCATTGATAAGTTAAATGACGAAACATATATTTTCATCTTAAGGATAAAAACAGAAAAAATGCAAGTAAAAAGCTACGTAAAATGGTAAGATTGTATATAGAAGAAATATACTTTTCTCATAATATTAAAAAATGATATATTGTAATGAAAGAAAGGATGATAACAAATGAATCAAGAAACGCTTGCGCTTTTTCAAACGTTAACAGAGCTACCAGGTGCTCCTGGTAATGAACATGCAGTTAGAAAATTTATGAAACAAGAATTAACGAAGTATGCGGATGACATCATTCAAGACAAACTTGGAGGTGTTTTTGGCGTAAAAAAAGGTCAAGGTCCAAGAGTTCTTGTTGCAGGACATATGGATGAAGTAGCTTTTATGGTGACCCAGATTACTGATAACGGTATGATTCGTTTTCAACCATTAGGTGGCTGGTGGTCACAAGTATTATTATCTCAACGAGTCGAAATACATACAGAAGAGAAAAGTATCATTGGAGTTGTTGGCTCGATTCCTCCACATAATTTGACACAGGCTGAAAGATCTAAACCTATGGAGCAGAAGAACATGCTTATCGATATAGGTGCAGACAATAAAGAAGACGCCGAGAAGATGGGTGTAAAACCTGGTCAATCGATTATTCCCGTATCAGAATTTACCCCTATGGCCAACGAAAAGAAAATATTGGCAAAAGCATGGGATAATCGTTATGGCTGTGGCTTAGCTATCGAATTGTTAAAGGAATTGAAAGATGAGACCGTTCCTAACGAACTTTATTCAGGTGCGACAGTTCAGGAAGAAGTCGGACTTCGTGGAGCAAAGGTAGCAGCAAATATGATTAAACCCGATATCTTTTATGCATTAGATGCTTCTCCAGCAAATGATATGTCTGGTGATGATCAAGCATTTGGACAGCTTGGTAAAGGTGCGTTACTCAGAATCTTTGACCGCTCCATGATTACACATCATGGTGTAAGAGACTTTGTACTAGATACCGCAGAGAGTAATAATATCCCATATCAATATTTTATTTCTCAAGGTGGTACAGACGCAGGAAGTGTTCATTTATCTAATCAGGGTGTTCCATCAGCAGTTATCGGCATTTGCTCACGATATATTCATACACATGCCTCTATTATTCATGTAGATGATTATCATGCAGCCAAAGAATTGTTAATTAAGCTAGTGAAACATACAGATACAAATACAGTAGAGGTAATCCGCAAGAATGGCTAAGGAGACACCATGAAATGAAGATTGTAGTAGGTTCTTACAACAAAGCAAAGAGAAAAGCAGTACAGTGTATTTTTCCTGAAGCAACTATCATTAGTGCAGACGTCGATTCACAGGTGGATGCACAGCCAAAATCAGATAAAGAGACAATGCAAGGGGCAATAAACCGTGCAAAGGCAAGTAAACAAATAGAGGATAATAGCTATGGTATTGGTCTTGAAGGTGGAATCATGCAAATAGATAATCAAGTATACTTGTGTAATTGGGGTGCCCTTGTTACACCGATAGATCAGCTGTATGTTGCCAGCGGTGCCAGGATACCTCTTCCACTAGAAGTTGCTCAACCTCTATTAAAGGGAAAGGAACTGGGGGATGTAATGAGAGAATGGACACATATCCATGATATTCGTCATCACCAGGGTGCTATTGGAATATTTACTGATTCTTTTGTTTCACGTGAGGATATGTTCACTCATATTGTACAACTTCTAGCAGGACAAGAGAAATATTACTGTAAAGGAAAATAAATGGAAGGAATTTTCTCTTGTGAAAATTATAAAAAATAGTATCATTAGTAGAAGGGGGAATTAGGAATAAAATAGCTGGAGGATTCATATGAAAATGGAGAAAACAGGTTTGTTTGTTGTTTTCTTATTAATAGTATTTTTAATAGGAATGAGTATTTGGACAAGCAGACCTACTGAGGAAGTCTTATCTGAAGCAATCGAAGTAGCAGAGCATCGCTTTCAAGCAGATGCAAAAGCACAGAATCACCAAGTGGGAAACCTTTCCTTATATTTACCAGAGAATTTTGAAATAGAAGAAAAAACAGTAAATAATGTCTTACTGACAAAAGATGAACAAACATATATTTTATTTTATAATGTTTTAGAGTCGCAAAAAAGCAATTTAAATTATGAAGCCGCAAAGGAAGGAAATGATCATGAATGGTTGGTTTCCTTTGAAAATCAAGATCGTTTTGGTTATATTAGTATAATCGATGTGGATGAAGAATTTGAATTGCAATTAGGCGTCGGTGGTGTGAAAGTTCCTACAATCAGTTCTAGAGATGAACTTGTACAAGATGTAACAGATATGATGGATATTGCCAATTCAATTACCTATGAAGAATCAGGAGGGTCATAATATGAGAACATTACAATCTGAACAGGAATTTGACCAACTTAAAAATGAACAAAAAGTAATCTTTCTATTTTCAGCAGATTGGTGTCCAGACTGTCGTGTTATTGAGCCAGTTTTACCAGAAGTAGAAGAAAAGTATCCTGAATATTTATTTGTACTTGTTGATAGAGACCAGTTTATTGATATATGTGTAAACAACGATATTTTTGGTATTCCAAGCTTCTTAGCTTATGACCATGGGAGCGAGCTCGGACGGTTTGTAAGTAAAGATAGGAAAACACAAGAGGAAATCGAAAAATTTATTGAAAACCTAGCATAAATCAAGTAAAAAGAATCTATCCTAAGGTAGATTCTTTTTGCTTGATATAGAGAGGAAATGTGCAAAAGCAGAGTGCTGCTAGTTGGTCTATCATAATACACTCCTTTCTTTCGTGACAAAGGTCCAACGTCCTTGATCCTCTTGTTCGTTATAGGGAGCTTATTATTCTAGGGGCCAAACTTGGAATGAGTGAAAGACGTTATAAAAGGGATAAACTAGCTATTTTTCATTTACTTGAAAAAGTGTTACAATACGAATTAGTGTTTTCTTCCGCAAAAGGAGGATGAAGAGAATGAAGATGACTTCTATTAAGATGAAAAGCAAATTAGATGCATTATTCAAAAATGCCGATTGGCGTGTCTCCTATAATAGGGATAAAGACCTTTATCGTGTTGAATGGAAAGATACCAAACAAGGTGTTTCGATCAACATTGCCAATGTTATTGCAAAATATGAACGAAGAGGCGAAGTGGCATTGGAAGAATTACAATTTCATGTAGGCGAATCGTTAAAAATGATGCATGAAGACCACCAGTTAGAAGGACAAGAAAAGCACATTTATCCAGTGATTCGTGCTACCTCTTTTCCAAAGAAAACAAAAGCAGGTACACCACTTGTATACACAGAGCATACTGCAGAGACGAATATTTATTATGCGTTAGATTTAGGAACGACTTATCAGCTTATTGATGAAAAGATGTTAGAAGAGCAAGGCTGGTCATTCGAAAGGCTAAAAGAAATTTCTCTATTTAACATTCGTTCTTTATCTGTTTCACCGAAAAAAGATACTGTAGCAGGTAATGACTTTTATTTTATTGCGACACAAGATGGTTATGATGCTAGCCGCATACTGAATGAGGCATTTTTAGAAGAAATGAAAGCTAATGCACTTGGGGAGGTAGTGGTAGCTGTACCACATCAAGATGTATTGATTGTAGCAGATGTTAAAAATGAAACAGGATATGATATCATTGCACAAATGACTATGAAGTTTTTTGCTGAAGGACGAGTACCAATTACGTCACTACCATTCATTTATGAAGATAAGCATTTAGAACCGGTGTTTATCTTAGCTAAAAATAAACCAAAAGAATAAGAGAGGAATAAGAAAAGATGTTTGTTTACTATAACCAAAAAGGAATTGGAGATGTTTTGTTATTTCCAATAAAAAATAGTGAAAAAGTTTCGTATGAATCTTTTGGGAATGTTGTGAGGATTTCGGATGAAAACACAAAAGAAGTTGTGGGCTACAATATCTTCCATGCATCACAATATTTTACAGAATTGCAAGATGGGAAAATAAAATTAACGGAAGATATGCTAGCTGAAATAAAAAAAGCATTTGAACAGAATAAGCTTTCTGATCCATTAGATCTAGATGTTACACCTAAATTTGTTGTCGGTTATGTGAGTGAAATCCAGCCACATGAAAATGCTGACAAATTACGAGTTTGTCAAGTAGATGTTGGAACAGGTGAGCAACTGCAAATAGTTTGTGGTGCACCGAATGTTGACCAAGGACAAAAAGTTGTCGTAGCGAAAGTAGGTGCGATTATGCCGAGCGGAATGGAAATTAAACCTACCAAATTACGAGGTGTGGATTCTTTTGGCATGATTTGTTCACAGAAAGAACTAGGTCTTCCTAACGCACCTAAAGAAAAAGGAATCTATGTTTTACCTGCAGATAAAGAAGTAGGTAGTGAGTTTCAATTTTAGAACCTTTGTCTTCGGACAAGGGTTTTTTATACGTTTTTCAGTTGTTTTTCAGAAAATATAACTATTCCAAGAAACCTTTTCATGATAAAATAAGGGAAGAGTTCTCGATTGTATAATCGTACATAGTGAGACTTCCCGTAATGGGGGTCTGAGGTTATCGAAACTTATCAGGATGTTAGTGTCCGGTTTTTGATTTACTTAAATCTTGAAGTAGGGTTTTACGGGCGGTTAGCAACGTGATAAATTAGGAAGAGAGCGTGAACGTACGATGTGGAAAAATATTAAAAAAAGATGGGAACATTTATTTGAAGAAGAGAGCGATTCAGAAATAACGATTGGTAAAAAAACATTACAACATAAATCCTTGGAAACGAAAATGGCATATCGCTATCCGAAAAGTAATACGACAGACACGATCATCAAAAGAAAGGCTGTACATAAAGAAAACCATGTAGTAGATGAAAGCCAACAAAAAGAGGACTCATCATATGAGCGTAAGCAAGAGCCCTTTAAAGCACATGATGTACCATCGCCAGTACATGGTTTCCGAAAACGTTCCAAACCAGTAATGGCAGAGAAACGGTTAGATAATAATTTTAAATCGACATCTAAAGAGAGAGAGCTTGCTTTGAAGGATGAATCAAAGCAACATCTTCATCTAGACCAGAGTGCTACCACTCCTATTCCTTCAGAGGTATTGGAAGAAAAAAGTGAGCAGAAAATAGGAAGTAAAGCACCATCATCTGTTATCGATCAGAAAAAAGACAACACAAGCAATAATAATAGCCTTTCACCTGTTACAAAAGAGAAGCAACACTCTGAGAAAGTAAGTAACCCAGTAGATATATCGAAAGTTATGGAAAATAGGAAGAAGGTTAATAACGAGCGTAAAGCCAATGTCAAGCCTCTGAATGTAATGATGACACCTCGTGATAAATGGAAAAACTATAAAAAAAAGATCAAGTCAGTCACAGATAAGCAAGAAAAGCAAGAGGTGAAACCACAACAAGCCCAAATTCAGAGGTCAGTGCCCATTCACTTGCTTAATGATGTGGAACAAACCGAACAGAACGTTGAAAACTGGATAAATGAACAAGCAGAAACATTACAAACAACTTTACGTTACTTTAATATAAAAGCTAAGCTTGTTGATAAGACACAAGGCCCTTCAGTAACGCGGTTTGAAATTCAACCGGAACCAGGTGTTAAAGTAAGTAAGATTAAAAATTTAAGTGACGATATAAAGTTAAATTTGGCTGCAAAAGATATTAGGATTGAAGCACCGATACCGGGAAAAAACACAATTGGTATCGAGGTGCCGAACTTGAATCCGGAGCCTGTCTTTTTGCAAAAAATGATCGAGAGTAATGCCTTTCAAAACAATCCATCACCTTTAACTGTTGCACTTGGTTCGGATATTGAAGGGCAATCAGTTGTAACGGATTTGAAGAAAATGCCACATGGACTAATTGCTGGAGCTACCGGTTCTGGAAAAAGTGTTTGTATCAATACAATTTTACTTAGCTTACTATATAAAGCAAATCATGAAGAAGTGAAATTTCTATTAATTGACCCGAAAATGGTTGAGCTAACGCCTTATAATAATATCCCTCACCTAGTAGCACCTGTTATTACCGATGTTAAAGCAGCAACCTCATCCTTGAAATGGGCTGTTCAAGAAATGGAGGACAGGTATGCCAAGTTTGTTGAAGAAGGAGCAAGGGATATCAGTCGATATAATGAAAAAATGAAACAACAAAACCGCCCAGAGGCGCATATGCCCTACATTGTAATTGTGATTGATGAGCTAGCAGATTTAATGATGACCTCTCCACAGGATGTAGAAGATGCGATCTGCAGAATTGCCCAAAAAGCAAGAGCATGCGGTATTCACTTACTAATAGCTACACAAAGGCCATCTGTAGATGTTATTACAGGCTTAATAAAAGCAAATATCCCTACTAGAATAGCATTTAGTGTATCATCTCAAGTAGACTCTAGAACGATCTTAGATACGAATGGTGCAGAAAAATTATTAGGTAAAGGGGATATGCTTTTTGTGGAGAATGGCTCGGGAGAAACAAAAAGAATACAAGGTGCTTTTGTGTCTGATGATGAAATTGAGCGTATTACAAATTACGTCAAGCAGATCGCGAGCCCAACCTACTTGTTTGAACAAGAACAATTAATCCAACAAGTTTCTGCCAGTGAAGATACGGACGCACTTTATGAGGAAGCAGTTGAATTTGTCCTTGATTATAATGGTGCTAGTGCATCTTTACTCCAGCGTCGCTTTAAGATTGGATATAATCGTGCAGCTCGGTTAATCGATATGATGGAGGACAATGGTATCATTTCCGGACAGAATGGAAGTAAACAACGCGAGGTCCTAGTCTCCAGTCATGATGTGATAAACAAAAATTAGGGGTAATATCTTTCTATAAGCTCCACAAAAGAATACAAAAGCTATAATAACATTCTATAATGGTGGCGTATATAATAGCATAAATACACATTATAAAATGAGAGGACTTGACACAAATAAAGATTTATTAGAAGATTATTTTCTGTGTTCTATAATTATTAATAAAAATTAGAAAAATAAGTATGATGAGACAAGTTAATTTTTATCATTAGATTTTGGAGGTTCTTTTTTATGAAAATTTACCATTTTATTGGTATTAAAGGGACGGGGATGAGTGCCTTAGCTCAAATCCTGGCCGACTCTGGAGAGCAAGTACAGGGTTCTGATATTGAAAAATATATCTTTACACAGGATGCTTTAGAAGATAAAAATATCCCTGTTTTACCGTTTTCTCAGGAGAATATTAAAGACGGATTGACGATCATTGCAGGCAACGCTTTTAAAGAAGATCATGTCGAAATTAAAAAGGCTAAAGAGTTGGGGCTCCCATTCTATCGCTATCACGAGTTCTTAGGTGAGTGGATTAACCAATATACTAGTATTGCAGTAACTGGTGCACATGGTAAAACATCTACGACCGGCTTGCTCGCTCATGTTCTGGATAAAGCCTGTCCGATTTCCTATTTGATTGGTGATGGTACTGGTAAGGGAGCAGAAGACAGCGAGTATTTTGTATTTGAGGCTTGTGAATATCGACGTCATTTTTTAGCATATAAACCAGATTATGCGATCATGACTAATATTGATTTTGACCATCCTGATTATTTTAAAGATATCGATGATGTCTTTGAATCATTTCAGCAAATGGCTGATAATGTCAAGAAAGGTATTGTTGCTTGTGGGGATGATGAGTATTTACAGGCAATTCAAGCCAAAGTACCTGTTCTATATTATGGGTTAAACGATAGTAATGATTTTTATGCTAAAAATATTCAAGTC
Organism: Gracilibacillus sp. HCP3S3_G5_2; assembly: GCF_052063305.1. NCBI lineage: Bacteria > Bacillati > Bacillota > Bacilli > Caryophanales > Bacillaceae > Gracilibacillus > Gracilibacillus sp. HCP3S3_G5_2. Next base: position 419,541 of record NZ_JBQHXU010000003.1, on the reverse strand, counting down.
GATGAAAATGGTACCACTTTTGATGTATTTGTGCGTAATAACTATTATGATACATTTCAAATAAGATCGTATGGTGACCATAATATATTAAATGCATTATCTGTTATTACCATTTGTCATTATGAAGATTTTACCGCCTCTCAAATAAAAGAGATTGTATCATTTAAAGGGGTAAAAAGAAGGTTTTCTGAGAAAAAAATCAACAATCAAGTATTAATAGATGATTATGCCCATCATCCGAAAGAAGTAGAGGCTACGATTGAAGCGGCTCGAAAGAAATATCCTAACAAAGAAATTGTTGCGATATTTCAGCCTCATACCTATACCAGAACGAGCACATTTTTGAACGAATTTAGTGAAGCATTGTTACAAGCGGATACTGTATACTTGTGTGATATCTTTGGATCGGCAAGAGAGTCTGAAGCAAACTTATCGATTGAAGATTTACAACAGTTAATTCAACATAGTGAGTTACTTGAGTTAAATAATATTCATGTATTAGAGCAGCACCAAAATAGTGTATTAGTCTTTATGGGTGCTGGGGATATTCAAAAATATCAAGAAGCATATGAAAATAATATTAAATAAGAAGGATCCTGACCACTTTTTGTATATTTTGTTAAAATGTGTAAAAAAGAAGGAAGTTTCCTTCTTTTTACATCACACTTAACGTCAAACTGTGAAGTTGGTTTGCCTTGCTGAAAATAAACTCCTTTCCGTCCAGTGAACATGTGAGCTATTCAATGCCATGCTTGTAGTAAACATAGCATAGTATCTTATCGCAATGTAGGCAGCCTTTATCTTTAATCAAATTAAAAGAGCGCAAATTATCGATTTCTTAGATGTATCGGCATTCAGACTGGAGTGATTTCATGCGATTGTTTGTGCTTGACTTTTCTGAATATTCCCTATCCTTTTCACGTGCAATTTGCAAATATCTTGTTTAGAATAGCTAATAAAGGGTATACCATAATTATCAGGTTGATTTTGTAATACATAACAAAGGAGTGTAGACTCGGATGGAAATTCTCTTATACCTCGCAGCAATCATTGCAGCAGTTGCTTTTGCCATTTTAGTTATATACTTAGTAAAAGTCTTAAAAGAAACAAGACGCACTATGTCACATGTGGCAGATACTCTTGAAGGTTTAGAAAAACAAATGGAGGGTATTACAGTAGAAACAACTGCTTTACTAAATAAGACAAATAAATTAGCTGAGGATATTAACGAAAAGACAACAAAGTTAAACACATTAGTTGATGGAGTAAAGAATATTGGAGATAGTGTAAAAGACTTTACTCAATCCATCCGTAACGTATCACGATCAGTTAATCGGATTGCCGATGAAAACAAAGAAACAACTGCTGAGGCTATTAAGTGGAGTACAGTTGTAGTGGAATTGTTTAAAAGAAATAGAAATAAATAAAAAAACTAGTAGGAGGAATGAGAAATGACGAATCAAAAACAAAATCAGAATGAAGAAGGCCAGAATATTAACAGTAAGGACTTCTTAATAGGTTCATTAATAGGTGGAATTGTTGGCGCTTCATTGGCTTTAATTTTCGCCCCGAAATCTGGCAAGGAACTAAGAAGTGATTTGAACCAAGGGGCACATTATGTTAAAGACCGAGCAAACGAATGGAAAGATGTAGCCTATGAAAAAGGCAGTGACTGGAGCAATTATGCAAAAGAACAATCGCAACAACTAGGACAAGCTGTTTCAGAAAAGTCACAAGATCTAACGAACAAATTAAAAGAAACAAGTGCTACCATTCAAGAAAAAATATCAAAAGATGAAGATCCTGAGAAAGCAGCGGAAGAAGTAGCCCAAGCTATTGAAGAAGCAGCAAAGGCTGTTGAAGAAGAAAATAACACAAATGCGTAATTTCATGCTAAAAGACCCGTTTCTAATGATGGAAACGGGTTAGTTATTGATAATAATCTGTAAGGAAGTGTTGATAGAATGCAAATAAAAGATATTGAATTAATAGAAGAGTTTCAAAGCATTTTGGCAAATAACGATAAATTTGTGTTGCTAAAGAATAGCTTAACATGTCCAATTAGTATGTCAGCCAATCAAGAATTTGAAAGGTTTAGTGAGCAGGCAGACTTTCCTCTATTTCGATTACATGTACAAGAGGCAAGAGAGCTTTCAAATTACATTGCTAAATTATTTCAGATTAAACATGAATCACCGCAAGTGATAAAAGTAGTAAATGGAAAACCAACATGGGATACTAGCCACTCGAATATAACTAAAAATAAATTAGCGAGTAATTGCTTATAAGAGAGACTCGTCGTAATCAAATATGGCGATTCTCAATAGATATTTCAATTTGGTCATTTGGCTGTAATTCCTCAAAGAAGGTTGCAGGTTGACCATTTCTCATTAGTTCCACCTTACCTTTGGCTTGTGATAAGTCTAGTGATATAAAACGAAAAATATCCTGGAAAATAAATGGCTCCGATTTTTGCCTAATGATCTGAAGTTTATCCTGGTCGTGTATGAAGTCTTCCAAAGAAAGTACTGCCCCATTGCGATATACTTTAACAAGTTCTTTTGAGAGCGTTAGTTGTTTTTTATTATAGATAATCGTCATTTCCTTTTGGTAGCTAATCTCTAATTTCTTCAGAAGTTCTTTTAAGCTAGGTATATCAGCTGTATATGTTTCAAGTTTATCACCATTTTTCAGAAGATTATCTAGCCTAGCTGGTTGACCATTGTGTAGTAATGTTCTACTGTAATCCTCTAACACCTTTTTGTTATCATCAATCCATATCGTATAGCGAGCATTTACCTGTTCGGAAATCTGATACTGCTGTAAGAAGTCTTTTATCATAATTTGCTGACTATACTCAATCTTATCTCCATCCTGTAGTAGATAACTAGCATTCACCAGGTGATTGTTTACTATTATTTTTGGTTCTATTTGATAGGCTTTCTGATTATAATAGACGGTAATTTCAGGAGTATCTCCAATAAATTCCTTCAGACTCATTGCTGCGGCCGCCCCATCTTGTCCTTTCTCTATGATTAATACGTCTCCATTATGAACAATATCGTCTACATGTGATTCCTTATCATTCAATAAAATGGTTGGAGAAGAACCAAATTGACCTGGTAGCGTCACCTGCTTTCCATTGTATTCAATCATTGCTGCCATTCCTGGTTTACCATATAGTTTCTTAATATTTACTCCTGCTGCAAGCAGACAATCTGCAACTGTTAAATCTTTCATTTCAAATAGCCGAACCACTTGCTCATTAACCGTAACACTTATATAATGTACGGGATTTTGTTTGGCAGCGATGGCAATACCGATAGGGGTTATAAACTCAGGACCGATTGGTAAGTCTTCATCTTTGGCTAATAATGGGATGGCATCAACACCTCTGATTGCTACTCGGTTTATCGGTAGTTTTAGCTTAAGTGCAAGGCGTTTGGCTAGTTCAGGTGTTTGACTACCTCCTCCAACTAGCATGATAGCTTTAGGTGCCTTCCCGTTCAGTGCTATTATTTCTGCTGATATAGAACTAGCGAGATTTTCTACTGCAGGAGAAATATGTTCGATCAATTCCTCATAGCTTACTTCTTGTTCAAATCCAAGAATATCCGATACAGTTGCTTTTTTATGTATGGTGATTTCTTTTTTGAAATCTTCCGCCTGATTAAAATCTAATAAATAATGATCGCTAATGGCTTCTGTTATTTCGTCACCAGCTCTTGGTACCATACCGTAAGCTGTAACTGTACCTTCAGATGTCAGTGCAATGTCACTTGTACCTGCACCAATATCAACTAACGCCACATTTAAGCGTCTCATGGATGGTGGTATTAGCACATGAATAGCAGCTATTGGTTCTAATGTTAATGCTTCTAATTGCAAATCTGATCGGTTTAAGGCGGATAATAACGATTCTACGACCACTTTAGGTAAAAATGTTGCAATAATTTCTACTGTAGCTTTCTCGCCCTGCTGATCAATTAGTGAACCAATTTCTTCTCCATCCAAAGAATAATGAATGACAGAATAACCAACACAATAATAGTGGTGACTGGCATCTTCCTCTACGTTTGCCAATTCATATTGAGCCTTTTGGACAGCTTCTAATTCTAAGAATAGAATGTCTTCTTCATTCATTAAAGGCTGTTTTGTAATGTCTTTCGTTGTTTGCACCCGTTTAGTTTTTAATGCTCGTCCGGCAGCAGCTACACAAACCTTCTCCAATACGGTATTATGCTTTTGTTCTAAGTGAATTTTAACTTGTTGTATTACATTAGAGACAGAGACAATATCATGAATTTGCCCGTCTAACATGGAACGCTCATCATGCTCTACTACATGATAGTCAATCAAATGATATTGCTCCTCTCTCTTCTCCATTAAAAGTCCTACGACAGATCTAGTGCCAATATCTAGTGCGAACATTTGCTCATTCATAACTGTTTTTTCCTTTCTATTGTGAAAAAATTATAAATAATCAATAAAATATTGTTTCAACTGATGACAAGTCGCTATTTTTTAGCTATAATTATCCGTAATTCTATAGAAAGTATAACATTTTTTCAGGAATTTAAAATAGGAGTAGGGGGATTTGTAATGAGTAATGAACAATTGGATCAGCTTCGTGAAAAGCTTGACCAGATTAATTTAGAGATTTTAGAATTAATTAATAAACGTGCAGAATTGGTAAAAGAAACAGGTCAAGTAAAGGAAAAACAAGGTGCTAATCGTAGCTATGATCCAGTTCGTGAACGTGATATGTTAAATTTAATTACAAAACATAATAATGGTCCATTTGAAAATTCTACGATTGTTCACTTATTCAAAGAAATTTTTAAGGCGGGTCTTGAATTACAAGAAGATGACCATAGTAAAGCACTACTAGTATCTCGCAAGAAAAAACCTGAGGATACAGTAATTGATATAAATGGCGATAAATTTGGTGATGGCAACCAACACTTTATTTTTGGTCCTTGTGCGGTGGAAAGCTATGAACAAGTAGCAGAAGTTGCTGCTGCTATTAAGAAGGAAGGCTTGAAATTAATTCGTGGTGGTGCGTTTAAACCGAGAACATCACCTTATGATTTCCAAGGCCTAGGCTTTGAAGGCCTTGAAATTTTGAAAAAAGTTTCCGATGAGTACGGATTAGCAGTTGTCAGTGAAATTGTCAATCCTGCACATATTGAAGATGCAGTCAATTATATTGATGTGATTCAAATAGGTGCCCGTAATATGCAGAATTTTGAATTATTAAAAGCAGCTGGTGAAACGAATAAGCCTGTACTGCTAAAACGTGGTATGTCTGCTACTATTTCTGATTTTATCAATGCAGCTGAATACATTAATTCCAAAGGTAATGGTCAAATTATTCTATGTGAACGAGGAATAAGAACATACGAAAAAGCAACTCGTAACACATTGGATATCACTGCAGTGCCAATCTTAAAACAAGAAACACACTTACCAGTTATGGTGGATGTGACGCATTCAACTGGTAGAAGGGATTTATTATTACCAGCAGCAAAAGCAGCATTAGCGATCGGTGCAGATGGTGTCATGGCAGAAGTTCACCCAGACCCAGCAGTAGCACTTTCAGATGCAGCGCAACAAATGGACATCCCAACCTTCCATAACTTTATGAATGAATTATTAAATAGTTAACATAAAGCTCCTGTTTTTTTGACAGGAGCTTTTATGTGTAGAAGTGATAGAAAGACGTTGCTTAAAAGCAGGCGGTATCTGCCTGCTTTTTTCTAATATAATAAAAAAGAGGGTTTCGATTTATATCTAGCTAATTCCTAATATTGTAGTATTTATTAGGCTTTTTGGTGGATAAACAGGTGCAAAAATGAAAAATTTTCATAAATTGATTGTTTTGATGTTAATTTTTGTGCAAAATTTGTTATAATATGAATGATATACATAAATAATGTAGATATCGGCTAATTTTTGCGATAATACTCTTATAGCGTATGATAAGAGAAATATACCGTTAGTAAATATTGGAGGTTATAATAATGAACGTAACAATTTATGACGTTGCAAGAGAAGCGAACGTCTCTATGGCCACAGTATCACGTGTGGTAAATGGAAATCCGAACGTGAAGCCAGCAACAAGGAAGAAAGTGCTAAATACAATCGAGAGGTTAGGCTATCGTCCTAACGCAGTTGCTCGTGGTCTGGCAAGTAAAAAGACGACGACAGTTGGGGTTATTATCCCAGATATATCAAGTATCTTCTTTTCTGAATTAGCAAGAGGTATTGATGATATTGCTACAATGTATAAGTATAATATTATTTTAAGTAACTCTGACCAAAATAAAGAAAAGGAGTTACGCTTGATTAATACGATGTTCGAAAAGCAAGTAGATGGATTGATTTATATGGGTGCTACTATTAGTGAAGAACATGTGCAACAATTAAAAACATCACCTGTACCTGTTGCACTTGCAGCTACTATTGATTCGAGCGAAACAATTCCATCAGTGAACATTAATTACGAGCAAGCTGCATATGAAGCAACTTCTCTTTTAATTGAGAATGGAACAAAACACCCAATCTTCGTTACCGGGGCAGAGGATTCTGCGGTTAATGAGAAAAAATACGCAGGCTATGTAAAAGCCATCAAAGAAGCAAATAAAGAGCTAAATGAAGAGTACATTATAAAAGCAGATTTTTCTTATGAATCAGGAATTGAAGCTGCGAAGCAAATTATTAATATCAAAGATTATCCAAAAGCAATTTTCGTAGCTACTGATGAAATGGCATTGGGTGTCATTCATGGTCTCCAGGATAATGGCGTAAGTGTTCCTGAAGATGTTGAAATTGTCGGATTCGATAATACACGACTAGCAAGAATGATCCGACCAACACTTTCAACTGTTGTCCAACCTATGTATGACATTGGTGCAGTAGCAATGCGATTATTGACGAAGTTTATGAATAAAGAAAATGTAGAAGAACAAAATGTCGTATTGCCACATCAAATTGTCAAAAGAAACTCAACAAAGTAAAATAAATGTCGATAATAAAACTAGGGTGTCTACTTACATCCTAGTTTTATTAATTTTGAGAGTTTTTACTGGGGAGAGAATACATATGAATAAAAGAGATTTATTGACTCCAATTGGGATTACCGTCGGCTTTATCATGATTATATTTGGGATAGTTAGTGCTGGTGGTACGGGAGGATTTGTTGCATTTATCCAAGTATCCTCTATATTTATAGTACTTGGGGGATTAGCAGCAGCATTACTCGTTAATTTTAATGTGGAACAAATGAAAACCACAAAGCATGTTATCCAAGAGGCATTCAAGCGAAATGACCATAATTTACCAGAGCTTATCGAATTATTTGAACGTTTGTCAGAAAGAGCTAGAAGAGAAGGCTTATTGGCTTTGGAAAATGAATTAGAGGATGTAGATGACCCATACATAAGAAAAGGTATCTTACTAGCAATTGATGGGATTGAACCCGAGGTAATTAATGATATTATGAATGCGGAAATAGACGCAATGGATGATCGCCATTACCGTGGCAGGATAATCATTGAAAAAGCGGGAGAGTATGCGCCAGCTTGGGGGATGGTTGGTACATTAATTGGATTAATTCTCATGTTGCAAAATTTAGATGATCCCACCACACTCGGACCAAGTATGGCAGTGGCATTATTAACTACTTTCTACGGGTCAGTTTTGGCAAACCTAGTATTTACCCCTATGGCTGGTAAGTTAGAAACGAAAACAAATGAAGAGATCTTTATTAAACAAATTATTATTGAAGGTGTAATTGGTGTACAATCTGGGCAAAATCCGAGAATTTTAAAAGAAAAACTTAGTGCATTTTTATCGAATAAAGAAAAGAATAAAAAAGTAGAGGAAGAAGAGGAGAATATTACGGAGGAATCTCTTAATGAAGCGTAGGAGCAGACGTTTGGAGCAAAAAGGTGCACCAAAATGGATGGTTACATACTCGGATTTAGTAACATTGATTTTAGTATTTTTTGTTTTGTTATTTTCCATGTCTCAAATTGATGCAGAGAAATTCAAGGCCATTGCAGAGGCTTTTCGAAGTGAGACTATTTTTGAAGCAATGCCTTCTATCATACAAGAACAATATCCAACTGAGAATGTAGAAGTGTTAAAAGAAGAAGAAAATGACGACAAATCTGAGGATGCAACGCCTATTGATGATCAGGAGGGACAGGCTGAATCAGAAGCAACTACAGTGGAAGGTACGCCAGATCAAGATGAACTGGATCTACTGCTAGCAGAAGTAGAAAATTATTTAAATGAAAATGATTTGAATGAGGTAATTTCCGCTACTAGAACTATTCAAGGAGTAGTGCTCGTTTTACAGGAAAGTGTACTATTTGAAACAGGAGAAGCAGAAATTCTTGACCCGGCTAAACCATTTTTGAATAAAGTTAGTACACTATTAACAAATATTCCAAACGAAGTACGTGTAGAAGGACATACAGATAACCGTCCTATTTCTAGTTACCGGTATCCATCTAATTGGGAATTATCTGGTGCCAGAGCAAGTAGTGTCATTAGGTTTTTACTAGAATCCAATGATTTTAATAAGTCTCGTTTTATTGCAGCTGGATTTGGTGATACAAGGCCAGTAGCGTCAAATGATAGTGCAGAAGGATGGAGTGCCAATCGAAGGGTAGAAATTGTTATTTTAGATTCTACAGAAGAGTAAAGAGGTTGAGACAAAAGAAAGTGTTTAGTATAGAAGCCGGACAATAGGCTAATAGCGCGTAGGAAATATACGTAGACTCCTGTGGGAAAGCGCAGTGCGAAAAGACCCCGCAGTAAAAGTGAACTTCTTTTTCGAGGAGGCTGAGGCCAAGCCCACGGAAAACGGAGTATATTTCTGAAGCGGGTATTCGCAACCATTTATGTTCGGAATTCACTAAATAAAAACCACTTTTGTCTCAGCCTCTTTTTTCCATATAATCAATGAATGTTGATTTGCTTCCTATAATAATGGGAAGCATCGATAGAATGCACAGTAACTTTGGCAGGCAGCAAGTTCACTATTCATGATGGCTCCTTTTTATCTAATTGACTCGGTTTATAAGCGCTAATTGCGTTATATCCGGTTTTTATTATCGATAAATTTCATTACTTGTTGATACATTCTTCTATTATTTTCTTCAATTTCTTCACGTCTAGGAATGTTACGAAATTCCTGAAAGCTGTCGTGCCAAGTATTAGGTAAAAGAACAGGAGATTTTGATTGCCATTTATCTAACCAATTTTGCGGAATCATTCCTTGAAATATTTCATTTGTATTCATGACATTCCATAATTGTGACCATGCTCTTGGGACAACCCTCCAAATATCATATCCACCACCACCTAATGCCACCCATTTACCATGGCAATATTGATGAGCAAGTTGATGGATGACTCTAGGTATTTCCTCAAAAATTTGCAGGCTGCAGTGTAAATGAGTAAGAGGATCTAGATAGTGTGCATCCGCTCCATGCTGACTTACAATAATATCTGGTTGAAAATACGCTGTAATGCTGTTTATGGAAGCATGAAATACTTCGAGAAATGAATCATCTTCAGTGAAAGCATCGAGTGGAAAATTAAATGCATAGCCAAATCCTTCTTTTATACCTCGCTCACTAGTTTTCCCTGTTCCCGGATACAAATACCGACCAGTTTCGTGAAAAGAGACGGTGCATACGTTTGGATCATCATAGAAGCAATGTTGTACCCCGTCTCCGTGATGTGCATCCGTATCAATATATAAAACTCTGGCGTCATAATGGGTCCTTATATATTGAATGGCAATAGCTATGTCATTAAAGATACAGAATCCGGCAGCACGACTTGGAAACCCGTGATGCAATCCTCCGCCCAAATTTAGTGCGTGTAAGACGTTACCCGACATTACTTGCTCACATGCTTCTACTGATCCACTTACCGAAATAAGTGACGCAGTAAACATGTCTGGAAAACTAGGGGTGTCGTGTGTTCCTATCCCGTATTTTTCAAAAGAGACAGTGGGAGTGCTACTTGCTGTTTTTACTGTTTGTATATAATCTTTGTTATGAATAGTAAATAAAATATCTTCATCCAACTTTGCCGGTTTAATGATGTCCTTTGCTGATAAGGCATTACTTTTTTCCAATAAATCTTTGGTAAACAATAACCGTCTTTGGTTAAATGGATGTTCTTCATGGAAGGAATAGTTAAGGAATTCATCCGTGTAAATAAACGCAGTTTTATCAGATTTCATCATGGCTCTCCCTGTATGGAAAAAGTACTTGATATTCGGATTGGTGGAAATCTTTCACAACCGGCATCGGATTCATTGTTTGAATACGAAAAACTAGCACTTTATAATCTGGATTATTTGCAGTTGGATAACTGTAAACGGATACAATTTTTATATTTCTTCTGGTGAAATATTGACATACATCTGATAAGATGCCGACTCGATCAGGGACTTTAATTTCTAGCTGTGTACTTGGTGAGTGGGTACCCGTTAATTGGATAAAGGCGTAGAGCATATCTTTTTCTGTAATAATACCTACTAATTGATGATTTTTCACGACGGGTAAACAGGCTATTTCTTTTTGGTAAAAAATGGTAGCAACCTCTTCAAAAAATTCATAAGGATGAGTAGTGATCACTGGTGAAGACATGATGGCTTGAACAGATCTTGATAATATATCCTTCTTTATTTCATCAACTAGGATCGAAGGGCTTGCATCTCGGATATCACGATCCGAAATAATCCCGATAACACGTTTCTCTTCATTGATAACTGGTATATGGCGGATACGGTGTTTTTGCAGGAGTTGTATCGATTCTAATACAGTTGCTTCCGGTGTTAAGGTAATTACCTCTCTTTTCATAATATCTTTTACTAACATTTGCCCACTCCTTAAGTAAGAAATCTTAGTTTCTCAAATAATTCTTGCTCTTCTTTTGAAACATTCTTTCCAATGCGAACCATTAAACAGTTTGCTGGGTGTGCCATGATTTCCGGTTCATTTGTAGGTGCAGGGTATAAACCACCAGCTTTCATCATTTTCTCCATAATTTTCCGATAATCCCAAACACTTAATTTTGAATAATTTAAATCCCAGTGCCAATAGTATTCGGTTGAGATGATAATATAATTTTCCATATTTTCATCATTCATGGAAGCTTCTATAAGGCGTGAACCTAGCTTATTACCTCGATATGGAGGGGCAATTTCAATTGCTCCTAATTCTAATATATTGTCTTTGGGAAATTTTGACCATCTTTCTATTGGATCAGGATACAGGTAAGTGACATACCCAATAATTTCTTCATTAATTGTTGCTATGAAGATTCTCCCTTCAGGTAAATCTGCTATTTCCTTTAATGATTCAAGTTGTTTATCTGCGGGACGAAAAGCTGTTAATGCATTATGCATGTTTAGCTGTGAGAGTTTTTCAGATGAAACTGGACCTTCTATCAGAATTCTCCCGGCATTGCTGTCAATTACTAAAGACTGGTAAATTTTTTCATGCTTCACTAGCCCTATCACCCCTAGTTAATCTATTAATTCCATTATAGCGTAGAATGGTTTTAGTGAACAGCAAAGAAACGAGACTGGGACAAAGAGTAATTAGATAGGAAAAATCCGAACATTAAAGTCTGCGTACACATATCGCTTCGGCAAAAATACTTCGCTTTCCGTGGGCACAGCCTCAGCTAACTGTGTGACACACAGTTAGCTGAGGCTGTGCCCACAGGAGTCTGCGTATTTTGCCTACGCTTAGTGCAGATTGTTCGGATTCTCGTTCTACCTATTTAATTATGTCCCAGCCTCGATAAACTTAGTCATTATTTTGATTTTCTGATTCGGAATCTTCATCGTCTTCAGGCTCTGGTTCGGTATCGTTGTTAGATTTTTTGTTTTCCCTATTTTCGCTTGAGTTGTTATTATTGTTATTTCTGCCCGTATTATTTTGGGAATCTTCTTCTTCAGCGTCTTCTGAAAAATCTCCTTTTTCTACAGTGCTACTTGGTTTCGACTCTTGTCCAAAATAATCCACGGCTCTTACATGGTATACAGCATCGTTACCAGGGATGGTAAACGATGTGTCAGTAGTAGAGCCAATACGTTTAAAATCCTTGTCATCAGGATTCCTTGCTTGATAAATTCGATAACCGATCACATCCGAGCTCTTCGATTTATTCCAATTTAATTTTTGATCATTCAATTTTAATGAAGTAGGTGGACTTGGTGCTTTTCCATCGTCTTTTACTTCTTTTTCATTTGGATATTTAATATCTTGCCATGGATCAGATTTACCGGCTGTTAGTTGTTTAATATCTGGTAACTTGTCATATCCCATATCCTTTAGCCACTCTGGATTAAAGCTTACACCATCGCCATCGATAAACTCATCTGGAGAATCTTTACCTGCAAGTACAACTTCCCCGTCAATTGTTGCATATTTTTCTTGAATTAAACTGTAATCTTTCTTTGTTGGTAAATGATCTGCATGAAAGATATCAGATTGTACTAATCCAAGCTTACTACATTCATCAGAAGGAAGGAGACCTGACACCGCACAATATGATTTAGAAACAATACCACCTGGACGTTCAAATTGATTAGAAGGTGCCATTAATTCCGGATTAATTTCAGTAGCAGCGTTCACTAGTTTAGCCCAGAAGGTGTTATTACGACTACTATATCCATCATCTAGACGTTGATTATAATCATATCCCATCCAAGTTCCAAGGGTAACATTCGGATTAGTTGCTACAAACCATGAATCTCGATAATCATTGGTAGTACCTGTTTTTCCTGCCCAATCAACATTTTTATTGGCTAAATTGGCTCTTGCAGCAGTACCGGTACCACGAGTGAGTACATCGCGCATCATGTCGATCATTAAGTAGCTCGTTTGTGGGCTTAATACTTCCACTGGTTCGGATTCATGTTGATAAATAACTTCTCCATCTTTGTTTTCGATTTTTTCAATCATATATCCTTCGACAAACTCACCTAAGTTTCCATAAGTTGCATAAGCATTCGTATTGTCTTCTACAGTTAATTCTATCGTCCCTAATACCGTTGCAGTATAACTGCTTTGTTCTTCGGTTATATCTGTTAAGCCCATTTTCCATAAGAAGTTTTTCGCGATATCAGGACCTTTGATTTCGTTATAAACGGCAACTGCCGTAGCGTTATGTGATCGATATAATGCTTCTCTCACCGGCGTTAAACCGTAATATCGTTGAGAAAAGTTTTTTGGAGTATAGGGATCTTGACTACTACCATAGTTTTTGGCAACATCCGCAATGACTGAACCAGGCTGAACAACACCTAATTCCATTGCTGGCCCATAGCCCGCAATAGGTTTCATAGTACTACCAGTTTGTCGTTTTAAACTTGTTGCATGATTTTTTTCAGATATTTCAAAATCACGTCCGCCAACAAAACTCACTATTTTCCCTGTACTATTTTCAATTAACACACTTCCAACTTGAACAGGTTGTTCACCTAACTGGCGCTTTTCGCCGGTATCAGGATCCTCGATCATAATAGGTTCGTTATTTTTTTCATTTCTTGCTAGCTTATCTCTTCCATAGTTATCGTATTCACGAGCAATCTTCTGAAACGCATCATAAATATCCTTATCGATAGTAGAATGAATTTTATAACCATTTCGTCCTATTTCCCTAGCTGCTCTAATTTCATATTCCTCTTGTAAAACTGGACTGGCTTCCAGTTCTTCTTTCGAATAACCATCGTTCTCAGCAAGAACGTCCACTAAAATATCAACAGCTCTGTCCTGTAATTCACGTACTAAATATGGATACTTTTCATAAACAGATTCCTCAGGATCTTTAAAATCTGCGACAATATCGTATTCTAATGCCTCTTGATATTCATCTTCACTGATATAATTTGCTTCCAACATTCTGCTTAACACCGATCTCATACGGTTTAATCCAGGCTGAAGTCCTTCCTCATCTTTTAATCCACCACCATTTAAAAATGGGGTATAATAGGATGGACTCTGTGGAAGTCCAGCAATAAAAGCAGCTTGTGGAAGGTTTAAGTCTTCTGCATCGACATCGAATATCCCTTTGGCTGCTGTTTGAATACCAGCAATATTTTGACCAGAAGAATTTCGACCGAAGGGTACAATGTTTAAATAGGCTTCTAATATCTCATCTTTTTCAAAAAAGCGTTCTAATCTCATAGCTAAAAGGATTTCCTTCGCTTTCCGCTCAAACGATACTTCGTTAGTTAAAATTTGGTTTTTGATGATTTGTTGCGTTAATGTACTTCCACCGGTCTTAGTAGAGGAGTTAGTCACTTCTTGAAAAACCGCACGAAAAATTGCTTTTGGTACAATCCCATTATGCGTTTTAAAATACTCATCTTCGGTAGCGATGACCGCATTACGTACATATTCACTTACATTTTTCAGAGACGTTTCATCTCGTAATAAATCGGAACTTACGTCTGAAAGAAATACATTATTGGCGAAATATAATTCGGATGTTTCCTCGTAATTATAAACGGCACTTGCCATTTGTTCTTCTGTATGTATTTCTTCATCATCAACAAGTGATGCAAAGTATCCCGCGCCAAGTCCAGCAACGAAAAAAACACCAACGATACCAATCGTAATAAAGAATAAAACAATATTCCAAATAATATGGTAGCTAATTCTTGTATATCGTTGAATGATTTGCTTATCCCAAATTTCTTTCATAGACCGCCACGTTTTATGAAAAAAATCTTTAAAATCCATTAAAAAAACCTCCTAAATATTCCACTACATATTATAGCATAGCCGTCAAACAGATTAGCTATATAATAAGCAAAAAATATTGCATTTTCATTACAAATATGTTAATAATGATATAACAATTATACATCCATAAAGCAATGATGGATTGAAGTAATGGAGGATTCCCTTTTTAGAGAGCTAGCGGTTGGTGAGAGCTAGTAAATAATCTTTCCATGAATTACGTTCCGGAGCATCTTCATGTTGAATGAAGACGGTGTGGCCTACATCGTTAATTCCTTAAGTGGCAGTTTGTCTAAACTGCAACAAGGGTGGTACCGCGAAGCTTCTCGTCCCTTTATTTAGGGAGGAGTTTTTTTATGGATTTTTATAATTTTATTACGTAAAAGTAAAAAAAGGAGTGTCGTAATGTGCATATTTTAGACGAACTTGCAAAACGAGATCTAATTCAGCAGACAACAGATGAGGATGGATTAAGAAAGCATTTAGATAATAATCTAGTCACTTTATATTGTGGTTTTGATCCAACTGCAGATAGCTTGCATATTGGACATCTACTGCCGATTTTAATGTTAAAAAGATTTCAAAAAGCTGGCCACCGCCCGATTGCTTTAATTGGTGGGGGAACTGGATTAATTGGTGATCCCAGTGGACGTTCTACGGAAAGATCTTTAAATAGTCCCGAAGTAGTAAAAGGGTACAGCGAAAAAATCAAAGAACAGTTGGCCAGCATCTTAAATTTTGAGCAAGGAGAAAACAGTGCAGTAGCTCGGAATAATCATGAATGGCTAGTGGATATGACCTTCATTGAATTTTTGCGTGACATAGGTAAACACTTTAGTATTAACTATATGTTGGCTAAAGACTCTGTAGAATCTAGGTTGGAAAGTGGTCTTTCTTTTACAGAGTTCAGTTACATGATGCTGCAATCGTTCGACTTTCTGAAACTGTATGAAAAAGAAAATTGTACATTGCAAATTGGTGGAAGTGATCAATGGGGAAATATTACAGCAGGGATGGAATTAATCCGTCGTAAACGATTTGAAAATGATGAAGCAGAAGCAGAAGTATACGGTTTAACCGTACCTTTGATTACCAAGAGCGATGGAACCAAATTCGGTAAAACTGCTGGTGGTGCAGTATGGCTTGATCCGGAGAAAACAACTCCATATGAATTTTACCAATTCTGGATTAATACCGATGACCGTGATGTCATTCGTTTTATTAAATACTTTACGTTTATTGATTTTGATGAAATAGAAGCGTTAGAGAAAGAATTAGAAGAAGCACCCGAAAAACGTATTCCACATAAACGTTTAGCAGAAGAAATGACTAAACTTGTTCATGGAGAAGAAGCATTACTACAAGCACAGAAAATTACAGATGCTTTATTCAGTGGTGATTTAACAAGCTTGAATGCTGCTGAAATTGAACAAGGATTTAAAGATGTACCTTCTGTGACTATTGAGAATAAAGAAATTGGCTTAATTGATTTATTAGTGGAAGCTAATATTTCTTCTTCCAAGCGTCAAGCACGTGAAGATATCAAGAATGGTGCCATCTACATTAATGGTATTCGAAATCAAGAGTTAACCCATCAATTAACAGAGGCAGATCGTATCGAAGACCAATTTACGATCATTAGAAGAGGAAAGAAAAAATACTTTTTAATTCGATTTTAATAACAATACGAGAAAAACCAGGCAGGCTTGAGTTAAAGCCTGCCTGGTTTTCTAGTATTTTTTAGCTCATGTATGTCATCTTTTTCAAACAATGGCATAGATGATTAGTTGATTTTATTATCTTTTGTAACAAACCAGAACGTAAAGATAATACTGATAATAAGGATAATAAATGGTGCATAAAAAATGATGAATTCGCTCATCTTTTGATCCCTCCCAATCAAGTGTTTGCACACTACTTCATTTTTCCTTCCACATAATCTTTATTAAATAGGAAAAGTCGTAATAATAACCATAGCGAAGGAAGTAATAAACAAAGACCTGCAATAAAGGCAATAATTAAAGCGATAGCCATCCCTTCGCTTGTAAAGCCTTCATCTATTGTCAAATAAGGATAAAGCAAATATGGATAATGAGAAATTCCGTAGGCATAGAAAGCAATAAAAAATTGTCCGGTAAGTAAGGAAAAAGCAAGTCCATATGATTTTTTTCGCCAAATCAAATAGATTGTTGCGATAAATAATATTCCTGATAGAACAAACATCCACCATAAATCAACCATTCTTTCAAAATGAATGGGATTATGAGTTCTCATTTCCACAATAATACCTGTAGCTGTAATGATAGCGGGACCTGCCCATATTAAGGCGTATTTGCGTAGCAGAGCGGTTGCAGCTTTATCTTTCGCTTTATTAGCATACCAAGTTAGAAAAACAGCAGAAATATAGAGAACGGAGGTTAAACTTAAGATTACAATGCTCCATGTTAACGAACTTGTAAACAATGCTTGATATTGCAAGGAGAGCTCATTATTCTCTATTTCAATAAATCCACCTTCCGAAATGGTCAATACAATGGAAAGCGAGGCAGGAATTAATAATCCGGAAAATCCATATAGGTAAGTCCAGAAATTACTTTTTAATTTGCCGTAGGTAGTAAACGCATAATATGCACCACGTACTGCTAATAAGATGAGGGAGAGGCTTGCGGGGACTAATAATACTGTTCCGTAATAAAAGGCAGTACTAGGAAAGAACCCTACAATCCCGACAAAGAAAAAAACAAGAAATACATTGGTAACTTCCCATACAGGAGAAAGATACCGTTGGACAATTTTGCTGATGATATGCTGTTTATTGGTTAACACACTGTAGGCATGAAAAAATCCTGCTCCAAAATCAATAGAAGCAACGATGATATATCCAAATAAAAATAGCCAGAGCACTACTATCCCAATAATTTCATAGGTCACTTAGCTCACCTTCCATTTCTATGCTGATAAAGTAAGGATAAAACAGAGATGTATAGCCTTAAAAACCCTAAATAAAGAAAGCTTGTTGATTGACAAGATGGTAAGCGGGTCAAAGTTGGTAGATACACTTATCCACTCGGCGAAACGTAGTCATCAATTCGTCCATTTTTATTGGTGCCCGCTTGCTCCAATTGTTGTTCTTAACGTTTGCCACGATCCAATAGTTCTTGTTCAACTGGATTATTCTTAAACATGCGAGTTAACACGATAACACTTGCTATTCCGAGTACTGTATATAATCCGATAAAGAGCATGAGCATCAAATCAACATGATTACTTGTCGTGGCAGCATCTTCTGTACGTAAAATTCCTCGTAAGACCCATGGCTGTCTGCCTACTTCAGCTAACCACCATCCAGCTTCTATGGCAATAATCGTTAATGGCCCTGTGCTTATGATCAGCCACAGGAAGGTTTTACTCCAAATAAAACTTTTCCTCAATGCATGTCCCACGATATAGAATAATGCGATGATTGTGGCAAAAAGACCGATAATCACCATAATGTTAAACAGATAATGAATATAGAGTGGAGGAATTTCATCTTCTGCAAATTGGTCTAGTCCTATTACTTCTGCATTTGGATCTCCGTGGGCGAGTATACTTAATGCATAAGGGACTTCTATAGAAAATTTAATTTCATCTTCATCGGTAAGAAAACCGAGTAAGGTTAATGATGCTTGTTCCTCTGTTTCAAAATGCCATTCCATTGCCGCAAGCTTTTCTGGTTGATATTCTGCCAAGTATTTCCCTGCAAAATCTCCGATGACAGCAGAAGCAATGGAGAATACTAGTCCAACTTTTATGGTAAGTAACAGAGCTTTTTTATGATAAATATGATTAGAGCCTTTTAGCATGCGAACTGCGCCAATCGATGCTAATACAAATGCGGAGGTCATATAGGCTGTTGCTACGACGTGAGCAACCTTTGTCGGCATGGCTGGATTAAACATGGCAACAATCGGCTCCACATTAATAAATTCACCATTCATTAACTCAAACCCCTGTGGTGCATTCATAAAAGCATTAACCATTGTTATAAAAATTGCAGAAAATGAAGCTCCAATCGCAACAGGGAGTAGCAATAACATATGTTTGCGCTGGTCACGAAATCTGTCCCATGTATATAAGTAGATCCCAAGAAAAATTGCTTCAAAAAAGAAAGCAAAGGTTTCCATGAACAATGGCAAGGCGATTACATTTCCTGCTAACTCCATAAAAGTTGGCCATAACAAATTCAGTTGTAAGCCAATAGCTGTCCCGGTTACGACTCCTACCGCAACTGTAATGATGAAGCCCCTTGTCCATCTTCTTGCTAATAAAATGTAATGTTCATCTTGTTTTTTTATTCCAAGCCACTGTGCAAGGAAAATAAGAAATGGAACCCCCACACCAATCGTCGCATAAATGATATGGAATGAAAGTGTTATTTCGGTCAAGAGTCTGCTATAAAATACTGCTTGTTCACTTTCCATCTATATACTACCTCTCATCCTGAAAAAATACGTCCTAATAAAGATAAGCCGATCACAAAGGCAACAAAAAAGGCTAAAATAACTAACCAACGTTCATGTTTTTTATACATGGTGGTATCCTCCGATTACCAATAAGCTATTGGTAGTGTATAACTTAATAGGTAAGAATATACCTTATTCGTTAGCATAAGAAGAAAATTTTTGCGAAAATTGTTTAAGCTTAAATAAAGCAAAGTAATTTTTAAACCAAAAAATTACAAGAACCGAATGAAATGATCCTCAACGTACGGTGTCGAAGTAAATTACATTTTCTTTACAATAATAAAAGATAAAAATATGAATGATTGTTCAACGTTCAACATATGAAATGATAAGGAGGGATTTACATGCCAAATGGAACACATTTTGTCCGCATCGATTTGCCGATTGAAAAGGTTTGGGAGTTTGTCAGTGATATAAACAGATGGGCACCGCTTGTCCCAGGTTATATTGAGCATCAGATTATTAATGAGCGTCAATCGACATGGTTTTTCAAAGGTGACGTTGGCAGAATTCAAAAAAAGATAGGATTAACAGTCCATATAAATAAATGGGTGGAGCCTACAAGTGTTACGTTCGACTTAAAAGGAATTACCGAAAATGTTGGAGGTAGTGGATATTTTCATGCTGAAAAAATCAATGCGGAAATGACCAATGTTACAGGGTGTCTTAACATATCCGCCGGTGGTATGATGGGACCTATGATTAATAGTGTACTAAAATCGGTAGTCCCCAAAACAACCATTGAGTTTACAGAAGCTGTGGCAAGCAGGTTGATGGAGGAAGCAGCAGTTTCAAAATAAGTACATATCCCTCGTCCATATATTGGATGAGGGATTTGCTTGTTTTTTGATATGAA
Source organism: Gracilibacillus sp. HCP3S3_G5_2 (assembly GCF_052063305.1). Taxonomy (NCBI): domain Bacteria; kingdom Bacillati; phylum Bacillota; class Bacilli; order Caryophanales; family Bacillaceae; genus Gracilibacillus; species Gracilibacillus sp. HCP3S3_G5_2. The sequence goes on along the minus strand of NZ_JBQHXU010000003.1, from coordinate 399,394 downwards.
TTGTATTATATTATTGTTTTTGGGGTATAGGTTTTTAGATGAAAGGAGTGACATCATGGATAATATAGAATTTATAGCTTCCAAAATCGTGGAATGGGGTAATTTAATTCTATGGGATTATGTATTAATTTATTTATTAATAGGTGCAGGCCTATTCTTTACTCTTCGCTCTAAATTTGTTCAGTTTCGATTATTTGGCGATATGTTTAAAGTTATTTCTGAAGAAGCTGTCGAGCAAAGTGGTAAAAAAGGAACAAATGCTTTCCAAGCTTTTAGTATTACGATAGCGTCTAGAGTCGGAACAGGAAACTTAGCAGGAGTAGCATTAGCGGTTGCCATTGGTGGACCTGGTGCTGTGTTCTGGATGTGGATAATTGCTTTCATTGGGATGGCAACTGCATTTATTGAAAGTACACTTGCCCAAGTATATAAAATTCCAGATAAAGATGGTTTCAGGGGTGGACCGGCCTATTATATGGAAAAAGCTTTAGGACAAAAATGGCTTGGTGTTGTGTTCTCGATCTTGATCACCATTACTTTCGGTTTTATTTTTAATGCTGTTCAAGCAAATACAATCTCAGCAGCAGTTGAACAAGCGTTTAATATTGACAAAGTATGGACAGGAATTCTTCTTGTTGTGTTAGCAGGCTTAATTATTTTTGGAGGTATAAAACGTATTGCATCTGTTGCAGGAGTCATCGTTCCAATCATGGCGTTTATTTATATGGTTGTAGCACTCTACGTGGTATTTACTAATATTACAGCTATCCCGGATGTATTTATGCTTATCATCAGAAATGCATTTGGATTAGAAGAAGTCTTTGGTGGAGGTGCTGGTGCAGCAATGATGTACGGTATACGCCGCGGTCTTTTCTCTAATGAAGGTGGGATGGGTAGTGCTCCGAATGCTGCTGCAACAGCTGGTGTTAATCACCCGGCAAAACAAGGACTTGTTCAATCACTAGCAGTGTTTTTTGATACTATAGTCATTTGCAGTTTAACAGCCTTTATTATCATTCTATATGATAATTTCTATCAAGCATCAGAAGATGGTATTCAGCTGACACAGGTCGCACTCAGTGCACATGTTGGTGAATGGGCATCTATTTTCTTAGCGATAACGATCTTCTTCTTTGCTTTCAGTTCTGTCATCGGTAACTATTATTATGGTGAGACGAATGTCAGCTTTTTAAATCCAAAAGGAGTATGGGTTAATGTCTATCGTATATTTGTTTTAGCAATGGTAATGTTTGGTTCCCTCGCATCCATACAGATTGTCTGGGATATGGCAGATCTGTTTATGGCAATGATGGCTGTAGTCAATTTAATTGCCATCTTGCTGTTAAGTAAAATTGCGATGGATGTACTCCAAGATTATGTGAAACAGAGAAAACAAGGAACAGATCCTGAATTTCATTATAAGAATGTGAAAGGGTTAAAAAATGTTTCCTGGTGGGGTGCACAGGACGAAAAGAAATAAGTACCACATTAATTATGAATGGAAGAACTCTGGTTTGTAGAAAAACCGGAGTTTTTTTATTTGTACGAGGTTTTAATTTATTTGCCTACATATCTATGCTACTACAAAATAATCCGTTAGAAAATATAACATAAAAATGCTTTGGTAACTTAATTATGTAAAAATATCGTTACATTATCTGACAATAATATAGGGGGAATTAGTGGATATAGGTAAAATGGAATAAAGTTACTGGAGTTTAGCGTGTAACTTGTCATCGTAATTAGCACTTTACATCAGGGGAATTAATTTAGGGTTCTATTTTTACATAGAACTAAATTAAAATAAGGGGGATTTTATCTTGTTAAGATGGAGAAAGTCAATGACGAGGGCACTTGCAATTCTTATGCTTTTTTTAGCGCTATTTTTAGTAGGGTGTACATCAGATGATGCTAGTTCAGAAGAGGGAACAGATGCAACAGACGATTCCAATACAGAAGAAACAGATAGTAATGCAGATGATAATGAGGCAGCCAATTCAGCTCAGTCAACACTAGCTGTAGTAGAAGATCGAGGGCATTTAGTCTTAGGTGGAAATAATCAACTTCCCGGGTTTGGTTATCTCGATGGAGATGGAGAAATTGAAGGGTTTGACGTTGATTTTGGAAAAGCTGTAGCAGCAGCAATTTTTGATGATCCGGAAGCTATCGAAGTAAGGCCTCTGTCAGCTGATGAACGTTTTACAGCATTACAAACTGGAGAGGTAGATGTATTAATTCGAAATACAACATGGACAACGACAAGGGATGCTGATTTAGGTGCCAATTTTGGCCCTACGACTTTCTACGATGGTCAAGGAATGATGGTCCGTGCAGATAGTGGAATTAGTAGCTTAGAAGATTTATCAGGTGCACGTATTGGAGTAGAAACAGGTACGACTACAGAATTAAATCTTGCTGACCAATTTCGGAAATTGGGTATTGACTATGAGCAAGTAACCTTTGATGATAGTGATGCATTAGTCGCTGCTTATGAAGAAGGCAGTGTGGATGCTTGGACAACAGATAAATCAGGTCTAGTGTCAAGGTTGGCGACTTTATCTGAGCCAGAAGGACACATTATTCTAGATGAAGCACTTTCTAAGGAACCACTTGGACCAGCGGTAAGACAGGGTGATGATCAATGGTTCAATATTGTCAAGTGGGTTACATTCGCAACTATCGAAGCAGAAGAATTAGGTATCACCTCTGAAAATGTGGATGAATTTCTAGACAGTGATGACCCTGTTATTCGAAGACTATTAGGACTTGAAGGTGACTTAGGTCCAATGATGGGGTTATCTGAAGATTTTGCATATCGAGTTATTAAACATGTTGGTAACTATGGGGAAATTTATGACCGACATTTAGGTCCTGATACCATCTTTAATTTAGAAAGAGGCTTAAATGAGAACTGGACAAATGGTGGTCTCTTGTATTCACCTCCTTTCCGTTAATTTTACGGAAATTATGAAGAGAGATCTGCTCTTCCTTTTGCGACGAGCAGATCTTTCAATAAGATTCAAAGCTTACATATACTTGGAGGTGAACCAAATTGAAGAAAAACGCAGAGATGAATATGTCGACTCTGTTTTGGCGAGATAATCGAATAATACCTGTTATTCTTCAATTATTATTCATTGTAGTAATTATTGGAGTTGCGTATTATCTCTTTCAGAATGCCTTTAATAGATTACAAGCATTAGGAATTAATCTAGGTTTCGGATTCTTACAAAATATGGCTTCCTTTAACATTGGGGAATCGATGATACAGTATCAATCAACCGATACTTATATGAAAGCTGTTATGGTTGGTATTTTAAATACATTAAAAGTATCGGCTATTGGCATTGTTTTTGCAACGATCATTGGAGTGATTGTCGGGATTAGTCGCTTATCCAGTAATTGGATTGTTCAAAAATTGGCAACCGTTTATATTGAAATTTTCAGGAATACGCCATTGCTCGTTCAAATTTTAATCTGGTATTTTGCGGTATTTTTAGCCTTACCCGATGTAAAAGAAAGTGTAAAATTAGGACCGATTTTTTTGAGTAATCGTGGTGCAGCTATCCCCTGGTTTGATACCACTACAAGTACAATAGCTTGGATAATTACCATTTTACTTGGCGTTTTGTTAGCAATTATTATTTGGAAAAACAGACTTAATATGCAAGTAAGGACAGGAAAGAAAAAATACCCGTTGTTGTGGGCAATCATTGGATTTATTCTTTCACTTGTGATTGCGTTCATTGCTACAGATAAAGCGCCAATTACAGTCGATTATCCGGTATTAGGGAATTTTAACTTTGAGGGAGGTTATATTGTTTCAGAAAATTTCTTAGCGATCTTTTTGGCGTTAACCATCTATACTGCAACATATATAGCAGAAATTGTACGTGGAGGTATTCAATCCGTTTCAAAAGGTCAAATTGAGGCTTCTAAAGCGCTGGGGCTTAAAAGTTCTACTTCTATGAGATTTGTCGTATTTCCTCAAGCAATCCGTATTATGATCCCTCCTGTGACAAGTCAATATTTAAATCTTACGAAAAACTCCAGTCTTGCAATAGCGGCTGGTTACCCTGATTTGGTTTATGTTGCCACAACTATTAACAATCAAACGGGTAGAGCAATTCAATCAATCCTTATTATGATTGTGGTGTACTTAATTTTAAGTATTATAACCTCTATTTTTATGAATGTCTTTAATAAGAAAATGCAAATTGTTGAGAGGTGATGGTTAGTGGATATAAATACAGATGTAAAAACAGATCTTGCTCCCAACTCACCTCCTAACGTAAAAATTGGATTGGGAGCTTGGATAAGGAAAAATCTATTTAATAATTGGTATAACAGTATTTTAACATTGATTTCATTGGTAGTTATTTACTATATTGCCACAGGTGTTGTAACATGGCTTCTTACTGATGCGAGATGGGATGTAGTAACCGATAATTTCAAATTATTCATGGTTGGTCAGTACCCGTTAGAACAACTCTGGCGAATTTGGCTATGTTTAATATTTGTATCGCTACTATTTGGCTTATCTGCAGGAATTTGGAAGGGAACTATCTTTCATTTAGCTAGTGTATTAGCGATTGTTATGCTTGTTCATGCTTTACTACCATTCACCGCGACTACTTCTAAACTTTGGTTGGCTGGTTGTGTTTTGTGTGTTATCGGTGGATATTTTATCGGTCCGAAACTCCCTAAACAAAGAATGTTCGTTTTAACAGGCTGGTTGATTTCCTTCCCGGTCATTCTATTTTTTGTAAATGGTTATGGATTATTACCCCAAGTGGCTACGAATGTATGGGGCGGTCTTTTGTTAACTGTTATTTTGTCTATTGTCGCTATTCTTTTATCGATACCGATTGGCATTTTGCTTGCATTAGGTAGGGCTAGTAAACTGCCTGTTATCAAATACTTCTGTATAGTTTACATTGAAACAATTAGAGGGGTACCGTTGATTACGATATTTTTTATGTCGATTTTTATGATTCCACTATTCTTACCGCAAGGATTTTCCATTAACAATGTAGTTAGTGCGATGATAGGTGCCACGTTATTTACCGCAGCATACATGGCTGAAAATGTTCGTGGTGGTTTGCAATCGATATCGAGTGGTCAAGGAGAAGCTGCGAAAGCATTAGGGCTGAATCCGGTTCAGTCGATGTTTTTCATTATTATGCCACAAGCATTACGAGCAGTCATACCTGCAATTGTTGGTCAAAGCATTTCCATGTTTAAAGATACATCGTTAGTGACCATTGTCGGCTTAATGGATCTGTTAGGTATAGCGCAATCGGTAAAATCAAATCCAGATTATTTAGGAAGTATTATGGAGGTTTATTTGTTTGTAGCCGTTATTTATTGGATGATTGCCTATTCGATGTCTTATGCAAGTCGAAGACTTGAAAAATCCCTTGGAGTAGGGGAACGTTAAAGGAAAGGGGAATGGTTTAATGGAACAACAATCCGTTCAAGAACCATCAGTGATGGAAGATCCATATTTTATTTCATGTAAGAATGTCAATAAGTGGTTTGGCGAGCTTCATGTATTAAAGGATGTTAACCTGGATGTCAGAAAAGGAGAGGTTTTAGTCATATTAGGTCCTTCAGGTTCAGGTAAATCTACGTTTATTAGAACCATTAATGGTTTAGAAGAAATTCAACAAGGTGAAATAACGATCGACGGGATTAACTTATCTCATGACGTTAAAAGTATCGAACAAATTAGAAGAGAAACAGGTATGGTATTTCAGCAATTTAATTTGTTTCCCCATATGACCATTTTGAAAAATATCACACTTGCACCAATTTGGGTTCGAAAAAAGCCGAAGGCCGAAGCGGAAAAACATGCTTTAGAGCTTTTAGAACGAGTGGGAATTCCGGAACAAGCCCATAAATATCCAGGGCAATTATCAGGTGGTCAGCAGCAGCGGGTAGCAATAGCAAGGGCGCTTGCCATGCAGCCGGAAATTATGTTGTTTGATGAGCCTACCTCGGCACTTGACCCTGAAATGATTAAAGAAGTACTCGATGTAATGAAAGAGTTAGCACAATCAGGAATGACCATGCTCTGTGTCACGCATGAAATGGGATTTGCCCGTGAGGTTGCTGATCGAATCGTATTATTTGATCAAGGAGAGATTGTTGAGACAGGTACACCAGAAGAATTGTTTGATCATCCTAAAAATGAACGGACCAAGTTATTCCTCTCTCAAATATTGTAATTAAAATCTAACTATTGTTTAAACGTATTATCTCCCATAGAGTGGTGGAGTCTATGGGAGATTTTCTATTGTTTTATAGATCCATATTTTCCCCACCCCATGAGAATAAAAGACTTCAATTTTTATATACGACTTTGGAGCTGCTTTTTCCTCTGCCTCATTTAATTAGGTCTCTTCACACCTACCGAATAAGTAGATGCTTTGTTTATATACCCATGTACCGTCTACTCGCTTGATATTTACTAGCACCACTTTTATGCATTAATTTGCAAAACAACATAAAATAAAAAAGCCTTGAAACATTGATAAAATCAACATTTCTAAGGCTTTTAAAAATATTATCTGCGTTGTATAGAAATTAACGAGAGTAGAACTCAACAATAAGCGCTTCGTTAATCTCAGCTGGTAATTCTGAACGCTCTGGTAAGCGAGTGAATGTACCTTCTAATTTATCTGCGTCAAATGTTACGTATTCAGGTGTGAAAGTGTTAGCCTCAACAGCGTCAGCAATGATATCTAGCTTTTGAGATTTTTCACGAACACCGATAACTTGACCAGGTTTTACTTGGTAAGATGGAATATCTACACGGCTTCCATCAACAGTAATATGACCGTGGTTTACCAATTGACGTGCTTGACGACGAGTTCTAGCAAGTCCTAGGCGGTAAACAAGATTATCAAGACGAGATTCAAGAAGAATCATGAAGTTCTCACCATGGATACCTTTCATTTTACCAGCACGATCAAAAAGGTTACGGAATTGACGTTCGTTTACTCCGTACATGAAACGTAGCTTTTGTTTTTCTTGTAATTGTAAACCATACTCAGATAGTTTACGACGTTGATTCGGTCCATGCTGACCTGGTGCGTAAGGGCGTTTGTCTAACTCCTTACCAGTACCTGTTAATGAGATACCAAGACGACGAGACTTTTTCCATACAGAACCTGTATATCGAGCCATTGTGCATCTTCTCCTTTATATATGAATTTTGCATAAAATAAGACAGTGTGTCCCTCTCTCGACAGCCATTTTGTTTTCATGCATCCTCGCCCTAGTAGCAGAGGGTTACTCGATACACCTTACTTTCACCACAGGACGTGGTGGTATCAGTTGTAGAACCAATGTAAGGAACAAAATGGTCAGCCAGCGGTTCACATAGGCTACCTTTTTTACACAAAGTCCATTATATGATGCGAGGGAAGGAATGTCAACATCTAGTGATCATTCTAGATATATTTTTCTAAAGTTTGCACGAATTCCTCTAAATACTTTTGATCTGTTTCATCGAAACGGTTTTTGATAGGACTATCGATGTCTAGTACGCCAAAAATTTCCCCATTTTTCTTAATGGGTACAACAATTTCTGATTGACTAGCAGCATCGCAAGCAATATGGCCAGGGAATTGGTGGACATCTGCTACCAATTGGGTTTTCATTTCCGCAACAGCTGTTCCACATACTCCTTTACCACTTTTTATACGCACACATGCTGGTAGTCCTTGAAATGGTCCCAACACTAATTCATTATCCTTCCAAATATAGAAACCAACCCAGTTTACTTCATGAAGGAATTGGTTTAATAGTGCAGCTGCATTTGATAAATTTGCAATCACATCTGGCTCATCATATAAAAGTGCATCTAATTGTTTAATAACAATCGGATAATCTTTTTCTTTTCTACCATTATATGCTTGTGTTTCGAACATTTATCGCCACTCCTCATTATCTGACTTTTATGAATTTCACTTATCATACAATAGATTTTCTAAAGTGACAAATCAGGAAACTTCAAATTGGAAAATACAGAATTCGATAAAAATATTCAAAAATAGTAAAAATTTTAGCAAAAAGGTGTAGAAACATGGTATCATAACAAGTAACAATAAAGTCGTCTCAAAAAAAATAAGAAAATGTAACTATACATATACAAGTTATCGGTTGTTTTAAAGGAGGATTACTTATGTTGGAATTCGTGATCGGTGGAATTCTTATTATTATCGCATTACTTATTACTGGGCTAATCTTTAGGAAAAAGGTCTATGATAATGTCGATCAACTTGAAGCTTGGAAGATGGATATTATGAATCGAAATGTTACAGCTGAATTAGCTAAGGTAAAAAAGCTGAATTTATCAGGGGAAACACAAGTAAAATTTGAAAGCTGGAAAGAAAACTGGGATTACATACTGACAAGAGAACTTCCTGACATGGAAGAATACTTGTTAGATGCAGAAGAAGCTGCAGATAGATTTCGAATTAATGCATCAAGGAAAAATTTACAACATGTAGAAAAATCCTTACAAAAAATTGAAGATAACATTGAAACAATGTATAAAGAGCTGGATCATTTACTGAACTCTGAAAAATATGTACGACATGAAATCAGTGAATTAGAACCAAGAATTAAAGATTTGAAGAAATATTTACTACATAACCGAACACAATTTGGACGAGCGGAAATTATATTTGAATCCGAATTAACGAAGCTGGAGAAAAGATTATCAGATTACTCTACCTTAACAGATGAAGGGAATTATATAGAAGCACAAGAACTAATTGAGTCATTAAAAGAAGAAGTCGAAACAATCGATCTGCGAATAAGTGCATTTCCAGGCATTTATCGCCAATGTAAACAGGTTATTCCTGAACAGATGAAAGAATTGCTTAGAGGCATGGTCGAAATGGAGGAAGAAGGCTATCGTGTTAAACAGTTCGGTTTTGAAAAGGAATTAAAACAATACGAAAATCTGTTAAAAAATGCGATAAAAGAATTAGATAACGGGGAAACAAACACCATTGAAGAATCATTGGAACAAATCGAAGAGCGGCTGAACGAGATGTTTCAGTTATTGGAAAAAGAAGCAAAATCCAAATCGATTGTCGAAAGTCAGTTTCCAAATGAAAGACAACAATTATTGGATGTTCAAAAACAAATTGGTGATACTTCTAAGCAGATTAAAGAATTGCAGCAAACATACTACTTAGAAGAAGCAGACCTGGAGCTATTTTTAAGTTTAGAAAAATGGCTTGATAAATTGAAAAATCAATTTGAACATATTGAAGAGGACTATGAAGCCCGAAAAGCTAATCATTTGGAAATTAAGGAAAAACTCGACATATTCTCAGAAGATCTTAACAAGTTAGATAAAGCACAAGAAGATTTCCAACTACAAATTAAAGATTTAAGAAAAGATGAGACAGAAGCAAAGGAAAAGATCACAGCACTAAAGAAACAATTAATCCAGACAGAAAAGAAGTTGCAAAAAAGTAATATACCAGGCATTCCTTCTTTTATTATCAATGCTTTAGAAGAATCAACGGAAAAATGTGAAGTTGTATTAAAAAATTTGCAAAAACCTCCATTAGATATGGGAAAGGTGCAACATAGTATATCCGAAGCAACAAAATCAGTCGATAATTTTGTAGAACAAACGAATTTATTATTAGATCAAGCGCGATTAGTAGAACTAGCGATACAATATGGAAACAGATACCGAAGTTCTCACCCACTTTTAGCAGCTCATTTATCTGAGGCAGAGAAATTGTTTAGAGATCATAAATACGAAAATGCATTAGAAACAGCGGTAAAGGCATTAGAAGAAGTAGATCCAAATGCCATGGCTAAAATTGAGGAAATGGACAAAGCATTACAACAAATGGCTAATTAGGAATATAAAGGATGATAAGCATCATGAAATGGTTAGTAATTGCATTATCTGTTGTGACAGTCACTATCTGGGGAATTGTTCTGTTTTTTTATATGGATCTGGAACAAACAAATTATGTCAATGCTGAGCAACATAAGGTTGTTAAGTACAAACAAGATTACAAACAAACCAATTTTACTTTTAGAACAAACCTAGATACAAAGGTATCGACACAAGAGAACTCTAACAAAGGTAATTCTAAGAGTGAACAATCTCAAGGAAATAAATTGTCTTTAGCAAATATCATACCGGCAACGGGTGAAGACAATATTGTTTCCATTGATGAAGTAATGTCGGTATTAGATATTGAGTTTGAATAGTAAAGTAGAAAAGATATTCCTATGTGACAAAGGAATATCTTTTCTATTGTTTGTTTAAGCATAACTTATATGCACGATCGGCAAAATATGATAAGATATGCCAATGTGAATGGAAAAAGAGGGGTAATGGATGATTTATTTAGATAACAGTGCTACAACAAAACCGAATCCACAAGTGTTAGACAGCTTTACAAAAGTGTCTACTCAATACTTTGGCAATGCATCCTCTATCCATGGGATAGGGATGGATGCTGAGCGCTTATTACGTAAATCGAGAGAGCAAGCTGCTTCTTTGTTGGAAGTAAATCCTAATGAAATTATTTTTACTTCTGGAGGAACGGAAGGAAATAACCTAGCAATTAAAGGTATTGCTCTTGAACACCAAAATAGAGGAAAGCATATTATTACCTCTGCTATTGAACATCCATCCGTTATGGAAACTTGTCAAGGATTAGAAAAGTTAGGTTTTGAAGTGACATATTTAGATGTCGATGAATCAGGTTTCGTTGATATAGATAGTTTAAAGAAAGAAATAAGAGAAGATACGATATTGGTTTCTATCATGCATGTTAATAATGAAATAGGCTCGGTTCAACCGATCAGAGAGATCGGAGAGGTAGTGCAAAACTATCCAAAGGCATTTTTTCATGTTGATCATGTCCAAGGATATGGAAAAGTACCTCTGAATATGCTGGAGTGTTCTATTGATCTATGTACGATCTCTGGTCATAAAATCCATGGTTTGAAAGGCACTGGATTGTTATATGTGAAACATAATGTTAGACTATTTTCTTTGGCTCATGGTGGTGGTCAGGAAAGAAAGATCCGATCTGGTACAGAAAATATTGCCGGAATTGTGTCACTGGTGAAGGCAATGCGTCTTGCAAAGGAAAATCAAACGAAGCTACATCATCATTTATCTAATTTAAAGGATAGATTAATGAAACAACTACACACGATAGACAGAGTTGTAATCAATACACCCGAAGCAAACAGTGCACCACATATCGTAAATTTCTCGGCAAGAGGCTTAAAACCAGAAGTGGTAATACACGCTTTAGAAGATTTTGATATCTTTATTTCAACAAAGTCTGCATGTTCTTCGAAAAGTGCAGATGAAAGTGCTGTACTTATTGCTTGTGGTAAAGAACGAGAAGTTGCAATTTCGGGACTGCGTGTTAGTATGTCATATGAAACAACGCCAGAGGAAATCGATTATTTCAGTCAAAAATTAAAAGAAGTGATAAAAAATTTAAGTGAAGTAATGGGGTAGATATTCATGCAATATGATCATATAGTAATTAGATATGGAGAACTAACCTTAAAGGGGCGGAATAGAAAGCTGTTTACTACACAATTAGCTAAAAATGTGCGGCAAGCATTACGGAATTTTCCTGCAATTAAAGTAGACAAAAAGCGTGATCGTATGTATATCGTGTTAAACGGTGAGGACCCTGAGCCGATTATGGAAAGATGCCGCAAGATATTCGGTATTCAAAACATGAGTGTGGCGCTCAAAGTTGAAAATGAAGAAACTGCCATTAAAGAAGGGGCACTAAAACTTTTAACGGAAACGGAGAATGTAACGACTTTTAAAGTTTCCACTAAGCGCTCTAATAAAGAGTTTCCGATTGGTTCCCAAGAGTTTAACCATGTTTTGGGTGGATATTTATTGTCAAATACGGACAATATCACAGTAGATGTCCACCAACCAGATTTGGAAATTCATGTGGATATACGTCCTGATGGAACATACTTAACATCTAAAAAAGTTGCAGGTGCTGCAGGGCTTCCAGTTGGGTCATCCGGGAAATCACTGCTTCTGTTATCTGGTGGGATTGATAGCCCTGTAGCTGGCTATTTAACGATGAAACGGGGTGTTGAATTGGAAGCAATCCACTTTCACTCACCACCATATACTAGCGAAAGAGCTAAGGAGAAAGTATTAGATTTAGCTGAAAAATTATCATTCTACGGACATTCAATCAAAGTGCATATAGTTCCTTTTACGGCTTTGCAACAAAAAATACATCGTGAAATCCCGCATGGCTACTCGATGACGGTGATGAGAAGGATGATGATGCGCATAAGTGAAGCTGTCGCAAAACAGGAAGGTATTTTATCACTTGTTACAGGTGAGAGCTTGGGACAAGTAGCCAGTCAGACAATGGAAAGTATGCATGCTATCAATGCAGTAACGAATTATCCAGTTATCAGACCATTAGTGGCAATGGATAAAGATGAGATCATCAGAATATCAGAAGAGATTGATATGTATGAGATTTCTATTCGTCCTTTTGAAGATTGCTGTACGGTCTTTGTACCGAAACAACCAAAGACAAAACCGAAATTGGATAAAGTGGAGCAATTTGAGGCTAATATAGAGTTTGAGCAGGATATTCAAGATATTCTCTCTTCTATTGAAACAGTTGAAATAGCAGCAAAAGATAGTCAAGAAGCAGATATCGAAGATTTACTCTAACAGTTGGGTTAATTAACAACAACTTCCAATAAAAAAATTGCATGATTTCACCTCCAAAAGTTCATGATAGTAATGTAGACAAGAGGAGGTGAAAGCAGATGGCGAACAACAATAGCTCAAACAATCTAGTAGTACCTGGAGTAAGCCAGGCTCTAGATCAAATGAAATATGAAATTGCACAAGAATTCGGTGTTAGCTTAGGTGCTGATACTACTTCACGTGCTAATGGTTCAGTTGGTGGTGAAATCACAAAACGTCTTGTACAAATGGCTGAACAACAATTAGGTGGACAAGCAAACCAATAATAAATAGAGGATAGTGCAGGTGCACTATCCTTTTCTTATGGTTTCAAAGTTAGCCAGTATAGAGGGGATTTCTCACAATCATCAAGAATACGTAGACTTTTTAATGCAGGTGCTTTGCGCATTTCATCACTTTTTGCTATTGTTATACCATATTAACAGAAGATTATAAGGCTAGGTTAGGTGATAGAATGGGGATCCTTTTTCATGGTGGTACGATTTATACAATGGAGGATGAAATATCAACAACAGAAGCAGTGTTTGTGGAAGATGGTACGATTATAGAAGCAGGGGCACTACTGGATCTGAAAAATACATATATGAACAGAATTGACAAGGAATATAACCTGGAAGGAGCAGTAATGTACCCAGGATTTGTCGATAGTCATTTGCATATCATTGGTCACGGTGAAAAATTATTACGCCTTGACTTATCGTCTATGGAATCTGCAAATGAAGTATTACAAGCTCTAGAAAGGAAGATACACGAGTTAGAACCAGATGAATGGCTAATAGCTGATGGCTGGAATGAAAACCAATGGAAAGATGCGAGAATTATTGATAAAAGGGAATTGGACGAGATTTCTGGAGAACATCCAATCATGATGTCGCGAATATGTCGTCATGCTATTATCGTTAATTCAAAAGCATTAGAGTTAGCTGGAATAACAAGTGAAACAGAAGATCCCCAAGGCGGAAAAATAGTGCGTGATGAAATAGGAGAGCCTACGGGATATTTATTAGATCAAGCACAGGAATTAGTAAAAGAGATCATACCGCCAATGTCTGATGCGAAATTAGAGGAGACAATCAACGTTGCAATAAAGGATCTGCTTCGCTTAGGTTTAGTTGGCGGGCATAGTGAAGATCTAGCTTATTATGGCGGGTTTAGAAGGACATTAAAAGCATATCATCATGTTTTACCTGAAATGTATAAATTTAGAGCCCATTTATTAGTTCATCATCTAGTGTTTGAGCAAATGTTAGAGCAAGGCATGCAATATGGTGATGGAGGAGAATTCACAACATTAGGTGCAATGAAAATATTTTCTGATGGTGCTTTAGGTGGCAGAACAGCGTGGTTAAGTGAGCCATACGATGATGAGCCAAATAATGTCGGTATTTCGATACATGCAAAAAATGATTTAGAAATGCTTTTTCAAAAGGCTAGAAAATATCAGCACCCTGTCGCCGTTCATGCAATAGGTGATCGAGCAGTAGAGGAAATCGTGGCTTGTATAGAAAAATATCCATTAAAAAATGATTTAAAGGACCGTATCATTCATGCGCAAATCATGAATGATCGTTTATTGAATAAATTAAAAAAAAATCCCAGTAGTACTAGATATTCAACCTTCTTTTGTTGCTTCAGATTTTCCTTGGGTGAAGGAGAGAATTGGTGATAAACGGGCAGATCAGTCTTATCCATGGAAAACTTATATAAATAACGGAATTGCGTGTGCTGGCGGATCAGATGCTCCGATTGAAGAGGTAAACCCATTATTAGGGATTCAAGCAGCAGTAACTAGAAGATCTAATATTGATGGTCAAGTATATGGGAGTGATCAGAGGCTTTCGGTATTTGAAGCTATTTCTTTATACACGAAGGGAAGCGCATTTGTAATTAATCATCTCCATGATCGAGGAATGATAAAGGCAGGTTATGTAGCTGACTTTACTATTTTAGAGAAAGATCTTTTTAAACATAATCCTGATCTATTCCATAAAATAAACGTAAAAGCAACCATCGTAGACGGTGAGATCATGTATGAAAATCCGGACGAGCCTTTAAAAAACTAAATATCCAGTATACACCATTATATGAACGATAGAAAAGAGTTGGGACAAAAGAGTGTGAAGAAGGAAAAATTCAAACATTCACCAGCGTTTCTGCAAAATACTTCGTTTTCCTTAGGCACAGCATCAGTTAACTTTGCAATGAACGCTTGGTAAAGTAGATCTTCCGCTCGTGTCGAAGATCAGGACGATCAAGTGTCTGTTTTGGTCACAAGACGTGACCGTAGTTAGCCGATCCACAGGAGTCTTCGTTTTTTAACGACACTGAATCCAGAGTGTTCGGATCCTCCTCTCCCTCTTTTCGTTTTTGCCCCCACCCTCTACATTTGTTTATTGTTATAAAAATGTCCGCTGAACACGGTCCCAGAAGGAGTTGTTTTTTAACTTCACCGTTTTAATTCGTTTATCACTTAACTGAATCTTTAAAGTATGAATATTTCTAATTGAATAAGCTTCATTATCTAGTCCAACTATAGGATAATCGTTACCATCTTGAATTACTTCGAGACGCAATGTCCGATCTTCATTCAGTACAAATGATGATCCTAAGGTACGATAACGATTATTGTTTAAAGAAGCAAGCTCTGAAACTTGTAAACAAGGGATTTTCGGGTCAATCACAGCACCTGATATTGACTTGTTATAACCTGTGCTCCCAGTAGGAGTCGCCACAATTAAACCATCTCCACGGAAACGTTCGAAATGATTATCATCAATAAATACATCTATTACAATTGTTTTAATAACTGCAGAACGAATAGCTGCTTCATTTAAACAATGGAAAGTTGACTGTTCATTGATGGTTACATCAATGATCGGGAAGCGCCGAACCTCAATATTATCATTTTTCATGGATGCTACCATCTGATCGTACTGATCAATATTAAAATCACAATATAGGCTTGATTCATCTGCTTGTGTAATGCCTAGGTATAAACAATCCTGACGGAAGTTTGTGTGTCGGACAGCTTGAAGAAATTCACCATCACCACCAACACTGATTATAATGTTAGCATCCTTTGGTTCTTCAACGATTCGAAATCCTTGCTTTGTAACATATTCAAATAAAGGTTCTAATTTTTTTATAAGTTTCTCATCTTTTTTGTAATAAAAATATAAGTTACTTCGGTTGTCCACTTTTTTCCCTCCTAACAGCATATCTATCTATTCTCATCATATCATGGTTTCCTGGACTATCCTATCGATTAATATGCAATATTTTGTGTCGATTATCATTACTTTATGATTATTATGGTATTTATTAGTAAATAATAATGATGAGGTGAGAATATGCTGATTGTCTTATTAATAATTTTAATCCTTTTTTTCCTTATCATACTTCTGATTTTTTCTAGATCTCGAGTGTATATTTCTCTTGATTGGCATTGGGATGAAAATGATAAATATATGCAATATAAAATCAGTATATTACATATTACTTTCTATCAAAAGACAATCGATTTCGACCAACTAGCTATTACCTTTTTAGAACCTAGTAAGAATGGGAAGAAGAAAGAGATGTATTCCCTCGTAAAAACTGTGCTGAAAAAATCAAACATGGAGAAGATCCAAGCCGATACCATTGTTGCAACATATGATCCAGCAATTACGGCTTATCTTTATGTGTCTATTAGCTCCTTAGCAGAATGGATCAAGGCGCAATATAGTCATCACCTTGTTCAGCTAAATGTATCAGCTGATTTTGAACAGGAAACCTTCCAATCAGCAGGTGAATGCATGATATCGATTAAATTGAGTAAGACTATCAAAGAATTAAAAAAAATGAATAAATTACGGAAGGAGTATTAATTAATGGCAGACAATAATCAAGATGTTCACCCGTTAGAAGGATTTATGAATTTAACAATGGAAAATTTAAAGCAACTAGTGGAAGTAGATACAGCAATTGGGAAACCAATAGAAGTACCGGATGGAAGTTTAATTATACCTCTATCCAAAGTGAAATTTGGTTTTGCAGCTGGAGGTAGTGAATTCATGCCAGGGGGTCAACAGGAACAACAAAACCAAGATGACGAGAATCAATCAGAATCGATTATCCCGTTTGGTGGTGGGAGTGGAGGTGGTGTTTCGATTATACCTTCCGCATTCGTGGTAGCAAATAAAGAAGGGGTCGAACTCCTATCATTAAATGAATCCGCTAATGCTTACGAGAAAGTGATAGAGAAAAGTCCACAAGTGATTGATCAAGTTTTAGAAATGTTAAAACAAAGAAGAGATGAAAGGGATCAAAGTAGTGATATCTAATGCTTCTCAGTAGACAATTTGATTTCACTGCCTTCATAATATAATGTGGCTTCTAAAAGTGGATTTTTAACCCGCTTTTAGTATCAGGGTGTTTATCGTCCGTACGTCCTAGTAGACTCTTATGAACGATAATCATCTTGTTAAATAGGCAGTGAATCATTTTGTATATTGATGGAGGGAAAACAAAGATGTCATTTGATATAGAAAAAGCCTTTGCAGATTTAGATCAACTAACTACGGCTATTGAGGAAACAGAAAATGAGCCATATTTGGATAGTTTGATTTTTGCATTGCGAGCAATTCAAACGGAAGAAACACTAGAAATGCCCAATAAGAAAACAGAGGAAAGCCTACATTCCCTTAAAAAGTTATTTTTAAGGGAAGATGCTACAAGTGAATCGATTAGAAAAGTTATTCAGTTAGCTTTAATTAAAGGAATGAAAGGATCTACCCAACATCAGCATGTGGTAACACCAGATTCTGTTGCGATGTTTATGGGATACTTTGTTCAAAAGTTAATGCCAGATAAGAAGCAGTTTCGCTTACTTGATCCGGCTAGTGGTGCAGCAAATTTATTAACGGCTGTAATCAATCAGGTAGAAGCAGAGGTTAGCGGGTATGGAAGTGAAATTGACCCTACTTTAATTCAGTTAGCAGTGGAAAGTGCAAATCTGCAGAAAGTCGAAGTAGAGTATTTTCATCAAGATAGCTTAACATCATTATTATTAGACCCAGTTGATGTAGTTATAGCCGATTTACCTGTTGGATATTATCCGAATGATGAACAGGCTGCCCAATATGAATTAAAAGCTGAGGAAGGACATGCATATTCACATCATTTATTTATTGAGCAAAGCATGAAATATACGAAGGAAGCAGGTTACTTACTATTTTTAATTCCTAATTTTCTTTTTACTAGTGACCAAAGTGATAAGTTACAGAAATTTTTACGTCATAATGCTCATATATTAGCACTAATGCAATTACCATTGACCATGTTTTCTTCGGAAAAACATGCTAAAAGTATATTGGTTTTACAAAAGCAAGGAGAAAATACAAAACCACCAAAGCAAACATTAATGGCACAATTACCATCATTTAAAGATGTTCATGCGACACATAATATGTTGACAAAGATTGATAATTGGTTCGAATCTGAAAAATGAGAAAAATCAGAAAATAAAGATTTTGTGAAGCAAACGTTACCATATAATATTCCGGTTGCAAACTTATTCTGACGGTGTTTAAATGGATATGGGAATGTTAAAACAGATGAAAAAACATTGTTTAGCTAGCCAGGATAAGTACAATGAAAGAATGAAAGGATTGAAAATGTTGCGTAAAATCTTAGCTGTAAATGCCGGAAGTTCTTCACTAAAGTTTCAACTAATTGAAATGCCAGAAGAAAAAGTGTTATCAAAAGGACTTATAGAACGTATCGGAATTGCGGATTCCGTTTTCTCTATTGAATTTGAGGATAAAGAAAGTGAAGAGATCCTAGAGATACCAGATCATGCAGTAGCTGTTAAGCTATTACTTGATAAATTAACATCATTTGGTGTTATTAAAAGCTTAGACGAAATAGACGGTATAGGTCACCGTGTTGTGCATGGTGGGGAGAAATTTAATGATTCTGTCGTAATAACTGATAACGTTATAGAAGATATTGAAGAGGTATCTGAATTAGCACCATTGCATAATCCCGCAAACCTAACGGGGATCCGTGCTTTTCGTGAAGTACTACCTGATGTACCAGCTGTTGCCGTTTTTGATACAGCATTTCACCAAACAATGCCAGAGCAATCTTACTTATACAGTTTGCCATATGAATACTATCAAAAATATGGGATCCGTAAATATGGATTTCATGGTACATCACACAAATATGTATCTGAACGTGCTGCCGAATTAATGGGAGTACCGTTAGAACAACTTCGACTATTATCTTGTCACTTAGGAAACGGTGCAAGTATCGCTGCAATTGAGAACGGAAAATCTATTGACACATCGATGGGCTTTACCCCTTTAGCTGGTGTGACAATGGGGACAAGATCTGGAAATATTGATCCAGCGTTAATTCCATACATTATGGAGAAAACAGGTCAATCTGCTTCAGAAGTGATGAATGTTCTAAATAAGAAAAGTGGTATGTTAGCTTTATCTGGATTTTCCAGTGATCTACGGGATATTCAAGAGAAGGCTGAGCAAGGTGACGATCGTGCTGAATTAGCACTTCGAGTATTTGCTGAGCGAATTCACAAATATATTGGTTCATATGCAGCGAGAATGCATGGGGTAGATGCGATCATCTTTACGGCAGGTGTAGGAGAAAATAGTATAACAATTCGTGAGCGCGTATTAAAAGGATTAGAGTTCATGGGTGTGTACTGGGATCCTAGTCTAAATAATATTCGTGGAAAAGAAACATTTGTAAATTATCCACATTCACCAGTCAAGGTAATCATTATCCCGACGAACGAAGAAGTGATGATTGCTAGAGATACAATAAGGTTGACTAAGTAAATGTAATAGGATGATATGATTATAGACCTTCTTCCTGTATAACAGGAAGGAAGGTCTTTTTTTGTCTTAAATGACCTTTGTCAAATAATCTTTTATACATTATTCACAAACAATGTTGAAATTATAGGCCGAAGGTAACAATAAAGTTATTATATGATTAATTTATCTTGAAAATAAGAGGTTTTTAGGTTATATTATAACTTGATTATAGTTTTACATAATCTTTACAAAAATATTAAAGTGGAGGGGGTTTAGATTGATGAAATCTAAACATTTAGTTCTAATGTTGTCTCTTCTATTTGCACTATCCATTGCACTAGTTGCCTGTGCAGGTGATGGTGAGCCTGATGAAGATACAACAGATGAAAGCGATCAAACTGAAGAAGGTACAGGGGAAGAAGGTAGTGAGGAAGAAGCAGCAGCTGGTTCTGGCGAGTTAGTGATAGCAGTTGCGTCAGACGTAGTTTCACTATCAGCACAAGGACAAAATGATGTGCCTTCAAGTAATGTGCGTGAAAATATTTATGAAACATTAACTAATTTAGATGAAAATCAAGAAATTATTCCTGGTTTGGCAACTGATTGGGAACAGGTTGATGATGTGACATGGGAATTCAATCTTCAAGAAGGTGTGACATTCCATGATGGTGCAGAATTCAACGCTGAAGCAGTTAAAAAAAGCTTTGATCGTTTAGTTGACGAAAATATTGCTTCACCATATGCTTTCCTAGTAGAACAGGTTGAGAGTGTTGAAGTTGTAGACGATTACACAGTTAGATTTAACTTAGAGTATCCATATGCGCCATTATTAGCAAATCTTGCACATAGTGGTACTGCGATAATGAGTCCGACAATTATTGATGAAGATTATGCACAACTAGAAGATGGTGGCGATGTTGACACATATATCAACCAAAATCCTA
Source organism: Gracilibacillus sp. HCP3S3_G5_2 (assembly GCF_052063305.1). Classification (NCBI taxonomy): domain Bacteria; kingdom Bacillati; phylum Bacillota; class Bacilli; order Caryophanales; family Bacillaceae; genus Gracilibacillus; species Gracilibacillus sp. HCP3S3_G5_2. The sequence continues at coordinate 378,845 of NZ_JBQHXU010000003.1, read as the reverse complement.
GTGGTACAGGACCATTTGAGCTTGACGAATGGTCTCCTGGGGAATTTGTTAAGTTAGCTAGATTTGAAGACTACTGGGGAGATAACGCTAAATTAGAATCTGTTCAATTTAAAGTAGTATCTGAACAAAGCTCACGAGTTGCTGAGTTAGAGACTGGTGTATCTCATGTTGCAGATAACATCGGACCTAACAACATTGCTCGTGTCGATGGTCTTCCAGACGCAGGTGTATTACAAGAACCAAGTGTTTCCGTTTCTTATATTGGATTTAATATAGAAAAAGAACCATTCGATGATGTTAGAGTACGTCAAGCTCTTTCAATGGCAATTGATAAAGATGAAATCATTGAAGGTGTAATGAATGGTGTCGGTATCCCTGCGATTGGCGCATTAGCACCACCTGTATTTGGTTATGATGATTCGATTGAAGGTTTACCATATGACGTTGAACAAGCAAAAGAATTATTAGCAGAAGCAGGATATGAAGATGGTTTCGAGACAACCATTTGGACAAATGATAACGAACAACGTGTGGACACAGCAGTTGCACTCCAATCTCAATTATCCGAAATTGGCGTAGATGTTCAAATTGAAGAGTTAGAGTGGGGAGCATACTTAGAACGTACATCCAATGGAGAGCATGATATGTTTATTTTAGGATGGTCTACTGTAACAGCAGATGCTGACTATGGTTTATACCCATTATTCCATAGTTCACAACATGGTGAGCCTGGTAATAAGGTCTTCTTAGCGGATGATGAAATAGATGCTTTGTTAGATGAAGGACGTCGAGAAACAGATCCTGAAGCTCGTCAGGAAATTTATACCGAAGTTCAACAAAAACTTGTTGACCTAGCTCCAATGATGTATACACATCACCAAGAGTATGTATTAGGTGTAAACGACTCTGTTAAAGACTTTGGTATCAATGCACAAGGTATTTACCAATTTAAAGAAGCATATATTGAAGAATAAATTTATTTAAGAAAAGGAAGCCTGTACATAAGGCTTCCTTTTTTAAGTACAATAAATTAAATTTGGCTCTACCATGGCATGTTTTTATGAAAAATTGAATCTGTTGATTATGTAGTTCTTATTACTTAGGAATAACTTATTTGGTCAGTTTGAATTATAAAAATAAATGGAGATGTTTCATATACCCTGCTACTGACCTAGTAAACATGCTTTTCTCTTAACATTAAAAAAGCACTTTGATAACTGAATGTTATCAAAGTGCTTTTTATATGACTATTTTGCGGCTATTTCTTCAATATGATGACATGCAGCGCGATGGCCTTCTTTCATATTATCTAAATTACGTAAAGCAGGAGTTTCCTGTCTGCAAATATCCGTAGCGAAAGGACATCTTGTATGGAATCTACATCCTTGTGGCGGATTAATAGGAGAAGGAACATCTCCTTTTAAAATAATTCTTTCTTTCTTCACTTCTGGATCAGGTGTCGGGATCGAAGAAAGTAATGCTTTTGTATAAGGATGCTGTGGGTTATCAAATAAAGATTTCTTATCTGCGATTTCCACTATTTTACCTAAATACATAACAATGATTCGATCGGAAATATGACGAACAACACCTAAGTCATGTGCAATGAATAAAAAGGTTAGATTGAATTCCTTCTGTAGCTTTTTAAGCAAATTAAGAACTTGTGCCTGTACAGATACGTCTAAAGCAGATACTGCCTCATCACAAATGATCAGTTTAGGGTCAACAGATAACGCGCGGGCGATACCGATACGTTGTCGCTGACCACCTGAAAACTCATGTGGATACCGATCGATTTGATCCGCGTTTAACCCAACAGTTTCAAGTAATTCAATCGCTCTTTCGCGCCTTTTTGCCTTCGGTACAGCGTTTTGTATTTCCATTGCTTCTATCAAAATCTGTGCGACGGTTTGTCTAGGATTCAGGGAAGCATATGGATCTTGAAAGATTACTTGTAAATCCTTTCTTTTCTTTCTCATTTCGCGCTTATTTAAAGCAAGTAAGTCAACACCATCAAACTGTATTGTTCCATCAGTTGGTTCATCTAAACGCAAAATAGCTCGTCCAGTAGTAGATTTACCACATCCAGACTCTCCAACAACACTTAATGTTTCCCCTTCATAAATATCAAAGGAAATATCGTCTACAGCTTTTACATGATTTATTGTTCTTCCTAGAAATCCCCCTTTAATAGGGAAATGTTGTTTTAGATTATTCACTTTCAGCAGTTCTTTTTGACTCACGTACATTCACCTCCGGATCTCCGTCCCAACGATCAGTATAAATCCAACATCGTACTTCGCCACCATCAGATTGTGTATCTAGACTCGGTAATTCCTTGTCACATAATGCTGTTGCAAACGGACAACGAGGTGCAAAGCTACAACCAGCTGGCATATCTTTAGGACTTGGTACATTACCTTTTATAGGTTCTAATTCATCTATATCTGTGTCATGTCTAGGAATTGAATTAAGTAAACCTACCGTATATGGGTGTTTAGGAGACTTGAAAATTGATTTAACATCTTGGTATTCAACTACTTTTCCACCGTACATCACGGCAACATAATCACACGTTTCTGCAACAACACCCATGTCATGGGTAATCATAATCACAGACATTCCTAATTCTTGTTGAAGGTCTTTGATTAATTCAAGAATCTGTGCTTGAATCGTAACATCTAGTGCAGTAGTAGGTTCATCGGCTATCAGTAATTCTGGGTTACAGGCTAAGGCCATAGCGATCATCACACGCTGTCTCATTCCACCAGACAACTGATGTGGATATTGATTCACTCGTTGCTCTGGCGATGGAATTCCAACTAAGCTGAGCAATTCAATCGCTTTTTTTGTACCATTGTGTTTATCAAGACCTTGATGGACTTTTAATGTCTCACGAATTTGTTGTCCTATTGTATAGACAGGGTTCAAAGAAGTCATCGGTTCTTGAAAAATCATGGAAATTTCGTTACCGCGAATGTCGCGAATCTCTTTTTCGCTTAATTTTGTAAGGTCTCTTCCTTTAAAATTAATTTCTCCGCCAACAATTTTACCGGGTTTATCAAGCAGTTGAAGAATGGACATGGCGGTAATACTTTTTCCTGAACCTGACTCACCAACAATACCGATCGTTTTTCCTTTAGGTAATTTGAATGAAACGCCATCAACCGCTTTTACCTCAAAGTCTTCCAATAAAAAGGAAGTTCTAAGATCTTTTATATCTAAAATTATTTCTTGATTCACATTGCTCACCTCTTTCAGTATGGATTTAGTCCATATTAATACGTTTGTTTAGGAATTTATAAGAAATATCGACAAGTAAGTTAACAAAAACAAAAACAACAGCTATTACTAGAACGGATGCTTGCACAACAGGGAAGTCCCTTGCAAGGATACGGTCAACAATTAATTTACCCATACCGTTAATAGCAAAAACAGATTCTGTTAAAACAGCACCAGCTAGTAAACTACCAAACTGTAATCCAATTACAGTTACAACAGGGATAAGGGCATTTTTCAAAGCATGTCTGTAAATGACTACTTTTTCCTTTAACCCTTTGGCTCTTGCAGTTCGGATATAATCTTGGGAAATGACATCGAGCATACTTGATCGTGTCATACGTGCAACTACAGCTGCCCCCATTGTTCCTAAGGTTATAACCGGCAAGATAACTTGTTGAGGCGATCCCCAGCCTGTTGGTGGGAGCCAGCCAAGCTGAATGGAAAACCATTGCATAAGCATTAAACCAAACCAAAAGTTTGGCATGGATAAACCGAATAAAGCTACTAGCATAATTCCTACATCTGCAAATGAATATTGTCTCACAGCTGAGATAATTCCAGCTAATAATCCAAGGAAAATACTAAAAATGGTACTATATACAGCTAACTCAAAGGTGACCCAAAACTTTGGCCACAGCTCTTGCCCTACTGGTAAACTAGTTCTCCAAGAATTTCCAAACTCTAACATAACAGCGTTTTTTAAGAAATTAAAATATTGAACAGGAATAGGTTCATTAAGACCTAGTCGATTTTCTATTTGCTCAATCGTCTCTTTTGGGGCATTTTCTCCAGCAATAATTTGTGCTGGGTTCCCTGGAGTAAGGTGCATAAGTGAGAAAACAATGATGGTTACACCTAATAAAACAGGGATCAATTGAATGATACGTCTTACTATAAATTGAAGCATTGGCGCACCTTCTTCCTTTATTTTTTATTCATTTTAGGGTCTAAAGCATCTCGTATACCATCTCCAAAAACGTTAAATGCCAAAACAATAAGCATTATTACTAATCCTGGGAATAAAGCGATATGTCCTGCATCCCACATAAAATCTCTTCCATCACTTAGTAATGCACCTAACTCAGGAGATGGTGGCTGTTCACCCATTCCTAAGAATGAGAGACCACTTGCAGTGATTACTGCACTGGCAATAAACAAGCTAGCTTGAACAATAATAGGGGATAGAATATTTGGTAAAATATGTTTTGTAATAATTCTGAGATCTGATGCACCAAGAGCTTTCATTGCATCAATATATTCCAGATTTTTTGTTGCTAGAGTTGATCCACGTACTATCCGTGCAAATGTCGGTATGGCAAAAATAGCAATTGCATAGATAACATTCGTACGACTCGGTTCTAAGATACTAATTAACGCTAAAGCTAGTAATATACCAGGGAAAGCTAGTAATATGTCCATCAAGCGCATAATAACAGCATCAATTTTACCACCGTAGTATCCGGAAATGATTCCAATAATCACCCCTGCAAGTCCACCTAATATGGTAGCAGTAAAACCAATGAGCATGGTGATCCCGAGGCCATGAATTACTCGAGTGAAGATATCCCTTCCATGATGATCAGTACCAAACCAATGATCAGCCGATGGTCCTTCTAATTTGACAGAATAGTCAGTAGCATATGGATCTGTTGGTGTAAGTAAAGGGCCAATAATTGCTATTATGATAAGAAGGATAATTAGGTATCCTCCAACCATAGCGCTTTTATTTTTTCTTAATTTCTGATAAAACTCTTTTATGGTTCTTTTCCAAGGTCCATCAGACTTGGCAGTTTTAATATTTGTTTGCTGAATTTGTTCAGTGGTCAAATAAGTTACCTCCTTTTTGTTGTATTCTATCCCTATTATTATAAAGGAAAGCTTGTTTATTTTAAGTGGATTGTCAACTAAAGTAACAAGATACCCCTTACATATTACAATTGATCAGAATGACCTATATACCAATGGCGAAATTTGTCAAAAAAGGTCTATTTTAATCAACTGCAATTTATACGATATTAACTATATCACATAACAAGGAATATATTAATGTATTTAAAAAAATAAAAATATTCAAATAATTTTACTTATTATTAATTAAATAAACCGATTAATGGAAGTAAATCATTTTAACATGAGAAAATAGAGAGCTTGTTTGTTGCTCTCTATCAGTAGTTAGTTTGTAGTATTTGAAAGTTTAGCTTCTAACGACTAATACATCACATGCTGCATATCTTGCAATATTTTCCGACACACTTCCTATTAAGAACCTTTCAACTCTATTCATTCCAGTCGCCCCACAAATAATTAAGTCTACATCAAACTTTTTAGCGAGATCCTTTGGGATTTTAATTTTAGGTGAGCCTATTTCTACATGTGTTGTAATATCATAAATACCTTTTTTATTGGCTTTATTTTTGTACTCATCAAGTAGAGTTTGCGCATAATTTTCTGAACGAGCAGCAAGTGTTTGATCATATACTTCTGGTGCAACAGTTGTGATCGTTCTTGTATCAATAACATGAGCTAAATACATTTTAGCATTGTTTCGAAGAACGATATCAACTGCTTTTTTAAAAGCTAATTCTGATGAATCGGAGCCGTCTACTGCTACTAAAATACGATTATATTCAAAAGCCATTCTAATCTCTCCTTTAACATCTATAGTGTTATTATATCATGTATACGCTTACACGTGTTAATTCTTATAAAATTTTTTTCTACTATTCACATACCACTCTTCATCTATACAAAAACCTACTGTTCATGCAGAATTTGCTCACAATAATAGAAAAAAATCAGACAATCATGTAACATATAATGTAGGAAGGAAGTATGGATAAGGAGGAAGAAACATGGGACACGCCTTTATTACGGCTGGAACAAAAGGCTTAGGGTTAAAAGTTACAGAAGCATTTATCGAAAAGGGACATAGTGTTTCTATTACATATTTCAGAGATCAGCAACGAGCACAAGAAATGTTAAAAAAATACCCGGAAGCATCCATTGAAATTATTCAAGCCGATGTCTGTAACAAAAAAGATCTATCTAATGCTGTGAATAAGGCCGTGGAAAGGTTTGGTACCATCGATTATTTAATCAATAATGCGGGACCATTTATATTTGAAAGAAAAAAATTAATGGATCATACAGAAGATGAATGGAATCAAATGATTCGTGGCAATTTAGATGCTGTTTTTCATTTGTTGAAATTAACTATCCCAGCAATGCGCAAGCAGCATTTTGGCAGGATTGTCAATTATGGATTCCAAAGTGCAAACTCAGCAGCTGGATGGATTAATCGCTCGGCATTTTCTGCAGCAAAGGTTGGATTAGTATCGTTAACCAAATCAATTGCATACGAAGAAGCAGAGCATGGAATTACCTCGAATATGGTCTGTCCTGGTGATATTATAGGAGAAATGAAAGAGTCATCGATAGCTGAAAGCAGAAAGGTAGAGGATACCTACACACCAATTGGTCGTTCAGGAACTGGAGAAGATATCGCAAGAGCGGTGATGTTTTTCTGTGAGGACAATGCAGATATGGTAACAGGTACCGTTGTTGAGGTGACAGGTGGATTAGATGTTATTCATCAACACCGATAAATCGACTTCTTTTGTAAGCGAAAGGATAAATAGCTATTCCTTTCGGTAAGACAAATAATGCGTCGTCTTCATTCCATACCACACACTATTTCTCTAATAGAAGGAGGTGAACGAACTTACGCTTTGTACAACCGCTACCATTATTGTTTATTTTTCTTATAGAATTTTTAAAAATATTGAAACTTTTTTCATGTTAAACCGTATCTAAGAATAACAACCCATTTTTGAGAAAGAAATGAGGGATGCTATTGGGTTTCTTTTCAAGATTATTTAATAAAAAGGAGAAGAAAGCAACAGTTAGAAAAAGAGATGTGCTTTCCATAGAAGTGGGGGATATTATTGAATATGACTTAGCTGATTATGAAGTAGTTGGTAAAATAACCTACAGGCAAAATAATTATAAATGGTACAGTTATCAGCTGTTAGGAGAAGAGAAAACAATCTGGTTAGCTGCTGAGATGGATGATGAGTTAGAACTTGGAATCTATGAGAAAATGCAACTTCCTGAAGCAAATGATTTTCCTAATCAGTTAATATTTAATAACAAAACCTATTCTATCGATGAAAGTGGTCAGGCAGAAGTGACAGGAGAAGGAAGAAGTAGTTCCTTAACTGGTCAGTGTATTCGTTATGCTGAGTATTGTGATGCGAGTGAATCTTCTTTTATCAGTTTGGAAGAATGGGATAGTGATGTAGAAGTAAGTATTGGTTATCCAATTGAAAACTATGAAGTGAAAATTATTGCAGGTTCACATTAACTATTATTTAGGAGGAGATAAATATGTTTCAATTTTTCAAAAGAATAAAAACGGTGGTTAGTTCAGAGTTGAATGCTATGTTAGACAAAGCAGAAGATCCGGTGAAAATGCTCGACCAGTTTATGCGTGATATGGAAGCTGATATCCGTGAGGTAGAAGCAGCTGTAGCCAAACAAATTGCGAATGAAAAAATGCTAAAAAGAAAGTCGGATGATGCACAGGCACTAGTGGAAAAACGCCAAGCTCAAGCAGAAAAAGCCATTGAAGCTGGAAATGAAGATCTTGCTCGACGTGCATTAGAAGATAAGAATGAACAAGCAGCACAAGCTGATTCGTTACGTGAATCCTGGGAGAGAGCAAAGCAGGATGCAGATCAGCTACGAGAAAAGCTAGACGAAATGAAGAAAGAATATCAGCAAATGCAATTAAAGAAAGATTCATTAAAGGCAAGAGCAGAGTCTGCTAAAACTCGTACGAAAATGAATCGTACGATGTCATCTATCGGTAATGATGCTTCTAAGCAAGGATTTGAACGTATGGAGGAAAAAGTACTTCAATTCGAAGCAGAAGCAGATACAAGTGAAGATCTATCAGCTGCAAGCAAAACATTAGATGATGAATTTGAACAATTAGCAAAAAATGACGTAGATGACGAACTGGCAGCCCTTAAAAAGAAATTAGGTAAAGAGTAACAAACCAAAAGCATCAAGGGTTGTTCCTTAAGAAAGTTTACTTTTTTAGTAAGCTACTTTTGGAACGCCCTCTTTCTGCTTAAAGGACTTAAACAGGAGGTGAGCATGGAGTGATTAAAAAGATTGTTTTTAGTATTACGTTGTTATTTTTTATCTTGCTTGTTGGCTGTAGTTCAGATTCATTCTCCAATTTGTCAGCTTTCGATGAATCAAGTACTATTTTAGAAGAAGATTTGCAGGTCGCAGAATCAAAAGAGCAAATTATAGAACGATTAAGGTCAGCCAATAATTCAAATGTGGAAGCACTTATCGCCAATCATTTCCCTTTTGTAGATTCAGTTGTCGGTGAAGATACTACTGCAAATGTGTATGGTACACTACAATTTGAAGTAGAAGAGTTAGCCGATCTAATTGCAGAGATTCAACAGCCTGTTGAAATCAGTGAATTTATTGATGGTCAGCAAATACTTGCTTATTCTGATCTCTTCATTATTCTCAAAGAAAGTGAAGAAATAGAAGATGCAACCTTTATTGAAGTAGCTAGTGAGCAGTTTGTACGTCAAAACTATTCACCCAATTTTTTAACTACATATTTCACTATTCGAATGCTCGACAGCTTCTTTGGGAACAATTGGGTATCTAATAGAAGAAATTATTGCAGTTCAAACGATTGTTACGGTGGATACTCTACCACACGAAGCTATAATAAAGGTGGAGTTACTAAAAATAGAGGATTAGGGTCTTTTCGTGGTGGTGGACCTAGTACAGGAAAATAAGAAAAAAGGAGAATGGAATATATGGAACCTTTTATTTCTACATTTATTTATTTTATAGCGGCTATTATCATTGTTATCATTGGACTTATCATTTTTGAGTTGCTCACTACTAAGTATAAAGATTGGGATCAAATTAGAGATGGCAATCATGCCATTGCTTTATCCATTTCTGGGAAAATAATAGGAATATGTATTGTTTTGGCATTCGCTATTTATCACAGTATTGACGTAGTCGAAACGCTAATATGGGGTGCTTATGGAGTTGTATTGCAGTTAGTAGCATATTTGATTTTTGAAGGAGTAACACGGAAATTTTCTGTAGAAGAACAACTAAAAGCCAATAATATAGCAGTTGGTATTATTTCGTTTGCTGTTTCTGTTGGACTGGCATTTGTTATTGGGGCTTCCATCACATAATGCAGAAAGCCTGACCATTTCGATGATGGGTCAGGCTTTTCCAATCGTGACTATCATAGGAAGTGTGGCGTATTATGGAAGAAATTAAATTAAAACAGAGTAATTTCATTTATTGGGCTTCTGGTATTGTATCGATATGTGGGATCATATTCGAAGTTTTGTTCGGTGCACTTGGCTCTTACATATTAGGTGATGGAGTAAAACAGTATACATTAACTATTTCTTTATTTCTCACGGGAATGGGAATAGGCGCAAGTTTGAGTGAAAGGGTAACGAAACATTTAGTACTATCCTTTATTTATATTGAATATTTTGTAGCATTAATTGGCGGTTTCTCCAGCTTTTTGATGTTTGCAGCAACCGCGTTTTTATCCAGTGGAACCGATGCCTTGTTTCTATATTCGATAACCTTGATTATAGGTGCGTTAACCGGTGTGGAATTACCGATTCTTATCAGAAAAGCTAATGAGATAGGTGTTACATTACAAAGAAGTACGGCAAGGGTATTATTTTCCGATTATGCCGGTGGCTTGATTGGCGGATTACTCTTTGTCTTTTTATTGAGACCACAGTTAGGAATGGTAAAAACCGCCTTTTTAGTAGGCTTGATTAATCTTACTGTTGCATTAGTGGTTCTGTATTTCTTTCGTAAGGAGATCATTCGTAAGACTTTGCATGTAATAATTGGGGGAGTTATCGCGATTTTGTTAATCGGAGGTTTACTTTTTGGCGAGTCACTAGCCTTATCTTTTGAACAAAAAATGTATAAAGATCCTATTATCCATCTCGAAGAAAGTCAATATCAGAAAATTATTATGACCAAGCAAAAGGAAGATGTTCGTCTATATCTTGATGGTGCCCTTCAACTTAGCTCCATCGATGAACACCGCTATCACGAAGTATTAGTCCATCCAGCAATGGCTCATGCAGAACGTCATGAAGAAGTGTTAGTGCTAGGTGGTGGTGATGGCTTGGCAGTAAAGGAATTATTAAAATATCCAGAAATCAACAACATAACATTAGTAGACTTGGATCCAGCAGTTGTCGAACTGGCTAATACCAATCCACATCTCCTTCAATTAAATAATCACTCATTACAGAATGATCGTGTCAATGTGGTGAACGAGGATGCCTTCGGGTTTTTAGAGAAGAGTGAAGATTGGTATGATGTAATTATTGTAGATTTACCTGATCCGAATAATGAAAGCCTCAATAAATTATATACAAAAGAATTTTATTCCCTTGTTCGAAATCATCTTCATCCTGGAGGTGCTGCAATGGTGCAAGCAACAAGTCCTGTATTTGCCAGAGAAGTATATTGGACCATTTCTGAAACAGTTAGCTCAACTGGATTAGAGGTGGAAAATTTACATGTTGATGTGCCGAGTTTTGGTGATTGGGGCTTTGTCATGGCAAGTAGGGATGAAATTAAGGTTGATTCGTTAACAATTGATGTCGACACCAATTTTCTAACAAATGACATATTGAAAAGTTTAACCATATTCGGTAAGGATGAAGATGAGAATATATTGGACAGTAATGGAGAACAGAAAGAATTAGAGGTTAATACGCTAATAAATCCCATTCTAATAGAAATATATGAAAATGCTTGGCAATATTATTAATAGATGTTTAAATTAACTATATATGGGAAAATAGGGTATAGAATTTTATTGAAAAAGGAGTGCATATGAACATGAAAGTATCTTTCCACGGACAGTCCTGTGTCAAAATTCAAACATCAGCTCACACCATTCTAATTGACCCGTTTATTACGGGTAATGGAACAAGTGACTTAAATCCGGATGCCGAGGAGCCCGATTTTATTTTGTTGACACATGGACATAATGATCATGTAGGCGATACAATTAGTATTGGTAGCCGAACTAATTGCCTTATAGTGGCACCAAATGAATTAGCCGAATACTTGGGATCGAGAGGATTACAAACACATCCAATGCATATTGGCGGTTCACATACATTCGATTTTGGTAAAGTAAAATTCACACCTGCTTTCCATGGATCTATGTTCGAAGATGAAGAGGGTAATAAGATTTATGGCGGAATGCCTGCAGGAATTTTATTCTTCGCGGAAGGGAAAACCCTTTACCATGCAGGTGATACTGGGCTTTTTTCTGATATGAAGTTAATCGGTGAGATGAATGACATCGATTTAGCCTTCTTGCCGATTGGTGATAATTTCACCATGGGACCAGAAGATGCCCTAATTGCAGCTGACTGGATAAAAGCAAAGCAAGTTGTCCCTATGCACTACAACACATTCCCGCTAATCGAGCAAGATGGAGAAGCTTTCTGCAACAAAGTAAAAACAGGAAAAGCTGTTCCCCTAAAGCCGGGAGAATATGTAGAATTATAAAACGAAGGTCAAAGCAATGTTGCTTTGACCTTTTACTTTGACAAGCTATGCTCTACCTATTATCAGTAAACGACAATCAAAAAAGCTGTCTCATAGAAAAACCGGCTATGACTATACTTTTCGATTAATACAGATTCTTAAAAGAAAATAAAACAGTCCAGTTTAACCATTTGCTTAAAACATGAAATGTATAATATTTCAAGAATAAATTGAATATTCTAATGAACAACTGTATAATTAAAATAGACGAATAAATACTAGTACAGATGAAAGATTGGTGAGCAACGATTGGCTACAAAACATGAACAAATTCTATCCTTTATTGAATCCTTAAAAGTAGGAAATAAAATATCTGTAAGACAAATTGCAAAAGAGCTTAATGTAAGTGAAGGAACAGCTTATCGTGCCATTAAAGAAGCAGAAAACAAAGGTTTGGTAAGTACGATCGAACGTGTAGGAACCATCCGAATCGAGCGTAAGCAAAAAGAAAATTTTGAAAACCTCACATTCGCGGAAATTGTAAGTATCGTCGATGGACAAGTACTTGGAGGAAGAGACGGCTTATACAAAACATTAAACAAGTTTGTGATCGGTGCAATGAAGCTTGATGCGATGATGCGCTATACGGAAAAGGATTCCCTGCTAATAGTTGGGAACCGAACAGAAGCCCATCAATTAGCATTGAAAGAGGGAGCAGCTGTACTTATTACTGGTGGATTTGATACGGATGATACAACCAAGCAATTAGCAGATCAGAAACAGTTACCTATTATATCAACTAGTTATGATACTTTTACTGTAGCTGCAATGATTAACCGAGCTATTTATGACCAGTTGATTAAAAAAGAAATTGTATTGGTTGGAGATATTTATACGAAAGTAGAGGATACATATTTTTTAAAGACAAAGGATCAAGTTGCCAGATGGTACGAATTGGAGGAAAAAACGACGCATAGCCGTTATCCTGTAGTGGATGAAAAAAATAAGGTTGTCGGGATTGTCACTTCCAAAGATGTCATTGGTCGAAAGATGGATATGTTAATTGAGAGAGTGATGACTAAAAATCCATTGACTGTGATGAAGGAAACTTCGCTAGCATATGCTGCTCACATGATGGTATGGGAAGGTATTGAAATTATGCCTGTTGTTGACCATCACCACCAGCTTGAAGGGCTTATTTCTCGTCAGGATGTATTGAAAGCACTTCAGCATATCCAGAAACAACCACAAGTAGGTGAAACAATTGATGATATAGTTTCTAATTATTTTGATCATTCGCCATCAGATCCACATTACTCTACTTATCATGCGGAGATTACACCGCAAATGACCAACCAATTAGGAACACTCTCTTATGGGGTTTTCGTTTCATTTGTGATAGAGGCTGCCCGCAGAATGCTACGTCAGCAGAAAAAAGGGGACCTAGTGGTGGAGAATATAACGGTTTATTTCTTAAAACCGATACAATTAGAAACAACGGTAACATTCCAGCCGAAAATTATCGATGTAGGCAGAAAGTCAGCAAAGATAGACATTGAAGTATATCATGAGAAAAAGGTAGTCGGAAAAGCCTTGCTGATGGCACAATTAATTGATCGTTAATGGTAGTTGATTTTCCCGATACATTACCATATATACTATTTAAACTGAGTAGAAAAAAGGTTTGAAGACAAGGATCGGAAAATACGAACAATTTCTGACTTATCGTGAGTCAAAATAAATGTACTCCTGTGACTCGGGCGGCTAGTTACGGTCACGTCCTGGGACCAACACTAGCTCATGCCCGACCTACATAGAAAACACGGCGAAAGCAATTTACGCTTGAGAGCTGTTGTACTTGTGTCCAAGGGTAAAAGCGAAGTATTGGACGGTGACGTGATGGAGACCTAACATGAACGTTCGGATTTTCCTTCCTCATTTTTCTTTATTGTCCGAGTCAAATTGAAAAAAACATTATTGATTCGCTTGAGCTCTTTTCTTAAATTCCTCTCGATAATGCATCAAACGTTTATAACCACCATAGCCTTGGAGAAAACCGAAGAAAAGAAATACAATCGTTATAAATAATGCCAGCTGTGTTTCATAGAATAAATATTGATTAATACCGAAGAAGCTTATAAAAATCCCCAGTGCAATTCGTGCTTTAGCATTTTTGATTTCTTTGGTAAGCGGATCAGGGTCGTTAGCTATCATGATTTTATAGTAAAGATACATAAAAATCGATAGGATGATAATAATTGGAAAAATAATCATTTTTACAAACCTCCCAACATGGCAAGCTATATGCTAGATAAAAATACTTTTCTATTGTATCGTGAGTGTAATAGAAAAGCTAGTAAAAAAATAACAGTTTAATAAAAAAGGGGTATACATATGTCAGTAATGTCAGAAATATTGGATAAAATTAAACAATACGATTCGATTATCATTCACAGGCATGTTCGTCCAGACCCAGATGCGTACGGATCCCAAAACGGACTTGCGGAAATCATTCGGGCAAGTTTTCTTGATAAAAAAGTGTATGTAGTTGGAGAAGAAGAGAGCTCTTTATCATTTATGGCAACAATGGATGATGTTAAAGATGAGCTTTACTCACAGTCGCTCGTGATAGTATGTGATACCGCGAATCAGGAAAGAATCTCTGATCAACGATACAAGCTGGCAAAAGAAGTGATTAAAATCGATCACCATCCTGTTGTAGATCCTTATGGAGATATTCAATGGGTGGATGTAAATTCAAGCTCAACAAGTGAAATGATTTATCATTTCTATAGTGAACAACAAGGCAAAGGCTTAAAGATGTCTGATCGGGCAGCATTTCTATTGTACAGTGGAATTGTCGGTGACACAGGACGCTTTTTATTTCCAAGCACGACTAAAAGGACTTTTCGATATGCTTCCGAGCTTGTAGGATATGACTTTGACCGTACAGAGATGTACGAGGAAATGTATAAGACAAGTTTAAATATAGCGAGGCTGAAAGGGTATATCCTTCAAAATATATCTGTTTCTAAAACTGGTGTAAGCTTTGTGAAATTAACGAAGGAAATAATGGAACAGTACAATGTGGAACCTACTGAAACAAGCTCTGTTGTGGGAATCCTCGGGGATGTGGAGGGGATAAAAGTATGGGTAATATTCGTGGAAGAAGACGATGTTATTCGGGTTCGCATTCGCTCGAAAGGTCCAGTGATTAATCAAGTAGCGGCAAAATATCATGGGGGCGGTCATCCGCTTGCATCAGGTGCTAAGATTCACCGGTGGGAAGAAGTAGACAATTTATTAACTGATTTAGAGCAAGTATGTAAAGAATAATCGTTGTAACAATCATTTCTCAAGGTCAACTATGGAAGTGTGACCTTGAGAATAATCAAGATTCTGCAGTTTTAAGTTCAATGGATAAATGAATGGTCTCGTATACGATAATTCTTTTAACCTCCGCTTGAAATCTGAAATCGTCTATATTAATTGTTTTGTTTTCAATGGTCGAGATAAGCAGATCTACTGAACTGGCAATTTCATCAACACTTCTGCCGATAGCATGGCCCGCCTCTGTTCGAATCGCTTCTTCTAGTTGGTGAATCATAATGCGGTCATTCTCTAATCGTAGCTCTTCAAGATTCAGAAATTCGATATTTAATTCTGCTACTTGTATACCTTCTTTTGTTTGCTGATCAAGCGCTTCATGATTCTTTCGCAAATTTTCGTAAGTCTGTTTTAGATCCTGAAGCTCACTTCGTAACGCCAAATTTTCTTCAATCCACTTCTCTTGTAATTGACCGAACATATAAATAAAGATAATATAACCGATAATTGTACCTAGCGAAACACCAGCAAGGAACCGTTGCCATGATGGACGTTTGTGATACGGAGGTATGTGCATTATTCAATCTCCTCTTGAATAATCCATTCAATTATTAGTAAAGCAGTGTTAGCCCCACCCATAGCCGTAATGATCAGTAGTATCTGTTTAACTAAATCAATGGTTGATCCTTCATAGATACCTCTTTCAAAATTATAAATCGCATCAAATGTACCTCCAATTGCCGCAACTATTGCCCAAATACGCAAGTTTTTTGCGATTCTGTTGATATGTGTGAATGGAGGATCGCCTGTGACGAATGCACCGATACTTCCGATTATGGACCCACCAATCATTACACCAAAGGCGATAAAATAACATTGAATCATTGTAACCATAAAGCGTTCTTCCATTCACACCCCTCCCAAAGAAAAAATGGACCTTAATAAAATATATGTGAACTTGTCTACTATATGTTTACGAACTTACAAGTTAAACAGGGTCTGTTATAATAACAATTAAGGGAAATGGGAATCCTGACACACAATAAAAAGTACATAATAAATAAAATGAACGGAAAACCCAAAGAATAAAGCTTTGTGAGCAGAGTGAATGTTTGCTTTTTGATTGTTTATAACATACAATATCAATATTTTCTACTATAAATAGAACGTTTGATCGCATTGCGTAGGAGGTGAGCGTATGTCGTATGCTGCACTGCAAATCAAAAGCGGTTACTCTTTAATGAACAGCACGATTCAAATAGCACCTTTAATAAATAAAGCGAAAAGCTATGGCTATCAGCATCTTGCATTGACAGATGAAGGAATCATGCACGGTACGATTCCTTTTTATCAGGCATGTAAGAATGCAGGGATTAATCCGATTATCGGTTTGTCCTACCAATTTGATATCGAGGAACGTTCAGTTGAAGCCATCGCTTTGGCCAAGAATAGGACAGGTTACAAATATCTGTTACAGATAAGTACATCGTTGCAGCAAGGCGAAAAGATAACGCCCGAGATACTAGAGAACTTTGATGAATCTCTTATTACCATTTTCCCTGCTGAACAGTGGCAATTAGAACAAATAGCGACTAATATACAAGAAATCAAAGGAAAATGTTCACTAAACAATATGCGTTTAGGTATAACCGCAAAAATCGCTGCTAGCCGAAATTTGCTCGAACACGTGGATATAGATAAAGTGGCAATAACAGATATACGATACTTGAATAAGCAAGACCTTCTTCCATACAGTAGTTTGCAGGCAATAGCTCAAGGTGTGAAATGGAAAAAGACAATGTTAGAGGAAATGACAGGTACATACTTAAAATCACCTGAAGAACTGGAGGCAGATTTCCAGGCATGGCCAGAATTACTGACAGAAGCTAATCAAATCGCCGCACAATGTAAAGTAGAACTGTTATTGGATCAAAAGCTACTACCTAAATTCCCTGTTCCAAGTGATGACCATGCGGATCAATTTTTAGAAGAGCTTTGTGAAAAGAAATTAATGGAAAAATATCAACACGTAACAGACGAAATCACTGATCGTCTCCATTATGAAATGGACGTCATCCAGTCGATGGGCTTCAGTGATTATTTTCTTATTGTTTGGGACTTTGTGAATTATGCAAAGAAAAACAACATAATGGTAGGACCTGGTCGTGGATCAGCGGCCGGATCACTTGTCGCATACCTTTTAGGTATTACAGATGTTGATCCAATTCAATATGATTTACTATTTGAGCGTTTCTTAAACCCGGATCGTGTGACAATGCCAGATATCGATATTGACTTTTCTGATGAGAAACGGGATCAGGTAATTCGGTATGTAATCGATAAATACGGTGAGGATCATGTGGCACAAATCATCACTTTTGGTACGTTTGCTGCGAGATCGCTATTGCGAGAGCTTTTTAAAGTGTTTGATATTGCCGACAGTGACCAGGCATATATATTAAAATCATTGCCAAAAGATAGTAACAGTACAATTGCTACACTTTTAAAGCAATCACCTGAATTAACAGATTATGTGAAACAATCAGAGCAATTAAAGCGATTGTTTAAAATTGCTAATCAATTGGAAGGACTTCCTCGACATGTATCCACACATGCCGCTGGAGTAATTATTAGTGATCAACCATTGACACAGCACGTGGCGACGATGCCATCACAAAACAATGTAGCATTAACACAATATCCAATGAATGACTTAGAGAAAATCGGCTTGTTAAAGATCGATTTTCTCGGGTTACGTAATTTAACCTTAATAGAAAAAATACTAAAACAAATTGAGTTTCATTATAAGAAAACTATTTCCTTGGAAAATATCCCTTTTGATGATGAACATACCTATAAACTATTACAAAAAGGGGAAACAAATGGTATTTTTCAATTGGAATCACAGGGGATGCAGAAAGTATTACGAGAATTACGTCCCACTAACTTTGAAGATATAGTAGCTGTGAATGCTTTGTATCGTCCAGGTCCGATGGAATTTATTCCAACTTATATTGAACGAAAGCATAAGCAACAGAAAATACCTGCTCTTCATCCAGATTTAGCTTCGATATTACAAAAAACATATGGAGTACTCGTCTATCAGGAACAAATCATGCAAATTGTTCATAAAATGGCCGGCTTTACATATGGAGAAGCTGATATCCTTAGAAGAGCAGTCAGTAAAAAAGATAAAAAGCTAATAATGGATAATAAGCAAAAGTTTATTAATGGAAGTTTGGAAAATGGCTATAATCAACAAACTGCAGAAGAAATTTTTAATTGGATAGTCCGCTTTAGTAATTATGGTTTTAACAGAAGTCATGCAGTTGCTTACAGTGTTATTGCCTATCAACTAGCCTATTTGAAAGCTAACTATCCGCTCGCATTCTTTATTGAAATGCTTAGTATGCATATAGGGAATACGGAGAAGATCCAGATTTATATACGTGAAGCAAAAAATAGGAATATAACGATCTTGCCTCCTTCTATTAATCATAGTATCGGTAAGTTTAAGGCAGAAAAGGGTGGTATCAGGATTGGCTTAAACTTGATCAAAGGAATAGGATACCAAGTTGTGCAAACTATCATAGATGCACGTAAGAATCAACACTTTAAAAATTTATTCGATTTTTGCTTAAGGGTACCTTTGCAAAAAATTAATCGATCGAACATTGAATCATTAATTTTAGCAGGTGCATTCGATGAATTGCATGATAATCGTGCCACATTATTGGCTAGTCTTGATGAAGCAATAGAGCAAGGTGAATTATTCAAAGAATTTGATGACCAGCTTCATTTCTTCGAAGGAGATCTTGCCTTAGAGGCATCGTATACGGAAACGGATCCGTATCCAATTATGAAGCAATTGATGATGGAGAAAGAAGTAATTGGCTTTTTTGTGTCCACTCATCCTTTAGCACAGGTGCGTGAAAAAATTCGAAAATATGGATATATTTCGATTCAACAGGTACATCAGCTAAAACAAAGAAAGATAAAAATGGCGGCAGTAGTCCAGTCCTTGAAAGTGATTCGAACGAAAAAAGGAGAAACGATGGCATTTGCAACGATCTCAGATGAAACAGGAGAAATGGACACTGTATTATTTCCGAACATATTCAGACAGGTTAATCACTGGCTTGAAGAAGATAGCTTTATATTTGTGGAAGGAAAATTAGAAGAACGAAATGAAAAAAAACAGCTGATTGTTAATGATGTTCAGCCATATCAGCTCGAGGAAAAGCAAGTAACAACCGATAGTGTCTATATTAAAGTAGTAGAGGAAAAAGAAAAATCGCTAGCGAAATTGGAAGAATTGGCAACGAAATACCCTGGCTCTTCAACGGTATATCTGTATCAGGAAGAACAACGGCAATTATTTAAGTTGTCAAGTAGCTATAACCTTGACAGTGCTTGGAATGTTGTCAAAGAATTAAAACAATATTTTGGAGAGGATAATATAGTGATCAGGCATTCTTCATAGAAGGGTGCCTCTTTACATCATCTATTGATCTGATATAATGTAATAGTTAATTGGTCTGACCAGTAAAGACTTACAGGAGGAAAGTAATGTCAGAGCGCACGAAAGTGTATCAGCAAGTATTAAACGAAATTCAACGTCTTATTAAAGAAGATGGTTATAAACCTGGTGATAAGCTGCCATCCGAAAGACAGCTATCCGTACAATTAGATGCAGCCAGGTCCTCTGTTAGAGAAGCTTTACGGGCTATTGAGTTGTTAGGTATTATCGAAACAAGGCAAGGGGAAGGTACTTACTTACGGGATTATCAAACGTATTATGCCGTCGGGTTATTAGCTTCATTTGTTTTACAAGGTCCTCAGATACAAGAAGAACTGCAACAGACAAAAAGAGTATTGGAAAATCATGTATTATCCATTGCATCCCTTTCTAAGGAACAACTCCAGCAGTTAATGGATATTTTAGACGATCCATATTTATCAAAAGAAGAAAAGCACCTTCGTTTTTTTCTAGTCTTTTTTAAAGCGAATGGTAATCAGCTTTTGTTAAAAGTATGGCGTCTTATGCAAGATTTTTCGGAGAATATTGAGCAAGATACTTATCCTGAACATTATTATTATGATATGGTAAAAAAATACAAAAAAACAATTGAATAAGCAATTTTATTCTTGAATACATTGTAGTGTAATAGAAGGAGGAATCTTCCTTGTTGAATTTGTTTGGCAAAAAGAAAAAATATGCATCCATTCCTAGTGAGAATGGCAAGAAAGATGTGCCTGAGGGTTTAATGCAAAAATGTGGCGGATGCAAAAAAATATTCTATCAAAAAGAATTGATTAAAAATTTAAATGTTTGTCCTGAATGTGGGCACCATCATCAAATTTCTGCATATGATCGTATCAACAGTTTATTTGATGAAGACAGCTTCGAGGAATGGGATAAAGAATTGTTATCAGAAAATCCACTACAATTTCCTGAATATGAAGGCAAACTAGCAAAAGATAGAGAAAAAACAGGGTTAAATGAAGCTGTTGTAACAGGAGAAGGTAAAATCCATGAGATTAGAACAGCGGTTGCCATCATGGATTCCCGTTTTAGAATGGGAAGTATGGGATCTGTAGTAGGAGAAAAAATTGCCAGAGCTATTGAACGTGCTCGTGTAGAAAAGATGCCGATCATTGTTTTTACTGCATCTGGTGGAGCTCGTATGCAAGAAGGTATATTAAGTCTGATGCAGATGGCTAAAACATCGATTGCGATTGAACGTTTGCATAGAGAAAATGGTTTGTTTATTTCTGTTATGACAAATCCTACTACTGGTGGTGTTTCTGCAAGCTTTGCTTCGATTGGAGATTATAATTTTGCTGAACCAGGAGCATTAATCGGTTTTGCTGGAAGACGAATAATCGAACAAACCATTCGTGAAAAACTACCGAAGGATTTTCAAACTGCAGAATTTCAGTTGAAGCATGGTCAGGTTGATAAAGTCATTCCTCGTGGAGAAATGCGCGATACACTTGGAACGATATTGGAAATTCATGGGTTTGGAGGTGACTCAGTTGAAACACGTGCTGGAGTTTGAGAAACCTGTTATTGAGTTACGTGAAAAGATAGAAGAATTAAAAGCAATGACAAAAGATAGTGATATTGATTTATCCGATGAAATAACAAAAATGGAAAATCGTCTGGCTAAATTAGAAAATGATATATATGGAAAGTTGAAACCTTGGGATCGTGTACAAATCGCTCGTCATCCCGAACGTCCAACATCTTTGGACTATATTGAGCAATTATTTACTAATTTTATTGAATTTCATGGTGATCGTTTATATGGTGATGATGAAGCGATTGTAGCGGGTATTGCTAAGTACAAAGGTAAGCCAGTCACTGTCATTGGACAACAACGTGGAAAAAATACTAAAGATAATATTAAACGTAATTTTGGAAGTCCACATCCAGAAGGGTATCGGAAGGCACTGCGTCATATGAAGCAAGCAGAAAAATTCAAGCGACCAGTTATAACATTTATTGATACAAAAGGTGCATATCCCGGGAAAGCGGCAGAAGAACGAGGACAGAGTGAGGCTATTGCAAGAAACCTGATGGAAATGGCGGGGCTTAAAGTACCGATCATTTGTATTGTGATTGGGGAAGGCGGAAGTGGTGGTGCACTTGGTATTGGCGTAGGAGACAAAATTCACATGTTAGAGAATTCTACTTATTCCGTCATCTCACCTGAGGGGGCAGCAGCTTTACTGTGGAAGGATTCGGGACAGGCTGAAAGGGCTGCTAAGTCTTTGAAAATAACGGCTCCCGATTTAAAAGACTTAGAGGTAATTGATGAGGTGATTCCAGAACCACTTGGTGGAGCTCACCGTGATCCAGTTACGCAAGCTTTGAACATCAGTAAAGTACTAGATGCATCATTACAGGAGTTAGAAGTAGAAACAGAAATTTCATTACTGGACAAACGATGGGAAAAATATAAACAGATCGGCGACGTCCAATCAATAGTAGAAAAAGTAGAAGTCTAAATCCAAACCTCTCCAACTTTAGGAGAGGTTTTTCTCATTACACCCCCTTTAATATATCTGGGGTGGCTAGTAATGCTTCTAAAGTAGGATTCCATGGTGCAAGTGCGTAAGAAGCTCATTCAATTAAGTTCCTTAGCTAAGGGCGTGTCCGTGGAGGCGAAGTATTCTGCCGGAGCGGTATGCTGATACTTCCTATGGAGCGAATGAAAGAAGCCTTACTCTGGAGAATTTACTAGCACGTTATTGTATTTAATATGAATTAGTAAAAAAAATAGAGAGTTTTTTGGGTTTGATAAACGATAAAAAACAACAAAAATCTTTCAAAGTTAAGAGAAATACGCTAAAATTATATTGTTTAGGGGTGAGTTTCGTTTTTATTTCATGTATAATCTATAGGGGTATTCCTATATAGTTTAAAAGAGAGAAAAAATGGGGAAAAATGTTGTAGGACAATTTATTTTGTTAATGAGGTGATTTATTTGAAGAAAATTGGTGTATTAACAAGTGGTGGAGATGCACCGGGGATGAATGCGGCAGTTCGTTCTGTTGTTCGGAAAGCTATCTATCATGATTTAGAAGTTTACGGTGTATACAACGGATATGAAGGTTTAATGGAAGGTAATATTAAGAAAATGGAACTAGGTTCAGTAGGAGACATTATCCAACGAGGTGGAACAATACTGTATTCTGCAAGATCCGAAGAATTTAAGACAGATGAAGGCCAGCAAAAAGCAATTGAGCAAATGAGAAAAATCGGGATAGAAGGGCTTATTGTCATTGGTGGAGACGGATCGTTTCGTGGTGCCGAAAAATTAACGCAGAAAGGTTTTCCATGCATCGGTGTGCCGGGAACTATTGATAATGATATTCCAGGAACTGACTATACAATAGGTTTTGATACAGCACTTAATACAATTGTCAATGCTGTGGACAAAATTCGTGATACAGCAACGTCACACGAACGTACATATGTTATTGAAGTAATGGGAAGAGATGCCGGCGATTTAGCATTATGGGCAGGTCTTGCCAATGGTGCGGAAAGCGTAATTATTCCTGAACAAGAAGAAAGCTTCGAAAGTGTTGTAAGCAAACTGAAACGAGGACAGGAACGTGGAAAAAAACATAGTATTATTATTCTTGCAGAAGGTGTAGGCAGTGGTGTCGAATACGGAAAACGTATAGAAGAAGAAACCAATATGGACACACGTGTAACAGTCCTTGGCCATATTCAGCGTGGAGGTTCACCTTCAGGGTATGACCGTGTATTGGCAAGTCGTTTGGGTGCAAAAGCTGTTGACTTATTAATGGATGGCGTCGGTGGTCGGATGGTTGGTATTCAAAATAATCTTGTCGTTGATCATGATATTTCAGAAGTTTTATCTAAAAAACATGCAGTTAATATGAACATGTATAACTTAGCAAATCAACTTTCTATTTAAACATATAATACATTTGTTGAAAACACGGTTGAGATTGAAGGAGGAAGCAAAATGAGAAGAACAAAAATCGTTTGTACGATTGGTCCAGCATCAGAAGCAGAAGAAAAATTAGAACAATTAATCAAAGCAGGTATGAATGTAGCCCGGTTAAACTTCTCTCATGGAGATTTTGATGAACATGGTGCAAGAATTAAAAATATTCGAAATGTAGCCAAAAAACTAGGTAAAACAGTTGCCATCCTTTTAGATACAAAAGGGCCTGAGATTCGTACAGGAACGTTGAAAGATGGAAAAGCTGATATTATAAAAGGTAACACTGTATATGTATCAATGGATGATATAGAAGGTAATGAAGAACGTATTTCGGTAACTTATCCTCAGTTAATTCATGATGTAGAGGTAGGATCTAAGTTATTATTAGATGATGGCTTAATTGCTTTGGAAGTAACTGAAATTCACAAAGATAGAAATGAATTAAAAACGGTAGCACTTAACTCTGGATTATTAAAAAACAAAAAAGGAGTCAATGTACCGAATGTAAGTGTTAATCTTCCTGGTATCACCGAAAAGGATGCTGCTGACATTAAGTTTGGAATTGAACAAGGTGTAGATTTTATTGCAGCTTCATTTGTTCGTCGTGCATCTGATGTGCTAGAAATTAGAGGATTGTTAGAAGAACATAATGCAACACATATTCAAATCATTCCAAAAATAGAGAACCAAGAAGGTGTCGATAACTTAGACGCAATCCTTCAAGTGAGCGATGGGTTAATGGTGGCACGTGGTGACTTGGGGGTAGAAATTCCACCAGAAGAAGTACCATTAGTTCAGAAGGAAATGATTTATAAATGTAACAATGCTGGTAAACCAGTTATTACTGCAACTCAAATGCTTGATTCAATGCAACGTAATCCACGACCTACTAGGGCGGAAGCATCAGACGTTGCGAACGCGATTTTAGACGGAACAGACGCCATTATGCTTTCTGGTGAAACAGCAGCTGGTGACTATCCAATTGAAACAGTAGAAACAATGAGTAATATCGCTAGGAAAGCAGAAACGGCTATTGATCATAAGGCAATGCTGGACCTTCGTTCTAAGGCATCAGATATGACGATTACAGATGCTATTAGTCAGTCTGTTAATCATTCAGCAATGAATCTAAATGTAGATGCGATTTTAACACCTACAGTTAGTGGCTTTACTGCTCGTATGATTTCAAAATATCGTCCGGAAGCACCGATTGTTGCCGTTACATTTGATGAACAAGTAAGTAGAAAATTGGCATTGGTATGGGGTGTAGAAACAATTGTTGGCACACTTGGTCATACTACTGATGACGTATTGGAAGAAGCAATTGAACAAGGATTGAAAACTAATCACTTCAAACGCGGTGATCGTGTAATTATTACTGCTGGTGTTCCAGTCGGAGAAAGTGGTACGACTAATCTGATGAAAGTCCATGTAATTGGAGATGTTTTGGCTAAAGGACAAGGAGTAGGGAAAGGTAGTACGTATGGACGAGCTGTTATTTGTAAAGACGCAGATGAAGCAAAATTAAAGTTGAAGCAAGATGATATCATTATTACTTATGGGACAGATAAGGACATGATGCCATCGATTGAGAAAGCAGGAGGAATCATTACAGAAGAAGGTGGATTGACTTCTCATGCTGCAGTTGTTGGTTTAAGCTTAGGAATACCGGTTATTGTAGGTGTAGAGAAAGCTTTAGAATTAATTAACGATGGACAAGATATAACGATTGATGCACAGAAAGGCGATATATACGCTGGTCATGCAAGTGTTCTTTAAAATAACGGAAAAATAGAGAAGAAGTCCAGCTTCTTCTCTATTTTTATCTACAAAAGGGTGATAACGATGTTTCGAATCTTTCTATTATTAATTTTAGTTGTTCCAGCATTAGAAATTGGTGTATTAGTCTGGGCTGGTGGATATATAGGGCCGTGGTGGCTTATACTATTAATTATATTGACTGGTGTAGTTGGTGCTTGGTTAGCCAAACAACAAGGATTGGAAACGTTAAGGAAAGCAAGAGATTCTATGAGCATGGGCTATGCTCCTCAGGAACATATTTTTGATGGTATTTGTATCTTAATAGGTGGCATCGTGCTATTGACGCCTGGCTTTATAACAGATGCATTTGGTTTCTGTCTGTTAATCCCTTTTACTAGAAGACCTTTTAAAAATATGTTTCAAAATATTGCTCGTAAATGGATGGAAAGTGGGAGATTTACGATTTATCGACGGTAAACTGATTATGTTTAATATAATGCCATATTATATGGAACAGATTTGCTTCACTACACGCTTTCCCGATAAAAAGAATAGCAGGGCCTAACCATAATCCCTTAACACCAAATAACTGAAAACCTAAGTAAATGGCCATAATCGTTAAAATCGGATGGATACCTAAGGCATTAGAAACGATCTTTGGTTCCAAAATTTGCCTTTGTAAGATAACAAATAAATAGAGCGAAAACAGGCAGATTGCCAATGTCGTTTCTCCTGTCATAAATAAATACAAGCTCCATGGGACAAAAACAATTCCAGTTCCTAAAATAGGTAAAAGGTCCACTAATGCCATCAAAAGTGCTATCGTAAAGGCATGTTTGATTTGGAAAATGCTTAATCCGAGAAGAATAATCGTAAAAGTGATCGATATCAGGATTAATTGGGCTTTTAAATACCTGATAATTTTTGATTTTATTTGTTTGGAGACAGATGAAGAAATTTGAATGTATGATAAAGGAACTTTTTTCAAAATATATTGGTAGAACTTGTCCCAATCTTTACAAATGAAAAAAGTACATAAAAATGAAAAGATAATAATGGTGACAGACCCTGGCAGGCTTGCGATTTGCGATCCGAGCCAGTTTAATATTATCTCTAATAAATAGGCGATTTGATCAGCTAGACTGATACTTATTTCGGCTAATTGTTCCTCAATAAGAGAATGCTGCTCATCAGGTAAACTATGGATATACTGATTTGCTTTTTGAATAAATGGTTGTATCCACTGATTAAAACTGGTAATAGTCTGTTCCAGGAAGAAACGTAGGTTATCTGGCATTGATTTCGTTAAGTAAACTATTCCTTGTAGTAATTCAAGACCGATATAAAAAAGTGAGATAATGATGCCAACAATAGCGATGAAAATTGCTAATAAACAGCTTAACACATAGGGAATCTTCAAATGAACATGCATCAATTTAATAATCGGAAATAAAAGAATAGCAAATATACAGGCTAAAAAGAACGGAAATAGAAATTGGATAATTAGATAAACGATTAATAACAACAACGAAAGAATACTTATCAGGTATATAATTCTTATTGTCATTTGCTTAGTTAGCATAGTAAAATCTCCTTCTAATTCAGGGGTTATTTTTTTCAAAATGAAGCACTTTGTGATAAGATAAACATTGGTGAGTAGGCTGTGGAGGACATCTTATGTTAAGTAGTTCAACCATTTTTTTACTAATATTATTTTTGCTTGGCTACATTGCCAAAAACCAGGCTATTATGGTAGCTGTGTACATACTTTTTGGAATGAAGTTATTAAAAATTGATGATAAGCTTTTTCCTTACATACAGGACAAAGGAATTGGCTGGGGTGTCATCATCATAACAGTTGCTGTGTTAATTCCAATTGCAACAGGAGAGATAGGATTCAAAGAATTACTGCAAAGTGTAAAATCTTACCACGCCTGGGTGGCTCTTATTGCCGGGATGTTCGTAGCAGTTGTGGCAAAGCATGGACTTTCATTGTTAGCCAATGATCCCGAAATTACTACTGCACTTGTAATAGGCACTATTATTGCTGTTGTAATGTTTCAAGGTGTTGCGGTAGGTCCTTTGATTGGCGCGGGAATTGCATATGTTATTATCAAAATGCTTGATGCACTTTTATTTTTCAAGTAATGAAAGGTAATACAAGCTATGATAGAAAACGAGAATATATGATAAATTTTAATCGTTTTCATTTACTATCTTTTTTTGTTTGTTTATAATAGGCATGGGGATGTTCAAAAGCACCATTATTTTTATCGCTTTTGACGGTAGAAGTAAAAGCAATTTGGATAAGAAAAGGAGAGGGATGTTATGTCAACAACGAAAGGACTTGAAGGGGTAGTAGCAGCAGAGTCAAAGGTTAGTTCTATTATTGATGATCAACTTACATATGTTGGTTATACGATCGATGATCTGGCAGAGAATGCTAGCTTTGAGGAAGTTGTCTTTTTATTGTGGAATAAAAGGCTTCCAAATAAAGAAGAGCTAGTTGAGTTGGAATCTGACTTATTTGAAAATATGACATTACCAGATGGAGTAGTAGAACATTTTAAGTCATATGATATACATAATGTTCATCCGATGGCTGCTTTAAGAACAGCTGTCTCACTGCTTGGTTTGTATGATCCGGAAGCTGATGACATGAGTGAAGAGGCTAATAAACGGAAAGCGATTAAACTGCAAGCAAAGGTAGCTTCAATAGTAACCGCTTTTTCACGTATTCGTGATGGAAAAGATGTGGTACAGCCAAAGAAAGGCTTGAGCTATGCCGCAAACTTCCTTTATATGCTGAATGGTGAAGAGCCTAGTGATTTAGAAACAGAAGCGATTAATAAAGCATTAGTGCTTCACGCAGATCATGAACTAAATGCATCTACTTTCACTTCACGTGTATGTGTTGCTACATTATCAGATATCTATTCTGGTATTACAGCAGCCATTGGTGCGCTTAAAGGACCACTTCACGGTGGTGCAAATGAACGTGTAATGGAAATGTTGCTTGAAATCGGTGAAGTCGATAATGCTATTCCATATGTAAAAGAAAAAATGGCTAATAAAGAAAAGATCATGGGCATGGGTCATCGTGTATACAAGACAGGGGATCCACGTGCTAAACATCTCAAGAAAATGTCCAAAGAATTAACGGAACGTCAAGGGATGGCAAAGTGGTATGAAATGTCCGTAAAAATTGAAGAATATATTAAATCGGAAAAAGGATTACCTGCTAATGTTGATTTCTATTCCGCTTCCGTGTACCATAGTTTAGGGATTAAACATGATCTTTATACACCAATTTTTGCGATGAGTCGTTTCTCTGGTTGGATTGCTCATATTTTAGAACAATATGAGAACAACCGTTTAATTAGACCACGTGCAGAATATGTTGGTCCACAAAAACAAACTTATGTGGATGTCAATCAGCGTTAACCATTTTCTTTATGAAAATGATATAAATAATAATGAGTCTAGGAGGAATATGAATTATGGGTGAAAAAATTACAGTAGAAAATGGTGTGGTACAAACACCAAATAAACCTGTCATTCCTTTTATTGAAGGGGACGGAACTGGTCCAGATATTTGGGCTGCAGCCAGCAGAGTGCTAGAGGCTGCTGTTGAAAAAGCTTACAACGGTGAAAAAGGTATTGAATGGAAAGAAGTGCTTGCTGGTGAGAAAGCATATAACCAAACAGGTGAATGGCTACCAGAAGAGACACTTGATGTAATCCGTGAATATAAAATTGCGATTAAAGGACCTCTTACAACACCAATCGGTGGCGGTATCCGCTCTTTAAATGTAGCACTTCGTCAAAAATTAGATCTATTTACTTGTCTTCGTCCTGTCCGTTGGTTTGAGGGAGTTCCATCACCAGTTAAGCGTCCTGAGGATACAGACATGGTTATTTTCCGTGAAAACACAGAAGATATTTATGCAGGTATTGAATGGCAAGAAGGCTCTGATGAAGTGAAAAAAGTAATTGACTTCCTTCAAAACGAAATGGGTGTTGAAAACATTCGTTTCCCTGAAACTTCTGGTCTCGGTGTAAAACCAGTATCTAAAGAAGGTACTAGTCGACTTGTGCGTGCTGCAATAGATTACGCAATTAATGAAGGACGTAAAAGTGTTACTTTAGTACATAAGGGTAACATTATGAAATTTACAGAAGGTGCCTTCAAAAACTGGGGTTACGAAATAGCAGAAAAAGAATACGGTGACAAAGTGTTCACATGGGCAGAGTATGACAAAATCGTCGAAGAAAAGGGCCGTGATGCAGCGGATAAAGCGCAAGCAGATGCAGAAGCAGCTGGTCGTATCATCGTAAAAGATGCGATTGCAGATATTTTCTTACAACAAATTCTTACTCGTCCAAAAGAATTTGATGTAGTTGCCACCATGAACTTAAATGGTGACTATGTATCAGATGCATTAGCTGCACAGGTTGGTGGTATCGGTATTGCCCCAGGTGCGAACATTAACTATGAATCTGGACACGCTATTTTTGAGGCAACTCATGGTACGGCACCTAAATACGCTGGACTTGATAAAGTGAATCCGTCCTCAGTCATTCTATCTGGTGTATTAATGCTTGAGCACCTTGGATGGAGAGAAGCTGGTGAATTAATCCTTCAATCAATGGATAAAACAATCGGTTCAAAAGTTGTAACCTATGACTTCGCTCGTCTAATGGATGGAGCAACAGAAGTGAAAACATCAGAATTTGCTGATGAACTAATCAAAAATATGGGTTAAGAAAAAAGCATCGGATAACCTCCGATGCTTTTTCAATGTTTTATAGGTTAACAGAGAAAGGGAGTACGCATTCCTCATTGCTTCAAAGAGTTATTTGCTAGATATATCTGCAACCTTTACTAGTAGTTTTCCGATGTTATTACCTTTAAATAAATCAAGGAAACCATCCGGGATTTGTTCAAAGCCTTCTTTGATCGTTTCTTGGTATTGTAATTTGCCTTCTTTTAACCATTTAGCAAGCACTGCAGAACCTTCAGGGAATTGATTAGCATAATCACCTACTGTAAAACCTTGCATTAACACACTTTTCTTAATAAGTGTCGTTTGCACACGTGGGCCGATATCTTCACCTTCCAAATTGTAACTAGAGATAGCCCCGCAAACAGGAATACGAGCAAATTTATTTAATTGTGCATGTACTGCATCAGAGATTTCACCACCAACATTATCAAAGTAAACATCTATCCCGTTCGGACATGCTTTTGCCAAGTCATCCGCCAAATTGGATGTTGTCTTATAATTAATCGCTTCGTCGAAATTTAATTCTTCTTTTAAGTATTGAATCTTATCAGTCGAACCAGCAATTCCTACCACACGTGCTCCTTTGATACGAGCAATTTGACCGACTACAGACCCGACAGCCCCTGCAGCTCCAGAAATAACGACCGTTTCTCCTGCTTTCGGTTTACCAATCTCTAGCAACCCGAAGTATGCGGTTAATCCAGTCATCCCTAAAATTCCTAAGTGAGTGGAAATAGGAGCCATATCTTTATCTATTTTTCTAACTTCTGTTTCTTTTGCTGTATAATATGTCTGCCAACCATATCCGCCAATAACAATATCACCTTGAGCAAATTGATCTGATTGTGACTCAATTACTTCACCAATCACTCCACCTTCAATCACTTCATTTAATTGAAAAGGAGCTACGTAAGAAGGGGCATCAATCATTCTCCCGCGCATATATGGATCAACTGAAACATATAATGTGCGCACAAGTATCTCACCATTACTAGGTTGTGTAATAGCTGTTTCGGCAAACTGAAATGTATCTTTACTAGGTGTTCCAGTCGGACGATTTGCCAAAAGAATTTGTTTGTTCTTCCTATTCATTTTGATTCCTCCAGTTCATTGATAGAAACCTTACACATACACCATAGCAAAAAATAAATCCTAAATGAAATCAAGTGCTTACTTTATCACAGTGCTAATTGTTTACTAAGGCCCACACTGGCCATAGTCTTACTTTATTTTTTTTGTATCGAAAAATTACTGTCTTTTACTACCTCTTCCTGATATACCATTATGTAATCTTTTCATAAATAAGAACAGTCACTCAACAAGTAAAATATGAGAGACAGCCTTCTCCTTATTTGGTATTAGTAAAGCCTCGATCAATTTCGGATAACTTCCCCATTAATATAAAGAGCATCAGCGGTTAACAAAAAAGGGATATTCGGATTACCGTGTGGAATTTCTTAATTTATTTCAGATCTATCAATGAAAACAGATACATTTGGAATGAAACTAATATTTTGCAAAATACCTTTTGCTACCGAATAGCCATGGTTCTATTGACTGCAAAGTTTTCTTATGCTAATATTTGATTGGTTGATCAATTAATTAAATGATCGGTCAGTCAAAATATATATCATCTTTTTGATGATTTGGAGGAAACAATGAAGAATAAAAACTCTGAAACGGTGACACACGTCAAAAATGAGTCTGGATGTGGTAAATACAAGACACAGCTCCTACCAGTACTTGGATTACTATTATTTGCACCATTTACTGCAGAGTACATTATAGGTTATCTCGATGTGACTGGAAATTTTGGGTTAATGTTCTTATATTTACTATTTTTTGGACCATTGTACGGTGGAGCAGCATTAATTATACGTGAAGTTACACGTCGTGCAGGTCTTGGCTGGCTAACAATGACTATTCTTGCTTTTGCATTTGGTTTATTTCAAGCAGGTATGATCGATCATGGTTTATTCAACCCGGCATTCCAGGACATCGATTATTGGCAAGATTTGCGTGACCCAACTTATATTTCTTTTCTCGGTATTAGTGCATACCAAGCTGTTGATTTTATAAGTGGACACGTCATTTGGAGTATTACTGTTCCCATCGTGATCATGGAGATATTCTTTACAAATCGTAAAAGAGAGTCATGGTTAAGCAATGTAAGTTTGACTATTATCACCATTTTATATTTACTTGCTTCTGCATTTATTTTTCAAGATCAGGTGACAATGGACCATTTTCTCCCTTCCCTAACGCAATTCATTGTTACTGGAATCATCGTTATCGCTTTGATCATTGCTTCATTTACTATTGGAAAACACAACATGACACGCATTGACAAACCAGCTCCTAAGCCTTTTTTTGTTGGAGCGGTGACGCTCTTCCTGCTAAGTATGCACACTATCATTGAATTATTAGCAGTTTTACTGGGGTTTTCCTCGGATTTTATGATGGAGTGGCCAGGTGTTATATTAAGAATAATGTTATTATCCTTGCTTGGTTATTTGATTTTAGTTTGGTCCAAGCAAAAAGGGTGGAATTCCATGCACTATCTTGCTTTTGCAGGTGGTGCGATTTTGACGAGAACTTGGATTGCTTTTCTTATCCAACCTCTCGGAAATGTATCGTCATCTGATAAACTAATAGGTAACACGATTTTCTTATTAGGTGCAATTGTGCTCATCCTTTTTGGCATATATGTCATACGCAAAAAACCAATCAAAGTACCTGATTAACGAAGTGCTAACCAATCATTACGGATGACTATAATGAATAATTAGTGTAATCGGATGATTTGTGTTGGATACCGAAATCTATTTCACTCTAAAACTGAATCGGTTAATCAACTAAGAACTGAATCAGATTGTAAATAAATTGGTTGAATTGTATATATTGAAATGGAGGAGAAGAGTGATGAATAACGAAACAGTCTTGGGTTTATCAACTGGTGAAAAAGTTATACTTATCATTGTGCCACCGATTCTTGGAGCATT
This sequence comes from Gracilibacillus sp. HCP3S3_G5_2, assembly GCF_052063305.1. Taxonomy (NCBI): domain Bacteria; kingdom Bacillati; phylum Bacillota; class Bacilli; order Caryophanales; family Bacillaceae; genus Gracilibacillus; species Gracilibacillus sp. HCP3S3_G5_2. The sequence goes on along the minus strand of NZ_JBQHXU010000003.1, from coordinate 345,596 downwards.
ACTCGGGTGGTTTATACCTAATATTGCCGAATGGGCAATAAAGATCCCTTTTATTCCTTTTGAAGGAGTGCTTGAATGGATTGCTACATTGGAAAGCCAATGGATTTCGGTTATAGGAGTCATTTTAGGTGTGATTGCTGGAGTATTCTTTGTATTGTATGCCTTTAGCGAAACGCTTAGAATAACTATTACAGATGAGGAAGTGAAGCTGAATTTTAAAGAAAAAGTAAATAATATTCATAAGACAGAAACCTCAGCTATTTACATGGAGGGAAAAGATCTTGTCTTCTTAAGCACTGATGGAAATGAACTATTTCGAGGACAGTCTGAATCTAAGAAAGAATTGGTATCAGAGGCTTTTAAACACCATAGATATCCGTGGAAAGATAAAGACCCTTTCAAGAATCAGTATCAGCGTTGGGTAGCTGACCATCCTGATTTCCCTCCGCATGTCAATGCTCTCTTGTCAGCAAGGGAACGAGCTTTAAAGAATGATGAAACAGAAGAAGCTAAGGTGCTTCGAAAAGATTTAGCTGATCACGGAGTTGTTATTCGCGATGAAAATAAACGGCAATATGTAAGAATTGTCAGAGGTGAGGAAAAATGAAAGAAGAACAAAAAATGGAAGATAAAAAGTCATTTATCGCGGAAGCAAGACGTGAGCAAATTATAGAGGCGGCGATTAAAACGCTTGATGAAATTGGTTACGTAAAAGCAAGCCTTGCACAAATTGCAAAAAGAGCAGGAATTAGCACAGCACTGATTTCTTATCACTTTAAAGATAAAAGCGATTTGATGAATCATCTGCTGACAAATTTGCTAGAAAGCTCAACAACATATATTTTAGAGAGAGTACATCGGGAAGGTACGAATCATGGGAAGATAAAGGCCTTTATTATGGCAAGCCTTGCTTATCAAGGTACGTACCCTGCACGTAATACGGCTCTGATAGAAATTATCTTTAATGCCAGAACACCCGATAATATTCCGTATTATAAGTTAGGTAACGATGAAGATGAAGACCCGATCATGAATGAGCTACAGTTAATCTTGCATGATGGACAAGTAAAAGGGGAATTTGGGAAATTTAACATAGATGTCATGGCCAATATGATTCAAGGAGCAATTGGAGAGTATATGTTTAATACTGATATAACAAAACAAGTTGACTTAAAGACCTATAGTATCGAGCTTGTAAACATTGTTAATCAAGCATTAAAAGGGTATTAGAGTGATGTTATGGTAACTTAATAAGTTCTGTTTTATGCCAAGTTTGGTTGGCATAACTATTGTTTAATCCAAGTTACAATAGCTATGTAATCCAAGGGCTGCTGGACAGCTCTTTTTCATTTTTTGCTATCAAATAGGTTAGTAAATGGAGGATTTCGTAACGGAAATATAAATGTTAACCAATTGGTCGGTTATCGACATTTTACTAAAACGTAATACAGATACGGTCTCCCCAATTATTAAAGAAAATTAATAATTGTAAAGAAAAATTTACATGTAATTAGCACTTTTATCGTGTAAATCTATTCACTTTAGGTGCACGTCCATGTATGATTAAGGTAAAATAGATAAAAATGATGGGGTGCTTTGTGATGGAAGAGAAAGTATTAATTGTTGATGATGAACAATCTATTGTAACTTTATTGCAATATAATATTGAAAAATCAGGTTTTAAAACAGATACTGCTTTCGATGGTATAGAAGGATTACATAAAGCAGCTACGGGAGAGTTTGACTTAATTATATTGGATTTGATGCTGCCAGGGATGGAAGGTACAGAAGTTTGTAAAGCATTAAGACAAAAACAAATTGATACACCCATTTTAATGCTGACGGCAAAAGACGATGAATTTGATAAGGTGCTTGGCCTTGAATTGGGTGCTGACGACTATTTAACCAAACCGTTTAGCCCAAAAGAAGTAGTAGCTAGAATTAAAGCAATTTTACGGAGAACAAGAAGCCAGGAAGGATCGAAGGATCAGCCATTTATTAAAATTTCTGATTTGCTTATTTATCCACAACAATACGAAGCTACGATTAAAGGCGAACAACTTAGCTTTACACGTAAAGAATTTGAATTGTTGCTTTATCTCTCGAAACATAAAGGAAAAGTATTATCGCGCGATCAATTGCTTAGTGCAGTCTGGAATTATGATTTTGTAGGTGATACAAGAATCGTAGATGTCCACGTCAGTCATTTACGTGAAAAAATTGAACCGGATACGAAGCACCCGGTTTATATTAAAACAATAAGAGGGCTTGGTTATAAAATGGAGGAGCCATATTAATGGATACCAAGAAACGAGTGAATCTGTTTTATCGCTACATTTTAATGATGGCTTCTGTCTTTATATTAATCGGTATTGTTATATTACCTCTTACATCTGAAGAAGAGTTGTTTTTTGTGTTGTTCTCTTTAATCATTGGATTTATTATTTTATTGATCTTAATTTATCATATGTTTGAAAACTATGTCCGTCCGATCAGGACATCTATTAATGTTACAAATGAACTTGTAAAAGGCAATTATAATGCACGAACATATGTAAAACCACATGGAGAAGCACAACAGCTTAGCAATGCCATTAATGTACTAGCACGGAATTTACAGGAAATGTCCATTCAGGAAAAAATGCAAGGAAGTCAATGGAAGACAGTTTTAAATAATATGGAAAGCGGATTAATGCTAATTGATGAAAGAGGATACGTTCATTTAATTAACCGTAAATTCATGCAAATGTTTGGTAAAAAGCCTGTTGACTTTATAGGATACTTGTACTATGACGTGTTAAAAGACAAGGCGATTCACCAAGTCGTTCAGGAAACTTTTTTGTATGAAGAGAAAGTGACCGGAAGTATCACCAAAATGATTAATGGTGAAAAACATTATATAGAAGTAGTAGGAGCACCTGTTATTAACGATGTAAAAGATTTAAAAGGGGCTGTACTAGTCTTCCATGATATATCTGATCTAAAACGAGTTGAAGAAATTCGAAAAGATTTTGTAGCAAACGTTTCTCATGAGTTAAAGACCCCGATCACATCGATTCGTGGTTTTGCAGAAACATTGTTAGAAGAAGAACAGATCGATGATAAGATTAAAGAACAGTTTTTAACCATTATTTTAAAGGAAAGTACTCGTTTACAATCGTTAGTACACGATCTACTTGAATTATCCAAAATAGAAAAAGAGGAAATGAAGATCTCCACAAAACTTATAGAAGTGAATGACTGGCTGCCAAATAGTTTAACATTGATCGAACAGCATGCGAGTAAAAAATCACTTCAATTTATCCAAGAAATAAAACCAGGTATTTCCTTTTATGGAGACCCTGATCGATTACAGCAAGTCGTTTTAAATTTAATGTACAATGCCATCAATTACACCCCTGAAAACGGTAGTATTTATCTTCGATTAGATGAAAATGACCATGAAGTCACAATAGAAGTGGAAGATACGGGGATTGGCATACCAGAAGAAGATAGACAACGGATATTTGAAAGATTTTATCGAGTAGACAGAGCTAGAAGTCGTAACACAGGAGGAACAGGCTTAGGCTTAGCAATCGTAAAACATATTGTTGAAGCACATCAAGGAACGATAACCGTTTCTAGTGAAATGGGAAAAGGTTCGTGCTTTACGGTAAAGATACCGAAAAAATGGTGAAAGAGTTTAAACTTTTTCACCATTTTTTTGTTGGATAAAGGATAGAGATTAGTGAATGTGTGAGGAATTTTCTTGTAAAGAAAATGAAACGTTTTTGTAATATAATACGTAAAAAAAGAATGGATGTGTGATAAAGTGAAAGAGCAAGCAACGAGGAGGGGGAAATAGAATGACATTAAAACAAATTTACAGCTGGATCGGAATAGTTGTAGCTGTAATTATCTTAGGTTTATTTGCAGCAACTAGCTGGTATACCGTTGATGAGTCAGAGCAAGCGGTATTAATTACTTTTGGTAAAGCAGAGGAAGGAACAACAGAATCAGGCCTTCATTTTAAGTTACCATGGCCGATTCAATCGGTAGAAAAATTGTCAAAGGAGACATTTAGTTTGAACTTTGGCTATGATCCTGAACAGGAAGAGCAATCTGACATTGTACGAATGATAACGGGAGATGAGAATATTCTGCAAGCAGATTTGGTTGTACAGTGGAAAATAATTGAACCAAGTAAATACTTATTTAACACCAATGATCCCCAGCAAGTGCTTTACAATGCTACATCTGCTTCCCTAAGAAGTATCATTGGATCTTCTACAATTGATGAAGCATTAACAGATGGGAAAGCAGAAATTGAAAATGAAGTATTAGACCTATTAGTATCTCTTATGGAGGATTATGACGTAGGAATTGCCATTCAGGATGTTAAACTGCAAGAAGTAGATTTGCCTAACGAAGAAGTACGGCAAGCATTTATGAAAGTAACAGATGCACGGGAAACAATGAATACAAAGGAAAACGAAGCGAACAAATACCGAAATGAGATTTATGAGGAAGCACAAGGGGAGAAAGATGCCATCATCTCAAGAGCTGAAGGAGACAAAGTTGAAAGAATTGAAACTGCTAGAGGAAATGTAGCAGCATTCAATGCATTATATGATGCTTATGAAAGTAATCCTGATATAACGAGACAACGACTTGTGCTGGAAACACTTGATCAGGTTCTACCTGATGCGAACATTTATATTATGAATGATGATGGAAATACGTTGAAATATTTGCCATTAGGCCAAAACCCTTCATCGACATTGCCACCAGCGACAGAATCCTCCGATAATGAGCAATCTGATGATGAAATAGTGGATGATCAGGAGGAGGAAAATAATAATGACTGATAATAATAATGTCTATGAAATGAAGAAAATGTCACCGAAAGAAATTAGAAGAATAATAAAAATCGGTCTTGCCATTTTACTTACTGTAGTTGCTTTGATTGTATTTGCAAGTAGTATGTATGTGGTCAAAGAAGGAGAATACAAGGTTGTCCGTCAGTTTGGTGAAGTGGTTGCTATTAAAGAGGAACCAGGTCTGAAATTTAGAATACCCATTTTACAATCTATTACCACACTTCCAAAGAAAAAGCTCGTATATGACGTGATGGAGCGAGAAATTAATACATTAGACAAAAAACGCATGATTATTGATAATTATGCGATTTGGGAAATTACCGATCCTGCCCTAATGATTGCCAACGCTCGAACAGAAATAGGGGCTGAATCCAGAATGGGAGAATTTATATTTTCTGTGATCCGATCTGAATTAGGATCGATGAATTACGACGAAATTATCAATGAGGAAGGAAATACAAGAGGTGACCTTAGTGAAAGAGTTACAGAGCGTGTCAATACATTACTTGAACGTGATAACTATGGAATCCAAGTAGACGATGTTCGAATCAAGAGAACAGATTTGCCTGAAGAAAATGAACAATCTGTTTTTAACAGAATGATCTCTGAGCGTGAATCACAGGCTCAGCAATATTTATCACAAGGGGAAGCAGAAAAAAGCAGAATTACGGCAAATGCTGATCGTGATGTGACAGAAATGTTATCGAAAGCAAATGCGGAAGCAGAGGAAATCCGTGCTGAAGGTGAATTGGAAGCGGCTGAAATGTATAATGAAGCATTCTCACAAGATCCGGAGTTCTATCAGCTATATCGAACGCTTGAATCTTACAAAGAAACAATTGATGGTGAAACTACTATTATTATCCCACAAGGTTCACCGTATGCAGATATATTGTTGGGATTTATTGAATAATTACGAATAGGCACACCCTGTTTCCACGCAATTGGAAACAGGGTTTTACTCTTGAAGTGAACATAGTGTAACGAAAATTTTTATAATCACTTGGAATCATGGTAAAATAAAGGCAATGTATAGAATCAAAAAGGAGACCGGTAATATGACGAATAAATTGATTTTAATTGACGGAAATAGTATCGCTTATCGTGCGTTTTTTGCGTTACCATTACTAAATAATGATAAAGGGGTATACACGAATGCTGTGTATGGCTTCACAACCATGTTGTTAAGAATTTTAGAAGAGGAACAACCGACACATATGCTAGTGGCGTTTGACGCTGGAAAAACAACATTTCGTCATCAGACATATAAGGAGTATAAAGGTGGACGTGAGAAAACACCATCTGAATTAAGTGAACAATTCCCTTTATTAAGAGAACTTTTAGATGCGTTTAACATTCAACATTATCAGCTGGAAAATTATGAAGCGGATGATATTATTGGGACCATTGCTAATCAGGCAAAAGAAAAGGATTGGCAGGTAAAAGTCATATCTGGTGATAAAGACTTGTTGCAGCTTGTCTCCAACAAAGTTGACGTGCGTCTGACAAAAAAAGGTATTAGTGACGTAATGACTTATACACCAGAATCGTTGAAAGAAGATATGGAAGTAACACCTGAACAAATAATCGATTTGAAAGCATTGATGGGAGATAAATCTGATAATATTCCAGGTGTTCCAGGGGTTGGACAAAAAACAGCTGCAAAACTTATTAAACAGTTTGAAACGCTTGAAAATTTATATGAAAATCTGGATGAGGTATCCGGAAAAAAACTAAAAGAAAAGCTTGAGGCAAATAAAGAGGAAGCTTTCATGAGCAAAGAGTTAGTAACCATTAACCAACAATCACCGATCAACATTACAGTAGAAGATACGGTGTACGAAGGCTATACTGATGAAAAAGTAAAAGACATCTTTTTAGATTTGGGCTTCCAGTCTTTATTAAATCGTATAGATGGTGAGGTAGAAGAAGAGGAGCATGCGGAAACCATACAAGATATTACATATGAAAATGTAGCAGAGATTAAAGAGAATATATTTACAGGTCATGATGCATTTGATATTGAAATTCTCGATGAAAACTATCATACCGAGAAAATGATTGGTGCAGCTATTGTGAATGATAGTGGTAAGTATTTCCTCCCGCTTTCCGTACTTGAAAATTCAACGGTATTCAAACAATGGGCAGAAGATGAAAATCAGAAAAAATATGTGTTTGATGCGAAGAAAATTACGGTCTTGTTAAATCGATTGTCGATCTCTATTAAAGGGATTGCATTTGACATGTTGTTAGCATCGTATTTGATTAATCCTTCTGAAAACAATCATGACATTCCAGCAATTAGTCATCGATTTGGACAAACGAATGTCCGATTTGATGAGGAAGTGTATGGTAAAGGAGCGAAGAAAGGCTTGCCAGAAGATCAAAATCTTTGGGAAGAGCATATAGTCCGTAAAACCAACATGATTTATCAGTTAAAAGAACAGATGGAACAGGCTTTAAAAGAATATAAGCAATTAGCTCTGCTAAACGACCTTGAATTGCCGTTAGCGCTTGTTTTAGGGGAAATGGAAGCAACCGGAGTAAAGGTGGATAAACAGCGCCTGGTGGACATGGGGGAAGAATTAAAGGCTAGTCTCGATACGCTAGAAAATGAAATATATGAACTAGCAGGGGAAGAATTTAATATCAATTCTCCAAAGCAGTTAGGACCTATTCTTTTCGATAAACTGGAATTACCGGTAATTAAGAAAACAAAAACAGGATATTCTACCGCTGCAGATGTGTTAGAGCAATTACAAGGGAAGCATCCGATCATTGATAAGCTGTTGTTATACCGTCAGTTGAAAAAATTAGATTCGACTTATATTGCGGGATTACTAAAAGTAATTCATCCGGATACAAGTAAAATTCATACCCGCTTTAATCAAGCTTTAACACAAACAGGAAGGTTAAGCTCGATTGACCCTAATTTACAAAATATACCAATAAGAATAGAAGAAGGACGGAAAATTCGCCAAGCCTTTATTCCTTCTACAGAAGGCTGGAAGATGATCGCAGCGGACTACTCACAAATTGAATTGCGAGTGTTGGCACACATTGCAGGTGACGAAAAATTACAAGCTGCTTTCAAGCAGGATAAAGATATCCACACACAAACGGCTATGGATGTCTTTCATGTTGCAGAAGATGAAGTAACGGCAAATATGAGACGTCAGGCAAAGGCCGTCAATTTTGGTATTGTATATGGAATAAGTGATTATGGTCTGTCACAAAGTCTAGGTATTACGAGAAAAGAAGCGAAATCATTTATTAATCGTTATCTAGAGAGCTATCCAGGTGTCAAAGACTATATGGATGAAGTTGTCCAAGAAGCGAAACAGAATGGCTACGTAACAACTATTATGAACAGAAGAAGATATTTACCTGATATTACAAGTAGAAACTTCAATCAACGCAGTTTTGCAGAACGAACAGCAATGAACACACCCATCCAAGGTAGTGCTGCTGACATAATCAAATTAGCGATGATTGAATTGGATCAACAGTTGAAAAAAGACAATTATCAAGCAAAAATGCTTCTACAAGTACATGATGAATTGATTCTAGAAGTGCCTGAAGAGGAATTAGATATCATTTCTAAGCTTATTGTAGACGTAATGGAGAATGCAATCGAACTGAGTGTTCCTTTAAAAGTTGACGTCGAGCATGGGGACACATGGTACGATGCAAAGTAAGGAGTTAAAAAGATGCCTGAATTACCAGAAGTAGAAACAATTAGACAAACGTTAAAACAATTAGTGATTGGGAAAACCATAAAATTGGCTGAAGTATTTTGGCCCAAGATTATTCAAGAGCCAGATGATGTCGAGCAATTTAAGTCGTTAATACAAGGTCAAACTATTCACGATATTCGCAGAAAAGGTAAATTTTTATTGTTTGATTTAGACGAACATGTTTTAGTATCTCATCTCAGAATGGAAGGGAAATATGGGGTGTATGATCATCAAGAAGAGACATTGCCACATACACATGTTGTCTTTCATTTTACTGATGGTACGGAATTACGTTATCGCGATGTAAGAAAATTTGGAACGATGCATTTACAGGAAAAAGGAACGGAAACAACGAAGAAACCACTGATCTTGTTGGCAAAAGATCCATTAGAACCTGGATTTTCCTTACAAGCTTTTAAAGAAAAAGTGCAGAAAAGTGAACGTAATATTAAAAATATTTTATTAGATCAATCGGTTATTGCCGGATTAGGGAATATCTATGTAGATGAGACGTTGTTTTTGGCTGGTATTCATCCTTTGACGAAAGGAATCGGTCTGACAGATGAACAAGTGATACAAATTAAACAAGCTGCTGTGATCACATTACAGGATGCAGTAAAACAAGGAGGGACAACGATTCGTTCGTATGTCAACTCCCAAGGGCAAATTGGCATGTTTCAACAGCAGTTGAATGTATATGGTCAAAATGGTAAGCCTTGCAACAAATGTGAAGATACCATAATGAAAATAAAGGTGAATGGCAGAGGAACTCATTATTGTCCGACATGTCAATCATACTAACTAACTCACAACTTCTTGCATTGTTCCATATAATACAGAAACGGCTGTAAGAAGGAGTAATGTAGGAAGATGATGTTAACTTTAGTGATAATTGCAATTAGCATTGATAGCTTTTTAGTGGCATTTACGTACGGATTAAGAGGAATAACGTTACCAATAAAAGAATTGGCGAAAATTTCGGTGACGGTTGGGGTAGTCTTTGCAATATCTATGTTAGTTGGTACAGTTTTAACTTCTTTTATTTCTGTTCGTTCTACCGAAATGGTGGGGGGATTAATTCTGGCACTAGTAGGTGCGTTCATATTAGTTTCCCTATTTCATGAAAAAAAGAAAAAATTACCTTTGTTGATTAAAATATTAAAAAAACCAATGTCAGCGGATATAGACCGCTCCGGTAAAATTAATGGTGTAGAACCATTTTTAATTGGTATTGCGTTATCACTAGATTCTTTTGGTGCAGGAATAGGAGTCTACATGTTGGGAGCCTCTCCAATTTTCATGCCAATGTATGTTATTTTTATGACTGCGTTATTTTTGGTATTAGGCGTATATATTGGTAAGTATTTTGCCAATATAAAAGGATTAAAGAAAATGACCTTTATCCCGGGCTGTTTACTCATAGTTATTGGTATATGGAAGATAGTGGCAGTATAAAATCGACTTCAAAAGGCATTTATTCCATGTGTCAGCTACTGGTGAATACCTGACAGGCATTCACCAGTAGCTTTATCACGGTGCTAAATGTCTGTAAGGTCACCATTGATCATAGTCTCACTTTATTGACTAATACGATGAGGACATGCTGTTCATATAGAAGGGTGATAAAATTGATAATTGGATTAACGGGTAACATAGCAACAGGAAAATCAACAATAAGTAACATGTTTCAAGAAAAATATAAAATACCTGTTATCGATGCTGATCGTGTATCTCGCGAAGTAGTAGAACCTGGAGAAGAGACCTTAGCACAAATTGTTACAACGTTTGGGGAAGATATCTTACTGAATGATGGTACCTTAAACCGGAAGAAGCTCGGGGAGATTATCTTTCAAGATAAGCGCAAAAGAGAACAATTAAATGCTATTGTTCACCCAGCTGTGCGAAAAAGAATGATTGCCAAAAAAGAAGCACTGCTTCTACAAGGGAACCAAGTAATCGTTATGGATATACCGCTATTATTTGAAAATAACCTTACATATTTAGTGGAAAAAACGATTGTCGTTTTTACGACTGAAGATATACAATTACAACGACTGATGAAACGAAATCAGTTGTCTGAAAAGGAAGCAAGAGATCGAATGAATAGTCAGATGAATATTAATCAAAAACGAGAGCTGGCAGATGCTGTGATAGATAATAGTGGCTCAATCGAAGATTCAGAAAAACAGCTAAAAAAAATCCTTCGTATCTGGGGATTAATTTGTTAGAAATGTAAAAAATATAATTGAAATTAGATTTGTCTTGTCAAAACAGGTAAAAGTAGTTATAATCTTTTTGCATATGTTTTTGTTAGGTGAATCATTTAAAGGTATGATTGCACCAAGAACTTTTGAATAATGGCAACCGAATGATTGCTTAAAGGGTTAGGACCTCTTTGGACTAACTTTCCCCCGTGGCATATCAGGCATTATTATTCGAAAGAATTTGTGAAAAAAGGGGGAGAAATACATGGATACAATGGGAAGACATGTAATAGCTGAATTATGGGAATGTAATATTGATATGTTAAATGATATAGAACAACTGGAGAAAACATTTGTGAATGCTGCACTCAAAGCAGGTGCAGAGGTGAGAGAAGTTGCTTTTCATAAATTTGCACCGTTTGGTGTAAGTGGTGTTGTAATTATTTCTGAGTCCCATTTAACCATTCATAGTTTTCCAGAGCATGGCTATGCAAGTATTGATGTGTATACTTGTGGAGATATCATTGATCCTAACGTTGCGGTTGCGTATATTGAAGAGCAGTTAGAAGCAAAATCGACAGAAAAATTGGAAGTGCCTAGAGGAATGGGTGCTGTTCAACTTAAAAATATAAAAGCACAGTAAATTATGTCCTGCAAGCAGGTATAATGTGTGAGCCCGTTTCGAGAATGAATGAAGCGGGTTTTTACTTTTTAGTAATGACCTCCTCCTATCGAGATAGTAAGTGTTGAGGAGCTGATAGACCCGTACGGGAATGGAAGACTAGAAATACTCTATCAATCTTTACCCTTTATGAAGATTAATCGTTTTCTTTTAAAAAACATGTTACAATAAAAAGTAAACAAATACATAATGGGGTGGAGTTTATGTCATTTCGTAATACACTAAATAAAAATTTTAATAATCACTCGGAGACGAGGGACAAGCATTGGGATCCAGCTTTACAAACACATTATTTCAAAACAACAAAAGACAAAGCATTCGATAAATTAGAACCGCTTTTTCGCAATATGAAAGAATGTCAAATCGTTGGTGTTTCCAAGGAACATGGTGAAATCAGTTTTAATTATAAAGCAGGAAGAAAAGTATTTGTGATAATGACAGTTATTATGGTGAAACCGTATCGTACTGCAATCGATATTTCGGCAACTACGGAATCCGCCATACCGTTTGATTTTGGTTACAGCCATAAACTAATACCTAAACTTTATGATAAAATAAAGAAAGAACTGGATTTTGTAGGTACGAAAGAATAATGGAAATGAAGGATGATGGAGATTGCGATGTCCACACTGTAATTTTAAAAATACAAAGGTTTTAGACTCAAGACCAATTGAAGAAGGACGATCGATTCGACGAAGAAGAGAATGTGAATCTTGTGATTTTCGTTTTACTACATTTGAACGTATTGAAGAAGTACCATTAATTGTAGTGAAAAAAGAAGGTACAAGAGAAGAGTATAGTCGTGATAAGTTAATGCGCGGCTTAATTCGTGCATGCGAAAAACGTCCTGTAGCTCTTGAACAATTAGAAAATATCGCAGTGGAAATTGAAAAGGAATTACGTAATAGAGGAACGTCTGAAGTCAAAAGTGACGAGATTGGTGAAATGGTAATGGATCGATTAGCAGATGTTGATGAAGTTGCTTATGTGCGATTTGCATCTGTCTATCGACAATTTAAGGATATCAGTGTGTTTTTAGATGAGTTGAAGGACTTAATTCGTAATGATAATAATGATAAGGACAAGTAGTGGATAGGAAGGGGCAATGTATATGGAACTCGGCGACATCGGAAAAATACTACCATCAGAATTATATATGGTCGAAATGACACAGGAGCTGCCACTTTCCTATACGAATGCATTAACACACCTTTACCAACCACTTATCGGTATCGATGCGTTTTCCCTTTATCAAACACTGTACACGGAATCGACGTTATCTTCCAGCTACCAAACACATCATTCGTTAATGAACTATATTGGGTTACCTTTAGATAGAATTTACAGAGCGAGAAGAAAGCTGGAAGCAATTGGACTTTTGCAAACTTTTGAGCAAGAAGATGAAGAGCATAAAGCTTATCACTATTTGTTACATCCTCCTCAATCACCTGCTCGCTTTTTTCGTAATGATTTTTTAAGTCACTTATTATATCATCAGCTCGGAAGCGACAAATATAAAAAAGTAAAAAACGCTTTTGTCAAACAAGAGAGAGAAAAGAAAACGGAAAAAGAGACAACAGCAAAATTTGAGGAAGTGTTTCAACTAGTTGATCAACAACCAACCTCATTACAGTTACAAGCAGAAGAGTATTCAATAGAAGTACCAATACAAGAAAAAGTGGACTTTGAATGGTTGGAACAAGTGTTAAAACAACGGATGTTACCAGTTCAATCCATTCTAACACCGTCAGTACGAAAGTTAATTAATCAGATGTATGTTGCTTATGATTTGCACAATCAAGATATCGAAAAAGCATTGATTTGGTCGATAAATGATGAAAATCAATTTCAAACAGAAGAATTCAAAAATGCTTGTATGGATCTGATTAGTGGATACAGAAAAAAAGTGTCTTTACAAGTTACTTCTGATAGACAAAAATTGCCTGAACATTCATCACAATCGGTAAATAAGAAGTCAAAAGAAGAGCAATTTATAGAGATGATGGAGCATATATCACCACGACAGTTATTGGAGGATTTGGCAGATGGAAATCAAGCCTCACAGCAAGATTTAAAGGTGGTTAGTGAGGTGATGACAAGTCAAGGCTTAAATCCCGGAGTCATGAATGTATTAATTCATTATGTTTTATTAAAAACAGATATGAAACTTTCCAAAAGTTATTTAGAAAAAATTGCCAGCCATTGGGCGAGGAAAAATGTGAAAACCGTTAGGCAAGCAATGACACTTGCAAAATCAGAAAATAAGAAATATCAGCAGTGGACAAATAATGCTAAAAGTAGTCAACGATTCCCATACAAAAATACGAAGAAAGATATTGTGCCGGACTGGTATAAAAAACAAAAACAACAGAATAAGCAGCAGAATAAGAAAGAAACCTCTTCTGAAGATAAGGAACGAATAGCAAAAGAAGCAGATGAAATGCTTGCACAATATTTAAAACAGCAAGCGAATCAAGAATAGGGTGAATAATCATGGAACCAATTCAATCAGCCATGAAAAAATGGATGAATGCAAACAAAAAAATGAAAGATAATTTTACCGAGCAAAGGAACAAAGTTCTAAATGACCCGGAAATTAAACAAAGGCTAAGTGAGCATGTAGAAATAGATGAACAGGATATTAATCGTAGCTTAATGAAGCTTTATGAATATCAACAGGCATCCAAAAACTGTGCAAATTGCCCAAACTTAGACGGCTGCATAAATATACTAAAGGGCTATACACCTCACTTGGAAATTGATGGGAAAGATATTTCTGTTAGATACGAGAAATGCAAAAATAAAATCCATGAAGAAGCCCAAATTGAAAAAGAATCACTAGTTCGCAGTCTATATATACCGAAACAAATTAAAGAAGCGGAATTAGCCAATATGGATAGTCATTCATATGAGCGTAAGGAAATAGTGAGAGAAATCATTGACTTTGTTCAAAACTATTCAAAAGGATCGTTTCACCGTGGCCTGTATATTCACGGGCCATTTGGTACAGGAAAATCTTATATTCTCGGAGTCGTAGCTAATGAACTCAAGAAACAATATATTCAATCTGATATCATTTATATGCCAGAGTTTGTAAGAGAGATGAAGGCCTCTATTGGCAATGACAGTTTTCAATCGAAGATCGAAAGTTTTAAGAAGGTACCAGTTTTAATGTTTGATGATATTGGAGCTGAGTCGATATCTCCTTGGTTCCGGGATGAAGTACTAGGCGCGATTTTACAGTATCGAATGATGGAAGAGTTACCTGTTTTCTTTACTTCTAATTATAATTTAGAGCAGTTAGAGGATCATTTATCCACCTCGAATAGAGGAGATGTTGAAACCATTAAAGCGGGGAGAATTATTGAACGAATTACCCAGCTTAGTAAACCAATTGAATTAACGAATCGTTATCGAACGAATGAATAAAGATGACTTCTGTCTAATCCTTGGACAGAGGTTATTTTTTTTCATTAACACCCATATAATATACCAGTTCGATGGTGGTGAGGGTGATGATATGTGTTAGAAGTATATTTTGAGCATGACAATGAAGCTGAGGTGTTTTACAAGCTAGCGAAACAAGATCAAAAATGGAAAGCAATGAGGAAACGAACCAAAAAAAATCTTGTTCAACTGAATCCTTTAGAAGATATGCAATGGGATGAAATGAAAAAAAATCTTGCTCCATTGTTAAGTATGGTATTTATTCAGTGTCGAGAGCTTCCTATGATTCAACATATACTAATGAAAAAATATTATTTTTCAGTTGAAGAGGAGATCGAAAGAATAACAACTATAGCTAGATCATTATTAGAAAAAGATGAATCTGTATATGAGGACAAGATCCATCAACATGAACTTAGAGACACGTTGACAACCATTTTTTCTTTGCAAATAGACTCTAGTTTTATCCGTTTTGATTCCATTGTTCATTTCAGATTACATCACTATATGGATCAATTAACAGAAATGGTAGGGCTAGCGATCGATGAATTTAAAAGAGAAGAAGAATACCAAGATTTTATTCATTCAATTAGAGAGTTTATTAAACGCAAAACGCCAGAGGAAGATGTTGTTCATGTCAAACAGGGGGAAAGATTTCAAATTTTCAAGGATAATGGGGAAGTATATACAATAGACGATTTACAAAAACTAAAATCACGTTTCCCCTTATTTATTTTTGGATTAGAGCAAGAAGAGTGGGATATTTCGCCGCTTATCATGTTGGCTCCGAATCATATTTACATGTACGGTGAAGATCAGACAGAATCGAGGACTCATACAATTATGACTATTTTTCAAGAAAGATGTTCCTTTTATCCGACTGATTACTTTCCTTTTTATCAAGCTGATGAAAAAGAATCTTGATTTTTTCTTTGACAATCGATATAATAAACCGCATAACAAATATTATTATGCGTAGATGAGGACATGATAGTGTGTATGGCATACTTTTAAGAGAGGGAAGACTAGGCTGAAAGCTTCCTGTATGACCGCACCCTATTACCACCTCTGAGCACTACTAAGGAATGCTTTTATGGCTAGTAATTAGTAGCGATTGATCATCGTTATCGATTGTCAATGAGCTGCATTTCACATGCAGAAAATTGGGTGGAACCACGGGTTTAACGCTCGTCCCTTTACTAAGTTGTAGGGGGACGAGCGTTTTTTAATGATCATACAAATTCGGTTGTTCCCCAGTAATACATTCATCAATATAAAAAGGAGAATTGGCAAATGAGTAAGATTCATATTACGTTTCCAGATGGAACAATCAAACCTTTTGATAATGGAACTACTGGCGAAGAGATAGCAGCATCTATTTCACCAGGCTTAAAGAAACAGGCCTTAGCTGTTAAATTAGATGGTACATTATATGATTTACGCACACCGTTAAAGGCAGATGGTGCAATCGAGATCATTACGATCAAGACTGACGAAGGGCTTGATATTGTTAGACATTCTACTGCTCACCTTATGGCACAAGCAATTAAACGTCTATATGATAATGTGAAGCTAGGTGTTGGACCAACAATTGAAGATGGCTTTTATTATGATATTGAGATGGAAGAAACGATTACACCTGAAGATCTTCCACGTATCGAAAAAGAGATGAAACGAATTATCGATGAAAATTTAGAAGTAGTACGAAAAGAAGTTAGTCGTAATGAAGCAAAAGCTATTTATGAAGAAATTGGTGATGAGTTAAAGCTCGAACTATTAGATGCCATTCCAGAAGACGAAACAGTCACTATCTATGAGCAAGGTGAATTCTTTGACCTTTGCCGCGGTGTCCATGTACCACAAACTAGCAAAATCAAAGTGTTTAAGTTGTTAAGCATTTCTGGTGCATACTGGCGTGGTGACAGTAATAACAAAATGCTTCAACGTATTTACGGAACAGCGTTTGAAAAGCAAAGTCAGCTTGATGAGTATTTACGATTACGTGAAGAAGCAAAAGAACGCGACCACCGCAAGCTTGGAAAAGAACTTGGTATCTTCACCGTTTCACAAAAAGTAGGGCAAGGGTTGCCATTATGGCTACCCAATGGGGCAACTGTTCGTCGTACTATTGAACGTTATATTGTCGATTTGGAAGAGCGTCTCGGTTATGACCATGTCTATACACCTGTTCTGGGAAGCAAAGAATTGTACCAAACAAGCGGTCACTGGGATCATTACCAAGACGATATTTTCCCACCGATGCAAATGGATAATGAAGAATTAATCTTAAGACCGATGAACTGTCCACATCATATGATGGTTTATAAGAATGACTTACACTCTTATCGTGAATTACCGATTAGGATTGCGGAGCTCGGTACTATGCACCGTCATGAAATGTCTGGAGCACTGGCAGGACTGCAGCGTGTTCGTGGGATGACATTAAATGACGCACACATCTTTGCTCGACCTGACCAATTGAAAGATGAATTCATCCGCGTAGTAAAACTAGTAGAAAATGTCTACAAAGATTTTGGTATTGATGATTATTACTTCCGTCTTTCCTATCGTGATCCAGAGGATACAGAAAAGTATATCGATAACGATGAAATGTGGGAAAAAGCACAAAGCTTGTTAAAAGAAACAATGGAAGAGATGAACCTGGAATATGTGGAAGCAGAAGGCGAAGCAGCTTTCTACGGTCCAAAATTGGATGTACAGGTTAAAACAGCCTTAGGTAAGGATGAAACGTTATCTACTGTGCAATTAGATTTCCATTTACCAGAACGATTCGATCTGACTTATATTGGAGAAGACGGTAAAGAACACCGACCAGTGGTAATTCACCGTGGGGTCGTATCAACAATGGAACGTTTCGTTGCCTTTTTAATCGAAGAATATAAAGGAGCTTTCCCAACCTGGTTGGCACCAATTCAAGCACGTATTATTCCTGTATCTGCAGAAGTACATGCAGACTATGCGAAAAAAGTAGAAGAAGCATTACGAATCGAAGGGGTTCGTGTCGAAGTTGATCACCGTGATGAAAAAATAGGCTATAAAATCCGTGAAGCACAAACAGCTAAAATTCCATTTGCTCTTATTGTTGGCGACAAAGAAGTGGAAGCTAATGCAGTAAACGTTCGTCGTTACGGAGAAAAAGACTCTGAAACAATTGAGCTAGATGCGTTTAAGGCACTCATTATGGACGAAATTCAACATAAGAAATTACGTAACTAATAAAGATAGAAAAAGTGGTCCAGATCAAGAGCGATTTGGACCATTTTTTCTTATTGCTATGGTGATCATCCTAGCTCGTTCATCCTAATAGTTATTATGTTAAAATGAAGAGGTATATATAAATATCCAATAATAATGAAAAGATTGGGGTGAAATTCGTGAAAATTAGAGCTGCTACCATGACTGATACCCCTCATTAATTTCACTAATGGGTCAACTTGGTTACCCAACAACTATTGAGAAGTTTACGAAAAGGTTCAACACTATTATCACGGATCAAAGTTATCAAACTCTCGTGGCTGAATGGAAGGGAGATATTGTTGGGATGGTTGGTATTAGGACAGGCTTATTCTATGAGTATGATGGTTCATATGTGCAAATCGCTGCTTTTGTTGTAGACAAAAGATTTCGCGGAAAAGGAATAGGAGAACAGCTAATAAAAGAAATAGAATTTAGGGCAAACCAACATGGAGCTAAGTATATCGTCTTAAACAGCGGGAACCGAAAAGAAAGAGAAGAGGCACATAGATTTTATATGAAGATGGGATTTGAAGCAAACAGTATTGGATTCAGTAAAAAGCTTGATTAGGCAGTAGGACCGTTTACCATCCAGGAACCCATTATACTTAGTATTTTCTTTCAACAAAAAAGCGATTCATTTATACAAGAAATTAGGATTCGTTGAAGAAGGTAATAGTCGCGAAGCATTATTTAGAAATGGTCAATGGCATGACATACTACATATGGGAATATTACAAGAGGAATGGCATTAAAAGGATGGAAATGATGTACAAGAAGAACAGGGGGAATAGCTTTGCATTCCGAAAAAGGTGTTTATTTTAGTAAAGAGTACGTCGAAATGGATGGTCATCAAACAGGTTTATTTCTGGAGTCTACAGATTTTACTAAGCCTGTCTTACTGTTTCTGCACGGTGGACCTGGCTTTCCACAGTATGCTATTGTCAAAAATTCAAAGCTTTCATGGGAACAACACTTTACTGTTTGCTATTGGGAACAAAGGGGTGCTGGTATGTCATACAATGCATCCACACAAGGAGACCTAACATTAGAACGAATGCTGACAGATAGCTTGAAAATAACGCATTATTTAAAGGACAAGTTCAATAAAGAAAAAATCTACCTATGTGGACACTCTTGGGGCTCATTATTAGGTAGTATTGCCGTAAGTCGTAATCCCAAGCACTTTCATGCCTACATTGGTATTGGGCAGTTTGGCAGACATTTGGAATCAAATAGGCATACGTATGATTTTCTATTAGAGACAGCAATTGAGAAGGGAGACCGTAAAGCAGAGAAAGATATAAGGGCGGTCACGTTTGATGAAAATTACTATAAAAACAAGGATTACCGTAGAATACTGATAAGATATTTAGATCGGTATGGTGGAGGGGTGAAAAGAACTGGATATTCTAATTGGCAAGGGATGAAAGACCTGTTTACTTGTAAACAATACTCCTTGAAAGAGCGATTTAATATCCCAAAAGGAATTTACAGTAGTTATGATGCCTTATCTGAAATAATGAGAAATACGGATGCTGTGTTATTAGCTCCTCGGTTTGAAGTGCCTGTTTATATTATACAAGGTATCTATGATTATCAAACATCTTATAAAGAGGCAAAGCGTTTTTATGAAAAAATTGAAGCACCTTTGAAAAAGTTCTATACGTTTGAGGACAGTGCACATTCCCCTTTTATTGATGAAAAAGAAAAATTTATGCAAATTATAAAAGAGGATATTTTACGTATATCATAAAGAGAGTTTGTCTGAATGTATACATTCCTGATCCACAGTAAATCTATTGAGAGCAAGTAAGATATGTCAATAAGCATATCTTGCTTGCTCTTTTAATATATATAATTTAACTGTTGTATATATCTGTGTTTCGCTTGCATGAGTTGGAAAAAATTGCATTTAATATCATTCATTTTTTAGCATATACATTGTAATAATATAGAAATTAGTCATGTAAGCGATTGCTAAAAATCATAAAATGATAGTTATACGCAAAAATGCTGCTTATTCATTTCATGTAAGATTATTTACCAATAATGTAGATATGTACCTTTTTCTTATTGTAAACTATATGTAATTTAATTGAATAAATGGAAATTATTTCAATTGAAATGATAGAAGGTGATACGATAACTTACTTAAGAAAGAAAGTAAGAAATAATGGAAATAGCGAATATGTAATTAGGTCTTTTCTAACAAATCATACAGACAGATGTACATATCTATGTAGACATGACAAGCTTATACTAGAATATTTGTGAATATTATCACATGTTCCACTTTCTCCATTTTATACTAGTACTTTAATTCCGATCAAACGGGGTGAGCAAAGGAATGACAAAATTATTGGAAATTCGGAATTTACAGACCTCTTTTAAAATAAAAGATGATTATTATGCAGCAGTAGACAATGTCACACTTGATGTGAAAAGAAATGAAGTGGTGGCCATAGTTGGAGAATCAGGATGTGGCAAAAGTGCACTGGCTTTTTCAATAATGGGTTTACACAAAAAAGCCAAAACCAAGATAGAAGGTCAAATATATTATAAAGGTGATGACATTGCTAATGCACCACTTTCCAAGCTCAATCAATTACGAGGTTCTGAGATTGGTATGATCTTCCAGGATCCATTAACAGCGCTTAATCCGTTGACACCTGTCGGTAAACAGATTGAGGAGCCGCTGTTACTGCATCAAAAAATGTCTAAACAAGACCGAAAAAAAAGAGTAATCGAATTATTAGAGGATGTCGGGATACCACGCCCGAACCACATCTACCATCAATATCCACACCAACTATCAGGCGGAATGAGGCAACGAATTGTAATTGCAATTGCCATCGCGAATAAACCAAGCCTGCTCATTGCGGATGAACCCACTACCGCTCTCGATGTAACCATTCAATCACAAATTCTAGATTTGATAACAGAGTTAAAAGAAGAAATGCATGCAGGAGTGGTATTGATTACTCATGACCTTGGTGTTGTTGCAGAAATGGCAGATCGAGTTGCTGTTATGTATGCAGGTCAAATTGTCGAATCTGCTCCAGTTGAGGAGTTATTCGCAAACCCAATGCATCCGTACACACGCTCATTACTTGAATCTGTTCCATCTTCGTTAAGCAAAAAAGAGCGATTGCATGTTATTCAAGGTATAGTTCCTCCGTTACCGAATTTACCGCGTACAGGCTGTCGTTTTAAAACAAGAATACCGTGGATAGCAGATGAAAAACATGAAGAAACTCCTGTACTACATGAAGTGAAATCCAATCACTTTGTCCGTTGTACATGTTATAAACATTTTCACTTTTTAGACGAGCAGGAAGGAGGTTCGCAACATGGCGCTTCTTAAAATAGATGATTTGCATGTGCATTTTCCAATCCATGGTGGTTTGTTTAGACGTGTAGTCGATCATGTGAAAGCAGTTCACGGTGTATCGTTAGAATTGAAGCAAGGTGAAACATACGGGTTAGTCGGAGAATCCGGTTCAGGGAAAACAACTATAGGTCGAGCGATTGTAGGTTTAAACGATATTACCTCTGGAAAAGTATGGTTTGATGGAGAAGATTTAATGGAAAAAAATCGGACAAAGACTTTACGTAGAGAGATTCAAATGATTTTTCAAGATCCCTATTCATCATTAAATCCGAAAAAAAGAGTAATAGATATTATTGCTGAACCTCTACGTAATTTTGAGAAGTTTTCCAAACAGGAGGAAAGACAACGAGTAGAAGAGTTAGTGGAGAAAGTTGGATTGAGTAAAGAGAGCATTCTAAAATACCCACATGAGTTCTCTGGAGGACAAAGGCAACGCATCGGCATTGCCCGAGCCATTGCATTAAATCCAAAACTTATTATAGCTGATGAACCGGTATCAGCCCTCGATGTATCTGTACAAGCACAAGTTTTGAATTTTATGAAGGATTTGCAGCATGATCTAAATTTAACTTATTTACTTATTAGTCATGATTTAGGGATTATCCGACATATGTGTGATCGGATTGGGATTATGTATAAGGGGCGCCTCGTAGAAGAAGCAACTGCGGAAGAAATTTATGAAAATCCGCAGCACATTTATACGAAACGTTTAATTGCCTCTATTCCTGATATTGACCCCAAAAATCGGAAAAAAAGAGCCTCGTTACGAGAAGAAGTAAAACGTGATTATGAGAAAACATTAGGTCAGTACTTCGATGAAGATGGCTTTGCTTTTGATTTAAAACCAATTACCGCTACTCATTCTGTCGCAATGCCTGGGGAGGGAAGGTAGATGTGGATATTTACGATTCGGCGCATTTTAACCATGATTCCGCAAATTTTTTTGTTGAGTATTATCATATTTATTTTGGCTAAAATGATGCCAGGTGATGCGTTGACAGGATTAATTGATCCCAATATTGGGCCAGAAGCAATTGAAGCACAACGAGAAAGGCTTGGTTTAAATAATCCGTGGTATGTACAGTATTGGGATTGGATCAACAATCTGTTTCAGGGAGATTTAGGACAATCGTTTCAACATAAAATGCCAGTCACGGACATTATTAGTCAACGTTTGGTCAACACATTTTGGCTATCTGTATTGACCTTAATTCTAACCTACCTCATTGCTATTCCGCTTGGTTTACTTAGTGGTCGTTATAATGATACATTCATAGATCGGTTGATAACAGGTTATACCTATGTTGGCTTTGCAGCACCTATTTTCATTTTTGCGTTGATTATGCTATTTACATTCGGTTTTCAGCTTGGATGGTTTCCAACTAGTGGAAGTGTCACTCCAGGTACCGAACCAGGTACTTTCGCTTATTTTATGAGTAAGCTTTATCATATGCTGTTACCAGCACTGTCGATGGCGCTGATAACAACGGTCTCCACTGTCCAATATTTACGTAGCGAGATCATTGATACGAAACAGAAAGATTTTGTCCTACTTGCGAATGCAAAAGGGGCTAGTGAGTCACGTATTTACCGCAAACATATTTTTCGTAATGCTTTATTACCAGTTGCTGCATTTTTTGGTTATGAAATTACGGGTTTAATCGGTGGCTCCATCTTTATTGAGAATATATTTAGTTATCCTGGAATCGGACAACTGTTTTTAGATTCCTTAGTACAGCGTGATACAAGTGTTGTAACAGCACTAGTTTTACTTTTTGGGATAGCATCGATTCTTGGAGCTCTTATTTCCGATATTATCTTAAGTATTGTCGATCCTAGAATTCGAATGAAATAGCTGGGGGTGAGGTTAATGCTTGAAGTAAAAAGAATGAAACAAAGAGAATCATTACACAGTCCATCAAGTTGGTCCATTGTTTGGCGGGAAATAGTTCGCGATAAACTCGCACTTTTTTCATTAATGCTTTTAGGTTTCATTATTACCTTTGTATATGGAGTGTCGATCGTTTTAGATCAATCCGAAATTGTTAAAGTGGATTTGTTTGCCATCCATCAAGCTCCTTCCTCTGAGTTTTGGTTAGGAACTGATTACGGTGGACGGGATGTTTTCGGTCAATTAATCATCGGAACACGTAATTCCCTTTCGATAGGAATTTTAGTTACGCTTATCAGTGGTTTGGTTGGCATTACAGTTGGTATCGTTTCAGGTTATTTCGGGGGGAACACAGATAATATTTTAATGCGAATTTTAGATTTCTTCATGATTTTACCCACATTAATGATCGTGATTGTTTTTGTCAGTATTGTACCAGATTACACCATTATTGCTTTTTCACTCATCATGTCATCCTTTCTGTGGATGGGGATTGCGCGATTGATTCGATCAAAAGCATTGCAAGAAAAAGAACTAGATTATGTGAATGCTTCTAAAACCGTAGGCTCTTCCCATTTTAAAATCATTTTTACACAAGTTTTGCCGAATATTAGTTCATTGATCATTGTAACGATGACATTGAATTTAGCAGCGAACATCGGGCTGGAATCCGGCCTTTCCTTTTTAGGATTTGGTTTTCCTGAAAGTACACCGAGTCTTGGAACGCTTGTTAGCTATGCGAGAAATCCTCAAACATTGGAATACAGGTGGTGGATTTGGGTACCTGCATCATTATTAATTTTAATTTTGATGTTGAGTATAAATAACGTTGGTCAAGCGTTAAAACGTGCGACTGACGCAAAACAAAGAAGAGGTTAAAAAGGGAGGAATCAAAATGTCGAAGGATCGATTACGTTTTTTGCTTATGGCAGTTGTAGCATCACTTGTATTACTGCTTGTCGCTTGTAATGATAATGCAGAAGAAACGGGGGAAGAATTAGATAATGGCACTGATGCAGATGAAACTGCAGAAGTGGAAGAAAGTGGGGAAGAGGAAGAAGATGGTGAAGACACAGGGGAACTTTATTCCATTGATGACTTTTCTAACGTTAAAGGAGAAGATGAAGCGCTGATTGAAGGTGGAGAATTATCGTTTGGACTTGTTACAGATACTCCTTTCGCTGGTCTGTTAAATTATAACTTTTATGATGGGACTTATGATGCTGAAGTATTAGGATGGTTCGATGAAGGTTTATTAACCTGGGATGAAAATTATGTTTACACGAATGATGGTGCGGCAACATATGAAGTAAGTGAGGATAATCATACGGTAACATTAACTATTCGAGATAATGTGAACTGGCATGATGGTGAACCGGTAACAGCAGAAGACGTACTGTTTGCTCATGAAGTTATTGCTCATCCTGATTACGATGGAGTACGGTTTGATGGAACATTACAAAATGTAGAAGGAATTGTAGAATATCATAATGGGGAAGCTGATACGATTTCTGGTATTGAAATAGTGGATGATAAAACAGTGAAAATTACGTATAAAGACGCAACTCCTTCATTAATTACAGGTGGTATTTGGACATATCCATTAGCAAAGCATATTTTTGGTGATATGGATGTCGCCGATATTTCCTCTTCACCAGAGCTTCGTCAAAATCCAATTGGTATTGGTCCTTATAAAGTAGAGAGCATTGTGCCAGGAGAGTCTGTAGTTTATACCAAAAATGAAGATTATTGGCGAGGAGAGCCTGCATTAGATAAAGTGACATTAAAAGTTATTAATCCGAATGTAGTGGCAGAATCATTAAAGAATGGTGAAGTAGATATCGTAAGTAGTTTTCCGGTTGATCAATTCCCTGATAATGCCGATGCATCGAACTTAACTTGGCTAGGAACTGTCGATCGTGCCTATACGTATATCGGCTTTAAGCTGGGTGAATGGGATGATGAAAATAATGTGAATGTCTATAATCCAGATGCGAAAATGGCAAATGTTAATTTACGAAAAGCAATGGCACATGCTGTGGATAATGATACAGTAGGTGAACGCTTCTATCACGGATTAAGATGGGCTGCAACAACGTTAATTGCGCCATCTCATCCAGAGTTTCATGATAGTGAAAATGAAGGATTGCCTTACGATCCTGAACTTGCTAACCAGCTTCTTGATGAAGCGGGGTATGTTGATGTGACAGGTGATGGTTTACGTGAAGATCCAGATGGAAATGAGCTTATTATTAACTTTGCTTCTATGAGTGGTGGCGAAACAGCTGAACCATTAGTGCAGTATTATATTCAGGCATGGGAGCAAGTTGGTTTAAACGTGCAGATGCTTGAAGGTCGTTTACATGAATTTAATTCATTCTATGATCGTGTGGAAGCAGATGACCCGGATATTGATATTTATCAAGCTGCATGGACGGTTGGCATTGATGTGGACCCAGGTGGTTTATACGGTGAAAATGCATTTTACAATATGACTCGATGGGTAAACGATGAAAATAATCGATTAATTAACGAAGGCTTATCACAAGAAGCCTTTGACATTGATAAACGTATCGAGATTTATAAAGAATGGCAGCAACTAATGGTTGAGGAAGTACCTGTATTCCCAACAGTCTATCGTGCTGACGTTATTCCGGTTAATAACCGTGTACAAAATTATGCGATAGGTGATGGAACGGGAGTTTACCGGTATGAAGTAGGTGTTTCAGCAGAGGAGCCAGAAGTGGCAGAATAACTACGCGAAAGGGAAAATCAACAAAAATAAGAAAGAAGCTTCTCAGCTTGGATAGAGACTTCTTTCTCTTTTTTTATCAAGGCTTTACTCATCTGTAAAACTCCTATTGAGGGAAGGCTTGCTTTATAGTAAAATAGAAAGAACAGATTTGTATAGGTTATCCTATTGACATGTAATTGGACAGATGATAAGATATGTTAAGTGAATTAAATATGATCACGAGAGACAAGTAGAAGCACCCGCTTCTCACCTGATTGACGCAGGATTGTTGTTGACAGGTATGAAATCCGACTTATTTGTAATGAAATTCAGGATGTGTGGGTGCAGTATGTGTACCGGCACTTTTTTTTATGAATATTTTAAACTTGTCTAGTTAAAATGATCATGTTTCATTACGCTTTTATTAAATTTCGGAGGTGGCTGATTATTAGCAAAGATATGAATGTCAATGAGAGTATTCGTGCACGCGAGGTGCGTCTCATTGATTCAAATGGGGATCAATTAGGAGTTAAATCTCGTCAAGAAGCGTTGGACATTGCTCAAACAAGAAACCTTGATTTAGTGCTGGTAGCTCCAAAAGCAAAACCGCCAGTATGTCGTATTATGGACTACGGTAAATTCCGTTTTGAGCAACAAAAGAAAGAAAGAGAAGCACGTAAAAAACAAAAAGTAATTAACGTCAAAGAAGTTCGTTTAAGCCCTGGTATTGAAGAGCATGATTTCAATACGAAGCTTCGTAATGCACGTAAATTCTTGACTAAAGGAGACAAAGTTAAAGTCTCTATTCGCTTCCGTGGACGTGCGATTACCCATAAAGAGTTAGGTCAAAAGGTCTTAGAACGTATGGCAGAAGAATGTAATGATCTTTCAACTGTTGAGCAAAAAGCAAAAATGGAAGGCCGCAGTATGTTCATGATGCTTGCACCTATAAACGAAAAGAAATAACGCGCTTGTAAAGCGAAAGTTAAATAGATTTAGTTTAGGAGGAAGTAATAATGCCAAAAATGAAAACCCACAGCGGAACAGCTAAAAGAATGAAAAAGACAGGTTCTGGGAAGGTAAAACGTTCCCATGCATATACAAGTCACATGTTTGCAAACAAGTCTCAAAAACAAAAGCGTAAACTTCGTAAGTCCGCTCTTGTATCAGCTGGAGACTACAAACGCATTAAACAAATGCTACCTAAATAAAGTAGAAAAGCGAACGTGACCGAAGGAATAAAATAACACAAATGATTTGTTGATTTATAGGAGGGAATTATTATGGCACGTGTTAAAGGTGGAACAGTTACACGTAAACGTCGTAAACGTATATTAAAGCTAGCTAAAGGTTATTATGGTGCAAAACATTCACTATTCAAAACAGCAAAACAACAAGTAATGAAGTCTGGTCAGTATGCATATCGTGACCGTCGTCAGAAAAAACGTGATTTCCGTAAACTTTGGATTTCTCGTATCAATGCTGCGGCACGTATGAACGATCTTTCTTACAGCCGTTTCATGCACGGATTAAAGCTTGCTGGTATTGAAGTTAATCGTAAAATGTTAGCTGATTTAGCTGTAAATGATCAAAAAGCATTTGCACAATTAGCAGATCAAGCAAAATCTGCTTTAAAATAAGACAGCAATAGATAATAACGGGTAGTTCTGGTATAGAGCTATCCGTTATTTTTTTGAACTGAAACTTTTTTATGATTAGTTACGTAAAAAAGGTTGATGGAGGGAGGAGTTAAAGCTGGATAAAAGTTTCATTATTTTTATTATAACTATGGGCTGGGCATTACTTATTTTTGGTGGTCTTACTTTTCTAATCGTAAAGCAAAAAGACTATTTTTTGATTTCTGGATTTGCTAATCGTCCGAAAGAGGAGCAAGAATATTTAAAACAAAACGGATTCATCGACGCATTAGGTAAATTACTCATTTGTGCATTTATTTTATTTGCTGTTTCATTTATACTTGGATTATTCTCTGTACCATTTGGCTTTGAGATCGGGCTGGCTGTTTTTACGATTGTGTTATTGACAGGAACCATTTGGATACAGCGTTATGAAGTCCCGCATAAACGGAAGAAAAACTATTGGATATTAGGTAGTGTCTGGGCGGTGACCTTTTTGTTTCTAATAGGTCTCTCTGTATATAGTCTCAGTGAAAATGAAATAGCAGTAGAAGAGGATCATTTAATTATTTCCGGTATGTATGGAAATGAAGTTTCTTTTTCCGATATTGAACAGGTAGTGAAAATGAACCAATTTCCCGAGGTGATTGTCAGAATAAATGGGTTTGCAATGAATAATAGGTTAAAGGGTAAATTCCAGATAGCAGGTTACTCGGAAACCGTTACATTGTTTATCTCAGGCGACTCCACTGCTTATCTTGTTGTAAAAACGAAGGAGGATACCATTATTTTTAATAGGGATACAGAAACAGAATTAGATAGATTATATCAACAATTACAAACATACTAAGGTTGTGAATCAAATGTTTATATATGCAACAATTATTAATAGTCTTTCGTTATGGACAATGTGGATAGACAAAAGAAAAGCTAGGAATAATAAATGGCGAATACCAGAGAGTCGAATCTGGTTATTGGCTATTATTGGTGGAGCATTAGGAGCCACTATCGGAATGCATCTATTTCGTCATAAAACGAAACATACACTATTTGTAATAGGGTTACCTATCCTCATGATCATGCAATCGGCTCTCGTTATTTTCTATTACATATAAAGCGAAACCTCCAATTGTGACGGAGTTATGGTGGAAAGCACCGTGATAATTGTTGTCATAAAGGCTCGTCTCTTGTCATATTATTTAAGGAAGGGAGCTGATGAATGATGCCAATTGAAATGATTAATCAAATAAAAGTAATGGAAAGCTATGCATTTGTAGCTCCAATGTTGTTCATTATGGTGCATGTTCTTCGCCCTCTGTTATTTATTCCGGTCTTGTTATTATGTATTGCAGGAGGGATTGTATTTGGCTTGTTAGCCGGTACCATTTATTCGATTATTGGTTTAACGATTTCCAGCATTTTATTTTATTTGATCATTCATTTGTTACCTGCTATCGAAAAGCGCTGTAAACGATTGGAAGAAAAATTGTTAGGCAAACAACTGTCACTAAACACTATTCAAATTATGCTTTTAAGGATGCTGCCTTTTATACATTTTCATCTATTGTCCTTTTGTATCTATAAAAAATCCGTAAGCTTTACTTCATACTTACGGACGACATTTTTAACTGTGATACCAGTTGCTTGTTTTTATACGACGTTAGGTAAGACCATACAAGAAATATCCATATATTATGCAGTTCCATTAGTAATAATGGTACTAATCCTTGCTTATTTGGTGAGAAAAAAGCAGGTAGCTATTAAGTGGCAAACCTTTTTCCAACAAAAGACAGCTTGAATTATTTTAAATGCAGTTTATTAATCGGATATTTCCATTCTATTTCAGCGTGAGGATAACGAATCAGTATTTCTTCTTCAAGGAAGTAAAGGTCCTTACGCTCAAACCCCTTTAATTTCTCCGGATTTCTCGTGTGTATCACAATGGTAATGACTTCAAAAGCATCTTCTGTTGTACCTAAATACTTTTCTCCTTCAAACAAAAATCCTTTGTACGTAATAAAAAAGTTTTTCTTAATATTATCATTGTAATCAAGGAAATAAAAATCCCCTTTTTCCTGAGCGATTTCCAGTTTTCTTTTAGGATTGACGATATATTTATAAGCAGTATATATTAATACAATCATTGCAATTACAACAAGAAAACGAAAAAGTATGACGATCACAAACATCAACTCCTATAAACAGACTTCTATAAAGGCTTACGTTTTTTTCAATGCTTTGGTTTCAATAAAATAAAAGAAACATGCTATAATATGAGAATAAATACAAGAACTAGAGGGAGAACAAAATGAATTGGCGAACACTTTTTAATATGCAACGAGAATTAGATAACTATATTTTAGCACAACATGATTTGAAAGACGAAAATGTTTTCGATAAAAAGGTGCTAGCACTATTAGTTGAAGTTGGTGAATTAGCGAATGAAACGAGGTGTTTCAAATATTGGAGTGTAAAACCAGCTAGTGAAAAATCTATCATTGCCGAGGAATACGTTGATGGTATTCATTTTATCCTATCATTAGGGTTGGAGTTGGGTCTTGATCAATATCAGCCTGATAATCTCGAGAATGCTGAAGACTTAACAGCGCTATTTCACCAAGTTTTCCGCACGATTTCGGAGCTGAAGGAAGAAAAAACAGTTACAGCGTATAAACAACTCTTTGATACATATATAAAATTAGGAGAGAAATTAGGCTTTTCGGCAAATGATATAAAAAATGCATATGTAGATAAAAATAAAATTAACTTTGAACGACAAAATCAAGGTTATTAACAAGGAGGAAAAAAGTATGTCAAATTATGAACAATTAACCATGTTAAAGGAATTGACAGATGCACGAGGAATTCCGGGCAATGAGAAAGAAGTACGTGAAGTAATGAAGAAATGGATCTCCCCATATGCTGACAAAGTATATACGGATCATCTTGGAAGTTTAATCGCCGAAAAGAACGGAGCTGACAAGGGTCCCAAAATTATGGTTGCTGGACACTTGGATGAAGTTGGTTTTATGGTAACTCGGATTGATGATAAAGGCTTTGTTTATTTTCAAACAATTGGTGGTTGGTGGAACCAAGTAATGCTTGCACAGCGTGTTACTATTTTGACTCATAATGGAGACGTTACTGGTGTCATTGGTTCAAAACCACCTCATATTCTGTCAGCAGAAGCTCGTAAAAAGCCAGTAGAAATCAAAGATATGTTTATTGATATTGGGGCATCAAGCAAAGAAGAGGCTGCTGAATTCGGAGTGAAGCCAGGCGATTCGGTTGTACCTTATTTTGAATTTACCCCACTAAAAAATGAAAAATTACTACTAGCTAAAGCATGGGATAACCGTATTGGTTGTGCGATAGCGATTGAAGTATTGCGCAGGTTGAAAGGGGAAGACCATCCTAACCGTGTATATGGTGTTGCAACCGTCCAGGAAGAGGTTGGGTTACGAGGTGCAAAAACATCAGCACATGCAATTGAACCGGACATTGGCTTTGCAGTAGATGTAGGTATTGCAGGAGATACACCAGGTATTTCAGATAAAGATGCAGATAGTAAATTAGGAGATGGCCCGCAAATTGTCCTCTATGATGCATCCATGGTGTCTCATAAAGGACTAAGAGATTTTGTGGTGGAGACAGCTGACCAACATCAAATTCCCTATCAATACGCTCAAATGGCAGGTGGTGGGACCGATGCTGGTTCTATACACTTAACAGCAAATGGCGTACCAGCACTATCGATTACGGTTGCAACTAGATATATACACACACATGCTGCGATTTTACATCAAGATGATTTTGAGAATACAGTGCAACTGATCGTGGAAGTAATTAAAAAGTTGGATAAAGATACCGTTGATCATATCACATTTTCATCATGATAAGTGAGGCTGTGACATAACTAAATAGGTAGAACGAGAATCCGAACAATCTGAACAAAGCGTTTGCTAAATAGGTAGTATACGCAGACTTTCATGTTCGGATTTTTTCTATCTAATTACTCTTTTGTCCCAGGCCTCATTTTTTTAAGCTACCAGATTAAGAAGCTCTTCCTGATCTCAGATCTGAACTATTTCATTAATGAAACAAGATGAGTATAAATTTGTTTGTTATTTTTTGGATTACTACTTGTCAGGATTAAATTAATATAGTAAAGTATTTTTTAGATTAACTTATAAATGAATGAAGTTATATCAATTAACTTCATTGTTAATTGATATATTATTCAATATACAGGAGGTGTTTAACGCGTAAATATATTTGTTTTAAAAAAATGTAACCGCTTTTATGATGGGTGAGTATGAAAAATATTGGAGGGGAAATGATGAAGAAAACTTTTATTGCTTTACTTTCTTTTTTATTGGTGATACAAACAATCGAAATTACTTTAACTGCGGAAGAACTATCACCTCCAACTTATACAGAAGCATCCGTACACGATCCTTCGGTGATTTTTACGAATAACGAATATTATGTTTTTGGCTCCCACCTTGCAGCTGCTAAAACGCCAGATTTAATGAACTGGGAACAAATTGAAGGGGATGGTGTTAATCCTGCTAATTCCTTATTTGAAGATGTAACTGAGGAATTAGAGGAGGCGTTAACATGGGCACAAACAGATACTTTATGGGCGCCAGATGTCATTCAATTGGAAGCTGATGGCAGATATTATATGTACTATAATGCATGTGAAGGCAGTTCTCCACGTTCTGCGATGGGGATTGCCGTTTCTGATAATGTTGAAGGACCATATGAGGACTTAGGTCTGATTTTAAGATCTGGTATGACGGAAGAAGAATCAGCAAGTATTGATGGGACGCCATATGATGAGCAACATTACCCTGAAGTATATGATGCAACTAATCATCCCAATGTAGTAGATCCTGACGTATTTTACGATAAGGAAGGAAAACTGTGGATGGTGTATGGATCCTATTCTGGGGGAATTTATATTCTAGAGTTAGACCCTGAAACAGGAATACCTTTTGAAGGTCAAGGATACGGTGAGAAGTTACTCGGAGGTAACCATAGTCGTATAGAAGCACCTTATATTGTCTATCATGAAGAAACAGATTATTATTATCTCTATTTATCATACGGAGGACTTGATGCTGTAGGAGGTTATAATGTTCGGGTGGCGCGTTCAGAAAATCCCAATGGACCGTATTATGATATTCAAGGTAATCATATGCTTGATGTGAAAGGCAGGGAAGGCACCTTTTTTGATGATGAGTCCATCGCACCAACTGGGACTAAAATTATTGGCAATCATTTGTTTGAAAAGAATTTTGGTGAGCCTGGAAGTGAAACCGGTTACGTTTCTCCTGGACATAATTCTGTTTTTGTAGATCCTGAAACAGGTGAACAGTTTTTAATTTTCCATACCCGCTTTCCAAATAGAGGTGAAATACATGAAATTAGAGTTCATCAAATGTTTATGAATGAAGATGGCTGGCCAGTCGTTGCTCCATTTAGATATAGTAAAGAAACACTTGCAGAACCAAATGTGGATGAAGTAGCTGGTGCCTATAAATTTATTTCATTTACTTCTGCTATAGGAGAACATATGGATCGTTCCGTTATCATACAGTTAAATGAAGATGGCTCGATTTCGGGGGAAGTGGAAGGTTTCTGGCAACTAAACGGAAGTAATATAGTTGTTACCGTTGACGATCAACAATATAAAGGTGTTGTAATCAAACAATGGGATCCGGTAGCTGAGAAGGAAACAATAACATTTTCTGCATTAGCCGAGAATGGTCTGAGTATATGGGGCACAAGAACAGAGATAAGTGGTTTTTCTGATCAAGATATTGTCGATATGGTAGCTGCAAGTTTAACTATTGGCGATACATCACAGGTTATGGGGGACTTGCAACTTCTAACAGAAGGAGATGAAGGTTCTACTATTTTATGGGAATCATCTAATCCAGAGGTTGTAAGTAATAAAGGTACAGTTCAGCGCCCTAATAGGGGAGAAGAGCCAGAAGAACTTAGATTAACTGCAACTGTAACAAAAGGTAATGCTGTTGCAACAAGAACATTTGATATTACGGTTATTCCAGAAACATACAGAGGTTTAGTAGCACATTACAGTTTTGAAAATGATTTGTCTGATGAAGCTGGGAATGTAGGTAATGGTACCATAACCGGTGATCGTCTTCACAATGAAGGCGGAGAAATTACCTTTGAAGAAGGAAAAGTAGGACAGGCCGCAAAATTTAATGGTGAATCAGGCATTCGTTTACCAGATGGTTTAATCGATAGTTTTGAATATTCTGTGGCATTATGGTTAAAGCCCGAAGCATTCAACAGTTATACACCTTCATTCTTTGGTGCAAGTGCGGAAAATAGTTGGGTCAGTCTTCTGCCGAATGGATTTGGCAGCCAAACAATGCTTTGGTCAGGCGAACAGTGGTATGATGGAGAAACTGGTATCCAGATTCCTTTAAATGAATGGAGTCATGTAGTATTTACCGTTGACCGTGGAGATTTATCCATATATATTGATGGGGCAAAAGTTACAGAGATGTCTGACTTTCCAAATGTATTTAATACATTAGAGGCTTCCTTCGGGTTAGGTGTTAACTATTGGGATTTGCCTTACCAAGGTTTAATAGATGAGCTTTATATTTATAACAATCAGGTTTTGACAGAAGATCAAATCGAAAATTATTGGAATAATGGCAGCTTTTCCTTGGATACAAGTGAGCTTGAACAACTGTTAGAATCAGCTCGCTCTTTAGTGAACGATGATAAATATACAATGGAATCAAGGAATGAGCTATCTAAAGTAATGGAATCGATTCAAGAAATGATGGCAGATTTTAGCAGTTGGCGGGAAATTGAAGACGCAAAACAAAAACTAGAAACTGCGATCCAACAATTGGAAGTGGCTGATGATGGAAATGGTGGGAAGAAACCGATAGATCCACGTGAACCATCCTCCGACGTTGTAACAGAACAAGAGGTGAACGATGAGGATCTAGCTGAAGAGCATGAAAATTATCTGCCTGATACAGCTACGAACATGTTTAATTGGTTAGTAGTCAGTGCATTATTACTTGTAATAGGTGGTGGGCTCTATATCAGAAGTGT
The DNA here is from genome assembly GCF_052063305.1 of Gracilibacillus sp. HCP3S3_G5_2. NCBI lineage: Bacteria > Bacillati > Bacillota > Bacilli > Caryophanales > Bacillaceae > Gracilibacillus > Gracilibacillus sp. HCP3S3_G5_2. The sequence continues at coordinate 310,643 of NZ_JBQHXU010000003.1, read as the reverse complement.
GACTAAGCAATAACAGAAACAACCCTTTTCGCTTAGGAAAGGGTTGTATTATGCTAAATATTTGCCAAGAACCTTTTGAACATAGGCTTGCGTTTCTTTAAATGGTGGAACACCATGGTATTTATCAACATTTCCAGGACCAGCATTATAGGCAGCTAATGCCAACGTTTTGTTCCCATTATACCTGTCTAGCATTTGTTTTAAATATTTTACTCCACCGAAAATATTTTCAACTGGATCAAAAGGATTTTGAATACCTAATCCTCTCGCTGTATCGGGCATTATCTGCATTAATCCTTGCGCACCGGCATGACTTACAGCATGTTGATTGTAATTGGATTCTGTCTGGATAACAGCGTCAATTAATTTTGAATCTATATTATATTGCATAGCTGCTTCTTCAATTATGGAAGTAATATTTTTTGAAGCAGTCGTACTACGAGAAATATTATTTGCAGAATTGTTTACTAGCTGTGACCTTATTGACGGAACTAACTCAGTATTATTTAGAGACTGCGTAACAGAAGAATCGTTATATGTATGAAAAGGTTGTTGCTCTCCTGACATGGATTCGATTAACTGTCTAAAATTAGTACTCAAATTGCTATTATTATTCGTGTTGGTTAAGGTTGACATTGCCTGCATTTCTATTAAGTGACGAATAGATTGTACGTTCAATGAAACGCTCTCCCTTTTGGTAAAATTTATCTATAATAAATATACAATTTATCCTACAAAAAAGCAATATTATATGTAAAAAGTAAAAGGACTTGATTAAAATCAAGTCCTTTTGGCTCAGGTTTATCTCCCTTATTTTTCACTTCTACGGTTAAACATGTTATTGCTTATTGACTGCTTGTTCCAATGTATCAAGTACTTCTGTCTTTTCCGCTTCATCTGCTTGTTGCCAATATAATTCAAATAAAACACCTAAACCAGGAAGCATTTTTTCTTCTCCACTTTGAATGGCATCGACAATTGTAGCTTCTAAATCACTAGCAGAATTACCAGACACATTAGACATGATTGCTTTTCTTAAATTTAAATCCATTTTATCACCCCACCTCAAGCATTTTTCATTATAGTTTGACCTGTATAAAGAATAATATGTATGATAGAAACATCAAAAAATGAGGAATGAGATTATGTTAACATCTGTAAAAAATGAAAAAGTGAAGAATTGGCGAAAATTAAAGAAGAAAAAAGAGCGGGACTTACAGTCAAAATTTATGATAGAGGGCGTTCATTTAATAGAAGAGGCACACAAAAGCGATTGGGAAATTATTGAAGTTATCTATCAAGCCGGTGTTGAAATTGCTCAGGAATGGAATCAATATCCTTTATATGAAGTATCAGATAATGTCATGGCAGCTCTTACCGATACCAAAACACCTCAAGGTATATTGGCGGTAGTAAATAAAAACAAATCAAGTGAACAGCAGATCGAGCGTGCTTTACTGATAGATCGTGTGCAAGATCCGGGCAATTTAGGAACAATGATTCGTACTGCAGATGCAGCAGGATTTGATACTGTCATTTTAGGAAAAGGAACCGTTGACTTATTTAATGAAAAAGTTATCCGATCTACCCAAGGATCGATCTTTCATCTCGATATTTATGAAGCAGATTTACATGAAGAAATCGATCGATTACAAAGTGAAGGCACCGAAATATGGTCCACAGCGCTTGAGAATGCCACAGATTACCATGAAGTACGAGTGCCAGAAAAGATTGCCATTGTAGTTGGAAATGAAGGAGCTGGTATTGACCAAAACCTAATCAAAAAAGCCAATCAAAATGTAAAAATTCCGATCTATGGTAAGGCAGAATCGTTAAATGTTAGTGTTGCTGCTGCGATCCTTATGTACGAAGTAGCAAAAAAATGAAGAGTTGGACTTGCATCATTTGCTATGCTTGCTTATACTATATGAAGTAAAGACAATTATAAAAGCGTTGAAAGAGCCAGTAAATGTGTGGATAATCGTTTCAAGGGAAGAAGTACCATAGACTGCAAGTGCTTCTAACGATCACATATTGAAATTTCACTCTGGAGCTGACACTTGGACCTTGCTTGGCAAGTAAAGGTGTTCCGGTTAATACCGTTATCTCTTAACTTGAGTGGATATAGTCTAACTATGTCAACAAGGGTGGTACCGCGATACATACAGTCTCGTCCCTTTACCTGGGGCGGGATTTTTTTATTTGAAATGAAAAAAGGAGGTTCACAAAATGAAAGAACAGTTACAAGCATTGGAAAAAGAAGCACTGCAACAAATAGACGAAGCAATCTCACTAAAAGAATTACAAGATGTACGGGTAGCTTACTTAGGAAAAAAAGGACCGATTACAGAAGTATTAAGAGGCATGGGTAAATTATCGAAAGAGGAGCGACCTGTGATTGGTGAACTAGCCAATAAGGTTCGTGGAAATATCGCAGAGGCGATCGATAGCAAAAAGGCAAATATTGAAGCAGCAGAGCTGGAAAAACAACTGGAAGAAGAAACAATTGATGTGACATTGCCTGGAAGACCTGTACCAACAGGCGGACCACACCTTTTAACAAGTATTGTGGAAGAAATAGAAGACCTATTCATTGGTATGGGATTTGAAGTGCGAGAAGGTCCAGAAGTGGAAACAGATTATTATAACTTTGAGGCACTTAATCTGCCAAAAGGGCACCCAGCACGTGATATGCAGGATTCGTTCTATATTACGGAAGAAATCTTGATGCGTACTCATACATCGCCTGTACAGGCAAGAACGATGAATGCAATGGAAGATAAACAACCTGTTAAGATGATTTGTCCAGGAAAAGTGTACCGTCGCGATACAGATGATGCCACACACTCCCATCAATTTACTCAAATCGAAGGGCTGTATGTGGACAAAAATGTACGCATGAGTGATTTAAAAGGAGTGCTAGATCGATTCGCAAAGCAAATGTTTGGTGAAGATCGCGAAATTCGTTTGCGTCCTAGCTTTTTCCCTTTTACAGAGCCATCTGTTGAAATGGATATATCCTGTAAAGTATGTAATGGAAAAGGCTGTAGTGTATGTAAACAAACTGGCTGGATTGAAATCCTTGGAGCTGGAATGGTTCATCCCCGTGTATTGGAAATGGCGGGATATGATCCAACGGTTTATAGCGGTTTTGCATTTGGAATGGGTCCAGAGCGAATTGCCATGTTGAAATACGGGGTCGACGATATTCGTCATTTCTATACAAACGATATTCGATTCTTGAAGCAGTATCATCAAGCATAAGAAGGAGGCTATACGATGTTCGTATCATTAAATTGGTTAAAAAATTATGTAGATATCGATCAATTATCCCCTGAAGATTTGGCCGAGCGTATTACCAAATCAGGGATTGAAGTAGAGGGATTAGAGCGTTTTGCGAGTCCAGCTAATAATGTAGTTGTCGGTTATGTGGAAAGCTGTGAAAAGCATCCTAACGCAGATAAATTAAATTTATGTCAAGTGAATGTTGGGGATGAAAAGCTCCAAATTATATGTGGTGCACCAAATATTGCACAAGGTCAGAAGGTTGCCGTGGCAAAACCTGGTGCTGTATTACCAGGTAACTTTAAGATAAAAAAAGCAAAATTACGTGGTGTGGAATCAAATGGAATGATTTGCTCCCTACAAGAATTAGGAGTGGAAGAGAAATTCGTACCAAAGGAATTTGCGAGTGGCATCTTCGTTTTTCCTGAAGATACAGCAATTGGTGCAGATGTAACGGAACTACTGAATCTGGATGATATTATCTTAGAGCTTGGCTTAACTCCTAACCGATCAGATGCATTAAGTATGATTGGTGTTGCTTATGAAGTAGCAGCTATTTTGGATGTACCAATTCGCCTACCACATACCGACTATCATACAGAAGAAGAAAAAGCAGAGAGTCATGTTTCTGTGACAGTCGAAGCTACCGAACAAAATCCATATTACGGTGCATTTGTAGTAAAGGGTGTCAAAGTTGGCCCCTCACCACTATGGATGCGTAATTATTTAATGGCTGCAGGTATTCGCCCGATTAATAATGTGGTAGATATTACAAACTATGTATTATTAGAATATGGACAGCCATTACATGCATTTGATTTTGACAAGTTCGGATCAAATGAAGTAGTTGTCAGAATGGCAAATCAAGGCGAAAAATTCGTAACATTAGATGATCAGGAACGAATATTAACTAGTGAACATTTAGTGATTACCAATGGAAAAGAGCCTGTTGCCCTTGCCGGAGTAATGGGTGGTGCTGATTCAGAGGTTTCAGACCAAACTACTACAGTTTTAATAGAGGCGGCCTATTTTGAAGGACAGACGGTTCGTAAAGCTTCAAAGGATTTCGATTTACGTAGTGAATCAAGTAATCGATTTGAAAAAGGAGTAGATCCTAATCGTGTACGTAAGGCTGGTGAGCGTGCTTGCCAATTGCTGCAGCAATATGCGGGTGCCACAGTTTTAGATGGTATTGTAGAAGATGGCCAATTAGATTTGACAGAACAAACAGTAACTATCTGGACTTCTACTATTAATGATCGGTTAGGAACGAATATTTCCGATGATGAAATTGCGGATATCCTTCGTAAATTAAACTTTAACTATGAGCAGGATGGTGAAACCTTTACTGTTTATGCTCCAACACGCCGCCAAGATATTGTCATTTTTGAAGATATGGTAGAAGAAGTGGCACGTATTTATGGCTATGATCATTTACCTTTCACCTTACCTAGCGGTGGTGCTCAAGCAGGAGGTCTAACAAAACAGCAGGAATTAAAACGTCATATCAAGCGATTCATGGAAGGTGCTGGTCTATCTGAAACGGTTACCTATTCATTAACAAGTAAGGAACGGGCAACGGAGCTTGTCAGTCCGGAAGTAGCAGAAGAGTTGATTTCTCCTGTCTCCTTAGCAATGCCAATGAGTGAAGAACACAGTACGTTACGTTTAAGCATCTTACCTGAAATGTTAGCTTCTGTAGCTTACAATCTAGCGAGAAAACAAGAAAATATAGCGTATTACGAATTAGGCAGTATCTTCCTATCTAAAGAGGAAAAAGTAACACAACAACCAGAAGAAAAATTACGCTTAGCAGCGGCCTTGACAGGTGAATGGCTTACACATCCATGGCAGCAGGAGAAAAAAGCGGTTGATTTCTTTGTCGTAAAAGGCATCTTGGAAGCATTATTTGAATCCTTGAATCTTGACGTTACCTTTAAACAAGCGAAAGTGGATGGAATGCACCCTGGTAGAACTGCGCAGTTATTTGTTAATGATCGGGCAATTGGATTTGCAGGGCAGGTGCACCCGCAATTACAGAAAGACTATGACCTGAAAGAAACATATGTATGGGATATCGATATCGATTACCTTCTTCATATTCATGCAAACGAGCCAAGTTTTGCGAAGATACCACGTTATCCTAGCGTAACAAGAGATATCGCATTAGTTGTCGATGAAGCTGTACAGGCTGGTGAATTACAAACAACGATTGCACAAGCGGGTGGAGAATTGGTCAAGGATATTCAAGTATTTGATGTCTATCAAGGCGAGCATCTAGAAGACGGAAAGAAATCTATAGCTTTTAGCTTGTTCTATCAAGACCCTGAAAGAACGCTAACCGATGAAGAAGTAGAGGCATCTTACCAAGCGATTTTAGCTGCAGTAGCAAGTGAACATCAGGCAGAATTAAGAGGATAAATCAAAAGACTGCAACAATTATAAGTTGCAGTCTTTGTTTTGAGATAAGAAGTATATATGCTTTTATTCACCAAGCCTATGGAAAACGGAGCAATCACATCGGAGCGGTTAACACCGTCTCTGTACAAGTTCATGTAAATCGAAGAAGCTAAGTGGGAGAAACGGATACTCGACCCTCAGCCGGGAAATAAAATTTCCTGCTAAGAGAAGCTTCACTTTATATACTTGATTGCTTTTTCTGTATTAGCGAAGTGTGTTTTTGCCACGTTTGATAATGCATCGAAACCATTTTTCTTGATAAAATAAGCAGCAGCTTCATCGACCTTGCTTGAAGCTCCTTTTGGAATGGTAAAACCGTATCGATTGGATAGCTCGTCCATTTCCTTTACGAATTTAGCACGAGCAATAATCGAAGCAGCAGCAACAGAAGTTGAATAGCTTTCAGCCTTTGTCATAAAGAAAGTGTCTTTTGCTAATTGTAACCCTTCTTGACTAATATGTTTCAAATAAGAAGATGGCTGACAAAATTGATCAATTAGGATACCATGTAGGGGTGAGTTGTCGATTTTTGTCAATAACTTTTGGATAGCATGTTGGTGAAGCATCGCCTTCATCTTACCTTGATTCCAACCTTTTTTCTGAAGTTTGTTATATTTAATATTATCCAATGTTAACAAAGTATAAGGAATCTTCTCTCGGACTATTTCTTTAGCAAGCATGCCAATGTTGCGGTCTGTTAACGTTTTGGAATCAGTAATACCCATTGATTTTAATAGAGGTATTTTTTCTTCTGAGACATAAACAGCACTGACAGTAATTGGGCCAAAATAGTCACCTGTTCCTGCTTCATCTGTACCGATATGGGCATGTGTGAACAAAGATTCAGGAGGCTGGTAATGATGGTGATTAACGGAACTTTTTGAATGGCTTTTAGATGTTTTCTCTGTAGCCGACTTATTCCATTTGGCAGCTTCTTGTTGAGCGCCAGCACCCTGGAACATCACTTTTCCTGATAGATAGGCAGTAACAGTCACGTTATTGATTTTTGCTAAGAAAAGACTATTCGGGGGTTCTTTGATAATATATTTTTTGTAATAATCCTCTATGTGAGATAACTCATTTTGAGGAAATTGTAAAACTACAGTTGACAATAGTATTCGTCCTTTCTTCATTGATAAAAGCGCTCAGAATATACGAACTTCCAATGTTCATGATTTTACCTTCCATTTAGGTTTTAAATTAGTTCGCCTAGCGCTTTTATTATAAGTATAACAAAGATTGGTTTTATCAGAATAGTTTTCTATTTGTGAGCTTCATGTTAATATTAATTTTAAGGTTATTTGTCTATAAGGGGGAATCAAGGTGTCCCAGCCAGAAAAATCGCGAACTACTGTTGATATATATGGAAGATCATATAATATTGTAGGAAATGAAAAACCTGAACAAATTCGTGTGGTAGCAAATTTAGTAGATGAAAAAATGCGTGAAATACACGCTCTAAATAAATCATTAGATTCCACTAACTTAGCTGTGCTGACAGCTGTAAATACAATGAATGATTATATTAAATTAAAAGAAGATTTTGAAGTGTTGCAAAAATTACTTGAGGAGAAAGAGGAATAATTTTGTCATGGTTAATTTTATACTGATTTTTTTATTAATTGTTGGGGTGCTTGTCGGTCTCAGAAGAGGTTTTATACTACAAGTACTTCATCTTACTGGATTCATTATCGCTTTTATCGTAGCAGCTACATATTATGATGACGTTGCTTCGAAATTAGAATTATGGATTCCGTATCCTGAATTAATGTCTGATTCTTCATGGGCTGTCTTTTTAGAGTCGTTACCATTAGAAGCGGCCTATTATAATGCAATTGCATTTGGGGTATTATTCTTCGTTACGAAAATACTCTTACAAATCATAGCAACAATGCTTGATTTTGTTGCAGATCTACCAATATTGCGGATTTTTAATAGTTGGCTTGGAGCAATTTTAGGATTTATTGAAGTTTATTTGCTTATGTTTATTGTGTTATATATTTTAGCACTAGCACCTGTTTCATTTATCCAGGAATATATCGATGGTTCCCTTATTGCTACCAATATTATTGAAAATACACCAGTGTTATCGGAAAAATTAACGACGTTTTTGTTTGAGAATGACCCATTCAATAATGGTTAATTTTTATTACCCTTGCAGTTGAAGTAAGCAAGGGTATTTCACTTGTAAAATATAAAAAAGCGAGGGAAAGAAGATGTCTGTTAACAAAAAAGATGTCATCAAACTGTTAGAAAAAATAGCAACGTATCTTGAGTTGAAAGGAGAAAATCCTTTTAAAATATCTGCTTACCGTAAAGCGGCACAAGCACTAGAACGAGATGACCGTTCTTTAACAGAGATAGACGATTTTACGAAATTACAGGGAGTCGGCAAAGGAACGGCTGCGGTAATAAATGAATTTATCGAAAATGGCGAATCAGATACGTTACAGCAATTAGAGAAAGAAGTACCACAAGGATTAATACCACTATTAAATCTCCAAGGGCTTGGTGGTAAAAAAATGGCAAAACTCTATCAAGAGCTGAACATCGTAGATGAAACAACGTTAAGAGAAGCATGTGAACAAGGGGCACTTCGAGAGTTAAAGGGTTTTGGTAAAAAGACAGAAGAAAAGATAGTAGAAGCATTAAATAATGCTGGGAATAGACCTGAGCGATTACCGATTCCGATGGTGGTAGCAATAGTGGAGAAGATTGAAGCTTTTCTTCATACTATCGATGAGATCAAGCAATTTTCTATTGCGGGGAGTATGCGTCGTTTTCGGGAGACTGTGAAGGATCTGGATTTTATCATTGCAACGGATCAGCCGGAAGCAGTGCGTGAAAAGCTGTTACAATTTGAGGATCTGATTGATACAATTGCTGCCGGAGATACAAAAGTATCGATAGTAGTAGAGGGACGTTATGATATTAGTGTCGATTTCCGTTTAGTAACAGAGAAGGAATTTGCGACAACCTTACATCACTTCACTGGTTCCAAGGATCATAATGTTCTTATGAGGCAACTAGCAAAAGCACAAGGCAAAAAAATTAGCGAATATGGTGTGGAAGATATAGAAACTGGAAAAGTTGAAACATTTGCGACAGAAGCTGCATTTTATGAAAGCTTTGGACTTTTCTATATTCCGCCAGAGATACGTGAAGGAAAAGATGAAATAGAACTGGCTAAAGCTGAGTTTGATTTAGTTGATGAAGAGGCCATACGTGGAGACTTGCATATGCATACTACCTGGAGTGATGGTGCTCAATCGTTAGAGGAGATGGTGATTCGTGCCAAAGAAAAAGGCTATGAATATATAGCGATTACTGATCACTCCAAGTTTTTGCGTGTCGCCAATGGATTAAATGAAGAACGTCTAAGATTACAACGGAGAGAGATTGAACAAGTACAGGCTAAACACCCAGATATCCATATTTTTGCAGGTGTTGAAATGGATATTTTACCTGATGGCCGATTGGATTTTGATGATGACTTTTTACAAGAACTTGATTTTGTGATCGCATCGATTCACTCTAGTTTTAAGCAGCCTCAGGAAAAAATTCATGAACGTTTACTGCAGGCGCTTGAAAATCCACATGTCGATATGATTGCTCACCCAACTGGAAGACTCTTAGGACGAAGAGACGGCTATCCTGTTGATGTGGAATGGCTGATTCAAAAAGCTAGTGAAACGAATACGATGCTAGAATTGAACGCCAATCCAAATCGTCTGGATTTAGCAGCAAAGTGGGTAGAACAAGCACAACAACAAGGGGTGAAGATTGCGATTAATACTGATGCTCACAGTTATGCCATGTTAGAAGACATGACAACAGGTGTAGGAACAGCGAGAAGAGGGAAACTTAGTAAACAAGCCGTCGTTAACACGTGGACAAAAGCAGATTTAATGAAATATTTAGCGGAATAAATGGAAGGAGGTCCGTTTTATGAACACACGAATTCTTCATGTGTTAGAATTTCAAAAAATTATGGATCAACTAGCTGAACAAGCAGCTTCCTCGCTAGGAATCGAAAAAATACGCAAGCTAAAACCATCAACGGATCTCGATCAAGTTGTGAAATGGCATGAGGAAACAGACGAAGCCTATCATATCATCCGTTTAAAAGGAAATGTTCCGCTTGGAGGAATCGTTAATATTAAACCAAGTGTGAAAAGAGCAGTTATTGGGGGAATATTAAGTACACATGAGTGTCTCGATGTAGCAAGCACGATTTACGGCGGAAAACAACTGAAACTTTTTATTGATAAATTGGAGGATATCGAATTACCGATTATCCAAGGATTAGCTGATCAAATTGTCCCATTAAATGAATTAGAACGAGAAATTAAAAATTGTATTGATGATCATGGGCACATGATGGACGGGGCATCTGACAAGTTACGAGGCTTGCGTTCTAAAATGCGCACGAATGAAAATAAAGTACGTGATCGTTTGGATAACTTTACTAAAACAAAAGCAAAAATGCTATCAGACGCTATTATCACGATTCGTAATGACCGCTACGTATTACCGGTGAAGCAAGAATATCGCTCCGCTATCGGTGGGATTGTTCATGACCAATCAGCTTCAGGGCAAACATTGTTTATGGAACCACAATCGGTTGTAGAATTAAATAATCAATTACAAGCAGCACGAGTCGAAGAAAAAAGGGAAATCGAACGAATTTTGAAAGAGTTGTCCCAAAGAATTGCTGCTGATGAAGGATTTTTACGGCAAAATGTCGAAGCATTAGCGGAGATAGATTTCATATTTGCTAGAGCTAAATTGAGCCATCAAATGAAAGCAAGCAGGCCAAAGATGAATGACAAAGGTATCATTAAAATGAAACAGGCCCGCCATCCATTAATCTCTGTAGAGGAAGTTGTTGCCAATGATGTGGAATTAGGTGAAGATTTTACTGCTATAGTGATTACAGGGCCTAACACTGGTGGTAAGACGGTAACCTTGAAAATGGTTGGATTATGTACGCTAATGGCACAATCAGGCTTGCAGATTCCAGCGCAAGATGGTTGCGAGTTAGCGGTATTCTCAAATGTGTTCGCTGATATCGGAGATGAACAGTCGATTGAGCAGAGTTTAAGTACGTTTTCTTCTCATATGACAAACATCGTAGATATTTTAGATAGCTTTGATGAAAAATCTTTACTTTTATTTGATGAGCTAGGCGCAGGTACAGATCCACAGGAAGGTGCTGCACTTGCTATGTCGATTCTTGATTATGTGCTTAGTAAACGCGCTCGTGTGATTGCAACTACCCATTATCCAGAGTTGAAAGCATATGGCTATAACCGTGATGGTGTAATAAATGCATCGGTTGAATTCGATATTCAAACATTAAAGCCTACATATCGACTGTTAATAGGTGTACCTGGACGGAGTAATGCTTTTGAAATTTCCAAGCGCCTCGGTTTAAATGAATCGATCATTGAAGAGGCAAAAGGCCATATTGGCACCGATTCGAAAAGTGTCGAAAATATGATTGCTTCTCTTGAGGATTCCAGGCGCAAAGCGGAAACGGATTATGAGGATGCACATGTTATTTTAGAAGAAGCAGAACAGCTGAAACAAGACTTGGAAAAACAGTGGCAGCAATTTGAAAAAGACCGAGAAGCATTATACAAGAAAGCAGAGGAAAAGGCTGAGAAAGCAGTTATAAAAGCTCGTGAAGAAGCAGAAATGATCGTATCTGAGCTACGCAATTTGCAAACAGAAGCAGAGTTAAAAGAGCATGAGTGGATTGAAGCAAAAAAATTATTAAATGAAGCAAGACCTGATCTCACGAAAAAACAGGAGAAACACACTCCAACAATTGATGAAGACAAAGCGAAAGCGTTAAGACCAGGTGACGAGGTACGGTTGTTAACATTAGATCAAAAAGGGACGATAATAGAACAAACGGGAAAAAACGAATTTCAGGTTCAGGTTGGAATTATGAAGATGAAAGCCAAGCGAAAAGATCTGTTATTCATTAGAAGAGAAGAACCTCAAATGGAAAAACCATTAGCAACAGTTAGGGGCTCACAATATCATGTCAAACCAGAGTTAGATTTGCGTGGAGAGCGTTTTGAAGACGCCATACAGCAACTGGAGAAATATATTGATGATGCACTGCTTGCAGGCTATAATAAAGTTTCAATTATCCATGGAAAAGGTACCGGTGCTCTAAGAAAAGGTGTGAAGGATTTTGCCCGCAAGCATTCCAAAATAACAAGTGCACGTGATGGTGATATGGGTGAAGGCGGCCAGGGAGTCACAGTTCTAGAATTAAAATAAAAGGAGGCCATGTCATGTCTGACTTTTGGGGAAATATATTTGTAGAAACCGCAGCCCGATATAGTGTTGCCATACTTTGTTTAATATTATTTCTCGTTATTTTCGAGCTAGTCACTTCTTATAAGAATTGGGTGGAAATTAAACGAGGAAATTTAAGTGTTGCAATGGCAACAGGCGGAAAAATATTTGGAATTGCTAATGTTATTCGCTATTCAATCGAACACAATGATACTATCCTAGAAAGTATTGCATGGGGCGGGTTTGGCTTTTTATTACTACTATTTGGGTATTTTATTTTTGAATTTTTAACACCAACCTATAAAATCGATGAAGAGATTGCTAAGGATAACCGTGCTGTCGGTTTTATATCCTTGGTTATCTCCGTCGGATTATCCTATGTGATCGGGTCAAGTATTCAATAGGTGGGGCTGGTCATAACAAAAAGAAGGAATAGAAAATCTGAATGATTTGTCATAGCGGTGATGGAGTCGAGATACTAACTGTCGGATTTTCCTTACCATTATATTGTTCTAGCACCGTTAGCGAATATTTTTGGAGTTAGTGTCCGTTAAGCGCCGTGGTAAAGGAGTGGCATTGTGAAAACCTTAGCATATGTATTGATCGTTATTGCCGTCATCTTTTTAGCTGTTGGCATCTATTATGTAATGACTGTATAGTATATTGCTGTCATCATATAATAATGAATAAGCAAAGTATTAGGATGATTTTTTTGTCAATGTTATACTTGTAAAGAAATCGGAATAAAGGAGGAATTCTTAATGGCAATTGTAGCAGCAAACGATAGTACTTTTAGTAATGAAACTAGCGAGGGACTAGTATTAGCTGATTTTTGGGCTACTTGGTGTGGACCTTGTAAAATGATAGCACCAGTGCTAGAAGAAATAGATGGTGAAATGAGCGATACTGTTAAAATCGTGAAACTTGATGTAGATGAAAACCAAGAAACAGCTGGAAAATTTGGTGTTATGAGTATTCCAACATTGCTCCTCTTCAAAGATGGTGAAGTAGTGGACCAAGTAGTTGGATACCAGCCAAAAGAAGCACTAGTTGAATTAATCAACAAACACGCATAATCCAAACATGAGAATCCCTTATTATAGATCTCCTTCTATAATAAGGGATTCTTTACGGAAAGAGTTATTTTTTACTATAATATAATTTAGATTGAATAAATCCCTGAAGCAACAGCTTTTTATACATAGATAGAAATTTACGGAAAGTAAGGGGGGGAATAAATGGTGAACGAGCATATTAAAGAGAAATTAGCAGTATTGCCAGCACAACCTGGCTGTTATTTGATGAAGGATAAGCATGGAACTGTTATCTATGTGGGGAAATCAAAAATTCTACGTAACAGGGTTCGTTCTTATTTTATTGGAGCAAACGATCAAAAAACCCAGCGACTTGTTCGTGAGATCAGAGATTTTGAATATATCGTGACAAGTTCGGAAATAGAAGCATTAATTTTGGAAATGAACCTGATCAAAAAATACGATCCAAAATATAATGTGCTGTTGAAAGATGACAAATCGTACCCATTTTTAAAAATTACAAATGAACGGCATCCACGTTTGATTATTACGAGAAAAGTCAAAAAGGACAAGGGGAAATACTTTGGGCCATATCCTAACGTACTAGCGGCAAGAGAAACGAAAAAATTGTTAGACCGGTTATATCCTTTGCGAAAATGTAACAATCCGAAAGGGCGCCATTGTCTCTACTATCATATGGGCCAATGTTTAGCATGTGCGGACACTCCACCTTCTAAGGAAGAATATCAAAAAATCACCCAAGAGGTCTCCAGTTTTTTAAACGGTGGACACGGGAAAATAAAAGCGGAGTTAAAAGATAAAATGATAGCAGCTTCAGAAGCGTTAAATTTTGAGCGTGCAAAGGAATTTCGTGACTTAATCCAGCATATTGAAGCGGTAATGGAACAACAGAAAATGACGATGAAAGATCAGGTGGATCGTGATGTATTTAATTTTAGCTATGACAAAGGCTGGATGTGTGTACAGGTTTTCTTCATCCGTCAGGGGAAATTAATTGAACGCGATGTTTCATTGTTCCCTTTTTATGATGAGGCAGAGGAAACGTTCCTTAGTTTTATCGGTAGTTTTTATATGCACCACCATCATCCGAAACCTAAACAAATTCTTGTACCAATTCCGACAGATGTTGAGTTATTAAAGCAATTATTAGAGGTAGATGTTCATATTCCGATGCGAGGTCGCAAGAAAGAGTTAGTAGAATTAGCAAAGAAAAACGCGGAAATTGCCTTAGTAGAGAAATTCAGCTTAATAGAACGGAATGAAGAACGGACTATTCGTGCAGTGGAAAGTCTGGGTGAAAAACTGCATATAGAAACCCCACACCGCATTGAGGCATTTGATAATTCGAATATCCAAGGGACGGACCCTGTTTCAGCTATGGTGGTTTTTATTGATGGGAAGCCAGCGAAGAAAGAATATCGTAAATATAAAATTAAAGACGTCGAAGGCCCGGATGATTATGAGACAATGCGGGAGGTTATTCGTAGACGGTATAAAAGAGTGTTAAAAGAAGGAGCACCACTTCCAGATTTAATCGTCGTTGATGGTGCAAAAGGTCAGATGTCAGCAGCTATTGATGTGTTGGAAAATGAATTAGGCTTGGACATTCCGTTATGCGGATTAGCGAAAGATGATAAGCACCGAACAAGTGAATTGTTGTATGGTGACCCGCCACAAGTAGTAGAACTGGATCGACGCTCACAGGAGTTTTATTTTATACAGCGAATACAAGATGAAGTCCATCGGTTTGCTATTACTTTTCACCGTCAGCTAAGGGGAAAGAGTGCTTTTCATTCTAAGTTGGATGATATCGAAGGAGTAGGTGCACAGCGGAAGAAATTGTTACTTACTCATTTTAAATCTGTTAAGGAAATAGAGCAGGCATCGGTTGACTCTATTGTGAAATTAGGGATTCCGAGGCCAGTTGCAGAGAAAATACTAAACCATCTTCAAGAAGAAGAATAAAGCCCCTTTTCGATCCCTCTCGGCGTTGGCCACAAAGTGTGGCCACATTAGCCAATCAGTCGAAATGGGGGCTTTTAATTATGTAAAACATGGAAAATAACTTGTTCTTTTTTGATTTCAGCTACACATTCACAGTCTTTATCCGTTATGCGATAAATCGCTTCCGCTAAAAATCCAGCTTCGAGCTGAAAGTCAATATTTTCTATAGTTTGCAGGCGGGCTTTAATTAAATCGCCGCTTAGTTCATAGATAAATCCACTTCGCTTTTCTTGCATTAACAATAAATCTCCCCAGCCAACAAATTGAAAAAATTCCTTGATCTCTTCTGCTGATGCACATTCTGCTTGTCTGGCCAAATTTTTGCCCATAACATATAAAATTAGATCGGAATCCTGACCAAGCATATCAGGTAATCCGATATATCGGATTAAATCATAACCACTGCTCGTTGTTTGAAGATTCGCTAGTACAGTAGCAATGTTTGTCTTTTTATTTGTCACTTAATTTTGTCCCCTCTCTTACTCATTCAAACCTAACAATCTATGTAACTATTATCTCTTTTTTTTGCTATTTCTGCAATCGTTCGAAAGTAACTTTCTTTATATTTGAGTAATATATTCGACAATTTGGAAAGAAAAAGAATTCGTTTTCTTGACGCTTTTTCCTGATAGAAGTACAATAGTTGTGGTACCAATATACGAATTTCTTTGGATGGGATGTCTCGTTAAAAGGGATGAAACGAAAGAAAAATCCACATAACGGGATGTAAAGCGCTTTAACAAATAGAGTGCTAGAGAAAAGAAGCGTATGTTGAATATGATTTGAACTAGAGGGGGGTACACAGAAGGTGGAGAATAGGGAATTTTTTTATCGCAGGTTACATTCATTACTAGGGGTTGTGCCAATCGGGATCTTTTTAATTCAGCACTTGGTTGTCAACCATTTTGCTGTATATGGACCTGAAAGCTTTAACAAAGCAGCCCATTTTATGCATGAATTACCATTCCGTATCGTACTTGAAATCTTTATTATTTTTCTTCCTATTATCTTCCACGCCGTATTAGGTGTGTATATTGTATTTGTTGCGAAAAATAATGTAGGAAGGTATGGATTCTTCCGTAATTGGATGTTTTATCTGCAACGAATCACAGGTATTATCACACTTGTATTTATTGTGTGGCACGTATGGGAGACACGCGTACAAATTGGAATGGGAACGAAAGAGTTGGATTACAGCCTAATGGAAAATATATTGGCTAATCCTATCATGTTCTGGTTTTATGTGATCGGTGTAGTTTCTACTACATTCCATTTTGCGAATGGTTTGTGGAGCTTCTTAGTAAGCTGGGGAATTACCGTTACACCACGCTCGCAAAAAATTGCTACATATGCAACATTATTAGTATTTTTAGCAGTAACATATATCGGTATTCGCGCATTATTCGCGTTCGTTTAATAAGTAGTAGGAGTAAAGGGAGTGAGTATATATGAGTGATCGCAATATTATTATTGTTGGTGGTGGTCTAGCAGGTTTAATGGCCACAATTAAAGCAGCAGAAGCAGGTGTACATGTCGATCTGTTATCAATTGTACCTGTGAAAAGGTCTCACTCAGTTTGTGCACAAGGTGGAATTAACGGAGCAGTAAATACAAAAGGAGAAGGCGATTCTCCTTGGGAACACTTTGATGATACAGTTTACGGTGGTGACTTTTTAGCCAATCAACCACCAGTAAAAGCAATGTGTGAAGCTGCGCCTGGAATTATACATATGCTGGATCGAATGGGAGTAATGTTTAACCGTACGCCAGAAGGTTTACTAGACTTCCGTCGCTTCGGTGGTACACAGCATCACCGTACAGCATATGCTGGCGCGACTACAGGACAACAATTATTATATGCTTTAGATGAGCAAGTTCGTCGCTATGAAGTACAAGGTTTGGTAACAAAATATGAAGGCTGGGAATTTGTTTCGGCTGTGATTGATGACGAAGGAATTGGCCGCGGTATTATCGGGCAAAACATTAAATCTCACGAATTAAAGGCTTTTAAGGCGGATGCTACTATTTTTGCTACTGGTGGACCTGGTATTATTTTTGGTAAATCTACTAATTCTGTTATCAATACTGGTTCTGCAGCTGCAGCTCTTTATTTACAAGGTGCAATTTACGCAAATGGTGAGTTCATCCAAATCCACCCAACAGCCATTCCAGGTGACGATAAACTTCGTTTGATGAGTGAATCTGCTCGTGGTGAAGGTGGTCGTGTTTGGACTTATAAAGATGGAGAACCATGGTATTTCTTAGAGGAGAAATATCCAGCATATGGTAACCTTGTGCCTCGTGATATTGCAACACGTGAAATTTTTGATGTGTGTGTTAATCAGAAATTAGGTATCAATGGCGAAAACATGGTATACCTTGACCTTTCTCATAAAGATCCGAAAGAATTAGATATTAAACTTGGTGGTATCATTGAAATTTACGAGAAGTTTGTTGGGGAAGACCCTCGTAAAGTACCAATGAAAATCTTCCCAGCCGTTCACTACTCCATGGGTGGACTGTGGGTTGATTACGACCAAATGACCAATATTCCAGGTATTTTTGCTGCTGGTGAGTGTGATTACACACAACACGGGGCAAACCGCTTAGGTGCTAACTCATTATTATCATCTATCTATGGTGGTATGGTGGCAGGACCTAATGCGATTAACTACATGGATGGTCTGGAAAAAACAGTTGAAGATGTATCTTCGGCTATCTTTGATGAGCAATTAAAACAAGAAGAAGATAACTTCGAAGCGTTATTAAATATGCGTGGTAGTGAAAATGCCTATCAACTCCATAAAGAATTAGGAGAATGGATGACTGATAACGTAACAGTAGTACGTGAAAATGAAAAACTATTAAAAACAGATGAAAAAATCCAAGAATTACTAGAACGTTGGGAAAATATTAATATGGATGATACATCTCGTTGGAATAACGCTGGTGTTATGTTTACTCGTCAATTAAAGAATATGCTGCAGTTAGCACGTGTAATTACACAAGGAGCATATAACCGTAATGAAAGCCGTGGAGCACATTACAAACCAGAATTTCCTGATCGTAATGATGAAGAATGGCTTAAAACAACAAAGGCATCTTATGACGAAGCAAATAATGCGCCAAAATTTGAATATGAAGATGTGGATGTATCATTAATTAAACCGAGAAAACGTGATTACAGTAAGAAAAAATAAAAGGGGGTAGCGAGGAATGGCAGAGGAAACCTTTACGCTGATTGTAACTCGTCAAGACAGCCCTGATTCTCCTCCTTATGAGGAGACTTTCAAGGTAAATTATCGTAAAAATATGAATATTATCTCCGCATTAATGGAAACTCAAAGAAACCCAATTAATGCAAATGGAGAACGTGTAGCACCAGTTCAGTGGGAATCCAATTGTTTGGAAGAAGTTTGTGGAGCATGTTCAATGGTGATTAATGGGGAACCACGTCAAGCTTGTTCCACGCTTGTAGATAAATTAGAACAACCAATCCGTGTAGCACCAATGTCGACATTCCCGGTTGTTCGTGACTTAGTCGTAGACCGTAGTCGTATGTTCGACTCCTTGAAAAAGGTAAAAGCGTGGATCCCAATTGATGGAACACACGATCTTGGCCCTGGTCCAAGAATGCCAGAGAAAAAACGTCAATGGGCATATGAATTGTCTAAATGTATGACATGTGGTGTTTGCTTAGAAGCATGTCCGAACGTAAACAGCAAGTCCGACTTCATTGGACCTGCGCCATTGTCACAAGTACGTCTGTTCAATTCTCATCCTACTGGTGAGATGAATAAGAGCGAACGTCTCGAAGCATTAATGGAAGATGGCGGTCTCGCAGGATGTGGTAACTCACAAAACTGTGTCCAAGTTTGTCCAAAAGGTATTCCTTTAACAACTTCGATCGCAGCACTCAACCGTGATACGAACATCCAATCATTTAAAAACTTCTTCGGAAGCGACAACGCGTATTAAATCGATTCGAAAAACCCTTCTCCGCTATGGAGAAGGGTTTTCTGTTGGTTCTGTTGGAATGGAAGTTGCCAGTAAAGTGCTAAAAGTTGCAAGTAAACACTACGGAGCTGCCAGTAAAGTAGTAAAAGTTGCTAGTAAAACATACGGAGCTGCCAATAAAATTGATAAAAGATGTACTTTACACATCAATTTTCTATTCAAGCGTAAGTAATGAATGTAAGTATAATAATCATACGATCAAAAAAACTTGTTGCCAATTTAGACGTTTGTAGAGCACACCTTTTCTGTGGTTAACATATTATAAGATTGACTAAGTAATTACCCTCTTATTTTCAACGCCCTAAAGTTAGCAAGGAGGGGTTCACATTTGAAGGATAATGACTACAAGCCGAAGCAATTATTAACGAAACGGGAAAGAGAAGTGTTTGAACTATTAGTACAGGACAAAACAACAAAGGAAATCGCCGAAGAGTTGTTTATTTCGCAAAAAACTGTGAGGAATCATATCTCAAATGCCATGCAGAAGTTGGGTGTAAAGGGGCGCTCACAAGCTGTAGTGGAATTATTGCGAATGGGCGAGTTAGAGCTTTAGATGAAAACCAGTTATTCTACATATGGAATAACTGGTTTTTCTGTTGGTGCAATAGTACAGTACATATAGTAGTTATAAAACAGGTGAATGTTACTAGTAAAAAACTAAAAATCATGAGAAATAACCTACAGCATCCTCATCCAGGATAAATTCGATCTTTTTCACAATCACTAAAAATAACTTTTTAGTCTATGGTTATAAAAGCCTTTACAAATTTTCATCACCATGTATAATTAATGATATATATCAATAGTTATATATCAAATTGTTATATACTAAAAAATTGTAATCATAGAAGGAGTGACTGTCATGCCACCCAAAAATAAATTTTCCAAGGAACAAATTGTTGATGCTGCTTTTAACATAGCTAAAATAGATGGGATCGACAGTATTACCATAAGGAAGGTCGCCGACCAATTAGGAAGTTCGATTGCCCCTATTTATGTTAATTTCAATGAGGTGGAAGAACTGAAACAGGCAGTGGTTAAAAAGATCGTAGATGTAAGTCAGCAGATGTTAAAAGAACAAAATACCGGAAACCCATTCGGCGATATAGGCTATGCCAGTCTTCAGTTTGCAAAGGATTTCCCTATGCTGTTCAGAGATTTTGTGATGAAACCAAATGATTATTTGTTGGATTATGATCAAGAGATGGGGGATGAACTTGTCGCCCACATGAAAAAAGATCCGGAGCTTGAAGGTTTCACAGACCAGGAACTCAAGATTATTTTATTTAAAATGAGAGCTTTTCAAATCGGTCTATCTGTCATGCTTGCTAATGGTTTGCTTCAAGAGAAATTCGATTTAGAAAAAATGAAAAAGATTTTAGACAGTGTTGCTGAAGATGTTGTGACTGCTACTCGTCAACGAAAGAAAAAGGGTTAGAAACGAGGAAGAAGAGCTCAACAGTCTTCTCGAATCCATTACGTCAAACAGGAGGACCTAACAATGGTCAAAAATTTGAATGAATCGTTTCTTCATCAGACTGTCAAGCAAATGATTAAAAAAAGAAACAATTTCGGAGCTGTGCTTTGTGTCGAACCAGGCGACAATGATTTCTCTTGGGTCGGTGCAGCGGGTAACATGGAGAGAGATGATCAATATTTTATTGCTAGTGTTACAAAATTATACGTAACAGCAGTTGTTTTGAAATTACAGGCGGAAAATAGATTACAATTGGAAGATCAGATAGCAAACTATTTATCTGAAGATATCGTTCGTGGTATTCACGTTTTAGGTGGGGTTGATTATTCCAAGGACATTACCATTAAACATTTGATTTCCAATACATCTGGTATACCGGATTATTTCGCCTATAAACAATTCAATGGTCAAACAGTTGCTTCAGAGCTCTTCAATGGCAAAGATCAGGATTGGTCATTAGAAAAAACATTGGCTTTAGTAAAAAAACTAAAACCAATGTTTAAGCCAGGACAAAGTTGGAAAGTCAATTATTCAGATACAAACTATCAACTTCTTGGAAGAATTATTGAGAACATTACTGGGTTGAACATTTCAAAAGTGTTTCAAATGTTGATCTTTGATGAGCTGCATCTATCAAAAACGTATGTATATGATGATATAAATGATACCAAACCTGTGTCTTTCTACTACAAATCCAATCCTTTACATCTCCCATTGTATATGTCTTCCATTGCCCCAGAAGGGGGTATCGTGTCGACTGCTAAGGAAACGATGATATTTTTAAAAGCTTTTTTCAATGGTCATTTTTTTCCAAAGGAGGAACTGGAAGAACTCAAGCAATGGAATTTAATCTTTTTACCTGGTCAATTCTTTTATGGCATTGGATTGGAAAAGCTATGGGTGCCACGAATCGTCTCGCCGTTGAAACCGATTAAGGAAATACTAGGATTTTGGGGGCAGACTGGTTCCTTTGCCTTTTATAATCCTGAGCGAGATCTATATTTTACAGGTACGATCAATCAAAGTAGCGGTTATGGTCATAGCGCAGCTTTCAAAGCGATGATAAGAATAATTAAAGCAAGCTCCTAACATATATATCCATTCGGAGAAGAAAAAATTAGTACACAGTCATATAGAGATGAAACGCTCTAGTATAATAATCATATTTGCTATCAAGAAGTTAGGTGAAAACCAGTTATTCTACATATGGAATAACTGGTTTTTCTGTTGCTTAATACATATCTAACAACTTGATTTATCACTCTACTTTTTAAACCAATCTGCCCGTTCCATATGTAAGAAAGGAATATCTGTATCAACTTCTCCTTCAATCCGCTCTACGGGGAAATCGTTCCCTGTTAGCCATTCACTAAAATCAAATATAGCTGGTTTCTTATCTCCGCCTAGGGCAATCCATGAAGATAATGAATGTGGGAAATAGGCCGATGTATGTATCGTACCTGCCCAATTATGGTATTGCTTGGAAAAAAGATCCTGATCGGAATCGTTCAACATCCGGAAGGCTTCTCTTCCTGTTAAAACGGTATCATGCTTATCATTCATAGCTGTTAATCGCTTGTTTGAATCATCCAAGTGATAACGGTTTTCTTTTTTCATTATCTCAAAATGATTGGTACATGTGTTACCTTCTCGTACTTCTACTCCACGAGGCGATGTTTCGACAATAGTTGCCACATCACTTTCGCCATCAAACAATACATAACTGAATGAACCACGGTGAGGAAGTTCTTTTAATAATTCAACTGCTTCTGAAATGTTGGCGCAGAGTTCTAGAACAAGTCTACCTACCATGTGACAGACAAATCCATCTCCAGGACGCTTTCGGTTAATAAACGTATATCCTAAAACAAGTCCTTTTTCATTCATGCCATCACTTCTTCCAGTTACACGTTGACTGACACCAATCGATGCATAACCGTGATCTACCGGTTGGTATACAACAAAACGGCCGTCATAGGTTTTAGGATGATAATCATAGTTGCGAATCATATAATCCTTACCGACAAAAATCGAACAACCTGACCGCTGTACGTTCAATCGGTAGCCACCGAATTCAAGCAATACGCGTTCCATCGGCCATTCCAAAGCATCCTGTAATCCTTCTAATTCCTCCCAAATGAACGAGCCCAATTGCTGAAATATTGATTTGGTTTCTTTCACATTAATAATAAAACGAGGTATTCGGACTTTCCACTGTCTATCTCGGTTTAGTACTAGAAAGGAGTTTTTTAATTGTTGTCCTTGCATATAACCGAATTGATAATGTGGACCTCGGAATTGGATCACTTCTGTATATATCTGCTTCATAATACACCCCAACGCTTTGAATTTTAATCGATAATGTTCATTATAATCTATATGGAATTATTGAAAAAGGAGATTATTTATATAATAATGGAAAAAAGGTTATATTAACAAATATATCCATCAAGATCTACTTCAGCTTGGGAGTGATTTTTTGCGAATTACATTTAACCCCGATATAAAATGGAAAAAATATATGATTAACTGGTCACTATATGTACTCGGTATTGTTATCGTAGGGATGATTATGTCTTTCAACTTAAGTAATACTAGATTAATTATTGCGATTATCCTATATGGATTATTAATTTTATTTGCTATCAGTCGGATGTTTTTTTATTTTAAATTACCAAGTAAAGTGTATTTAAGAGTGGAAAAGGACTACATATCCTTGTATCGTCCAAATTTAATTTCACATAAGAAAATTGAATATCGAGATGTCAACCGTATCGTTGAAAGAAAAGATCAGATCTTATTAATCATGGACAACGGAAAAGAAGAGCAAATACAAAAAGAATGGTTAACAGAAGGAGATTTGAAAAAACTGATAGCAGAATTGCAAGCTATATTTGGAGAAAAAGCATTTTTGAGTTAAGAAAAATAAATGATCAATAAATTAAAGTAAAGAAGGATTTTATGATGGAAGAAGAGTAGGTTATTTGTTCAATAAAACAAACAGTCAAGATAACAAGTGCTATCTTGACTGGTGCTGGGAAAACTACCAAATTATGAAACTATTAAAGGCGTGGAGGTAAAATATGATTTACCTATTAATGTTCCCGACTGTGATCTAGTTATGAAGGCATTATTAACTCTGGAAAGGGGCTTAATTCAATGAAAATCGATGGAATCAATCATTTTTGCATCTCTGTTTCTGATCTCGAGAGATCGATAAAGTTTTATCAAGAAGTTTTTGATGCGAAATTATTAGTAAAAGGTATCAACACTGCCTACCTAGATCTAGTAGGGCACTGGTTTGCTCTTAATCTTGAAAAAGATATTCCACGGAATGAAATTCACCGATCCTATACGCATATGGCTTTCTCTATCGAAGAGCACGAATTTGAACTTGCAGTAGAGAAATTAACGCAATTAAATGTGAATATTTTAAAAGGAAGAGAAAGAGATCTTAAAGATAAAAAATCGATTTATTTTACCGATCCCGATGGCCATAAATTTGAGTTTCATACAGGTACGTTAAAAGATCGCCTCGATTACTACAAACAAGATAAACAACACATGACCTTTTACGATTAATGCCATGCCTGCAAGATGGACGATAGTATGTCCTATTCTTCAAGGGAGTAATTTTCACCCGATAAAAAGCCTTTGTTACCTCTCGGATACAAAGTGTTAAAATGATTAAGAAGCTATTTATAACTATACATAAGAAAGGGGACTAATAATGAATTATTTCTTCTATTCTCTATACGGAGTGATTCTTGCGATCGTTTCCATTATTACTGGTGAAATCATTACTTTTATCATGTTAGGTTTTATTTTAATAGCACTTCAAAATATTCATCGTTCATTAAAAGAGTTACTTAAAGTTCAGCAAGAAAAGAGTCAATAATATTTAGAAGCGTTCATTGTAACTCATGGAGATTGTTACTTCTTTATTGATTTTTTCTTGGTATGGTGAAGGAACAGCTTTCGTAGTAGGCTGGATATGAAAACAGCTAAAACCTGTTCCTTCCCTTTTTGGATTGATTTCACCGTAGTGTATAGAAATTATTTTTTCCATAATGATTTTGCTAATAACCATGTTTTTTTGATACCATTTGGTGAGCTGTTTTCTTCATTTTTTTCTGTAGCCTCATCGGTTTCAACAGCTTTGTCTGGTTGTGGAGTAACAGTAAGTGTTTGTTTTTCTTGTGCAACTGTTGAAGGCGGTACGGTATTTGTTGATTCTTGGGAAATAGATAATTCCGGAGTCGTAGAGGTAGCCTCTCGTTTGACATCATGCTCTTGCTGTTGGTTAGGTTGTACACGATCTGGAAGTTGGGTATTCTTTTCCATTTCTTTGTTAGTTGTTACTGTATTATCTTTTTTCTCGACTTTTATTTCTCCATCTTTCCTACTAGCATCTTTCCCTTTTGCTCCATCTGTCACACTTTCAGGAGCAACTTTTGCTGTTCTCTTTTTTATAATAATATTCTTATTTAATTCGTATTTTGAATTGTGGAAAATTTTCCTGCCGTTTTCTACCCTAATCATTTTAGTACCTTCAGATTGCTGATGCGTTTTTGGATTGGTCATCATCCTATTATTAGGCGGGGGAGATAGATGACTTTTAGCCTTTGGTGCATTCAACATATTTTGAAGTTGTCGATATTCACTTCTTCGGCTTTTTATTTGTTGATTGCTGGGAGAAGCTTGTAGCTTGTTGGTGACTTGCTGGAACTCTTTTTTCTGTTCCTGTATTTTCTTTTTTACTTCCTGTAATTCTGTGTCTGTATTTCCAATTATTTGATCTATTTTTTCCAGTAATTCATTAATACGTATTTCTTTCACATCATCTTTTATACTGTGAACATCTTTTTTTAATTGTTGAATGGAGTGGTTAATTGCATGGATCTGAGCAGCCATTTTCTGTTCCTTCTGTTCATAGTGCTCTGTTTGCTTTTGATAGGTTTCTTCCATAGCCTTCATTTCTCCTTTATAGTTAGCTAATTCTTCTTTCATTGCTTCTACATCTTCCTGAGTTTCCATATATAAGATAAAATCATCTTCATTCCAAGTTTCTATGGCTTTTTTATAAACGTCGAGATCTCGCTTTAATTTTTCAACTTCTTCATAATTATAGAGCCTATATTGATACATGACGATTCACCCTTTTCACTGCACATTAATATAATATTGATGAAACACCAATTCGTGACAAATGTGCTGTTTTATTCAGATTTATAAGCTGGTACTGAAGAAACTCATGGTTGTCTTTCGATTGCGGAATCTTTTTTATCATATGATATTCACCTAACTTCCCAAATATCATGATATTTCCGCAAATTCACTAAAACATTTTTTGGTGTATTGTCATAGGCTATATGGACAGTAATCTTATTTGGAGGTGTTTGCTCGATGCAAATGGATAATCTAACAGGAGGGCAGGAGCTTCTGTGTATTAATACAGAGAAGGTATACGACTGGATCTTAAATGAAGCTACATTTGATCTAAACTTACCAGACTTAGAATTACCAATTAACCCGGTAACTGGTGACCAGCTGGAATGTGATGATATTGATTTAGATACAGTGTCATGTGTAGTTGCTCCTGCGGAAACGGATCCAATTGTTATATTGGACCGTGAAGACCAAGTATTTATCGTAGACGATGAAGAAGTAACATTACAAATTGTTAACATTCGCAAAAATTTTGACGTAACAGTTTTTGTAAACTTAGTGCCAGCACTTGGCGGAACACAGGTAGAAGTCGGTACAGCAGAATTTACACGTTGTGAACAAGTAATTCTTTGTGCGCCAGATGGAACAGACATAAATGTAACGTATACAGATTTAGATTGCTTTGTATGTACTGCTGTATGTGATGAAGGTACGACAACTGAGGCAGATGAATTAGATGTTACCTTAACTGTTCGTCTATGCCAAAGCATTCAATCTACTTTTGGTGTAACATTAGAGCTTGTAGCGGAATTCTGTCAACCACGTGATATTCTACCATTCCCACCATGCCCGGCACCTACGATTCCAGCACAATGCCCAGTGGTTTTCCCTAGTAACGCGAATAACGGCTAAATCATCAACATAGGGATAAAGAGAGGGAAAATCCTCTCTTTCTTTTTTTGTTTAAGCAGGTGAGATAACCATAACCCGATTACTCTCAAAAAGAGAGAGAAGGTTGTTGTGTTTCTTTTTTTCAACTCAAAGTGATCATGATAAATGGAAGAGGTGTGATGATGTCTAATCAACAAGAAATAGAACAAAAATTAATCGATTGGCAAGAGGAGCAATCATCTTATTTAGAACAAATAAAAGGTTTGATTCAAGATTTAAACGTATCAGAACAATTGAAAGTTATATGTTATTTTACGTTTTCCTTTCAACTGGCTCATCAAGAAGAGAAGGAGAATTATCTTATCGGTTCCTTTCATATTCAAAATGTAGGAGATAAAGCCTTAACCAACCCACATATTGGGCTGAAGATTACTTCTAACATTGACTTTCAATTTTCCGGGAAATATCTCTATCAAAACTCCAAGCAAGCACGAGTATTGGCGAATGCTTGGGAGCGAATTAATGAACCATCTGACAATAAAGAAATTTGGCTCAGACCTATACAAAAACAGACGATACAACCAGGCGAGACATTAACTTTTTCCAATTTCCAAATCAAATGGATTCCCAACACTACATACTCGGGAATGATCCAAGGTTTTACTTATGGAAATGAGCTACCTGATGGTATGAATGCATTGAATCAAATTAATGTAAAAGGTTCAGTAGCAGATCGACAACTGGAGGGCGATCTAGATGAAAAAAAATAAAAGAGACCAGCATTCATTGGATATAAATGATATGATTAGCCAATATATGAAAGATTTTATCCACCGTATCGGTGATGACGAATATAAAAATAATAATAGTTTTATCTATTTGGAAAATGAAACCTTGCACTTATTATTCATGTATTTGTTTATGACTGATAACAGTAATAGTGTAGATAGGAGTAATCTGAATTTATCAAAATTAGCAGAGACACTGGATCGGTATATAGAGAGTAATCGTCAAGGGTATGAAGAGATCATTCAGTTATTAAAAGGTCGAACCCGGAGTAGTGAAAATGACTGATAGATGGTTGTATTTACCAATAGAAGTGAAGGTGCGTGAACTGGATGCAAAACTACTCCTTTCATATTACGCGATTCACCAAGGATATCAAGTAATTATTGGTGATCTTCCAACTGTTGCAGAGACTGCAGCAAACTATCCATCCGGTATTTACTTCGCAAAAGGTGGTCCAAAGGGCTTTCGGAAGCGAATGGTCACAAATGCAGTAGAAAATGGTCAAACTGTTGTAGAGCTGGATGAAGAGGGATTATTAATCGATCCCAAACAATATATACGTGACAGAATGAGAAAAGATATTTTACAACTTGTAGAACATGAGTATTGTTGGGGAGAGTACCAAAAGCAAGTTATTAGCAACGCTTATCCTGATATGGCTTATAAGTGTCACATAGTTGGTAACCCACGCTTTGATTTATTAAAGCCTAAATTTCATTACTTATATCAGCAAGAAGTAAAAAATCTCCAAAGAGAATATGGTGAATTTATTTTAGTCAACACAAGGTTCTCTTTATATAATTCAGTTAAAGGGAAGAAGGACACGGTCTTTGTCCAACATATTAAGGAACTATATGAATCTTTTTTAGAAATGATTAAACAAACTTCAAAACATTTTCCACATGTAAATATTGTTATTCGGCCCCATCCAGCTGAGAATATTCTTTCATATCGTAAGGTGTTCCAAAACAATCCAAACGTCCATGTAGTCCATGAGGGGGGGATTATTAAGTGGTTATTGGCAGCGAAAATCATCATTCATAATGGTTGTACCTCGGGTATCGAAGCATTTCTTTTGGATAAGCCTGTGATTGTTTATCTACCTTTTGAAACAAAAGAAATAGAGCTGCCGAATCTATTAGGTTTCAGGGCAAGAACCATTGCAACAATATTTGATAAAATAGAACAGCTCCTATACCATCCAACGATTACGCCTGGTGATGATAGGTTGTATCATTATTGTAAATGGGAAAAAGAAAATTATTCTGTGGACCATATTTTAAATTTATGTAATGCTATTTCGTTACCATCACCACCTCATAGCATTTCGAACGCAATAAGCAAACAGAAAAAAAGTAGACGAAAGCAAAAGCGAAAATTTTCTTTAACTGAAGAAGAAATTACTTCTTTTTACAGAAAATTGGATGATATAGAGCAACAATCCTTTAACAAAACGATTCAACAGATTTCCCCTCATGTTTTCCATATAAGCATGATTTAAATTACTTCATACAGCAACCGCCTTTGCTTTTCTTTAAAGCAGTTTTCTTAACTTTAGAAGTGATAACAATAGGTTTATTGGAAGTTTTAAAGTGCTTGCCTGCTTTACTGGTAATTTGTTTAGCTTTCAAATGAAACAACTCCTTTATTTGCTTTTAATGATAGTATATTGTTGGTTGTTAAAAAGGTATGGACGAATGGAGTGTTTATCGAAAAACTAGGTATTTACCATTTTCATAGTTTTAAACGTCTGTAAGCCTTCTACTTCAAGCATCAAGAAACACAAAGGATAACATACGCTAACACCCTCGATAAGATTCGCTAATGATCAGTGAAGGTCCAAACCCTCCTGATCATAGTCTTACTTTATCAATACCAGTAATCTATTTTCTATTATGGGACTGAACCGAAGAATTATCACTAACGTGAATCGATCTGAGCATCTTTTGCAATTTACTGTATTCAGATTGCTTATAGTGTGTTTTTTTAGTCTTTATTGGTCCCTTTACCTGTGCTATATCTTGTTGTAATTGATGTACATCCTGTTTCAAATGATTTAATTCATTCCTCCATAGTTCTAGTTTATCGATTAATTTCGCTAATCGTAATTTCTCCACATCTCCTTTGACAGATTGCATCTCATTTTGCAATTCTGTAAGAACTTCACTTAAATTATCTATATCTAACTGATCATTATCTGTGTTCATTTTGTATCTCCTTTCGTGATAATTGCCTACCTTTTAATGTATGTGACATTCGATAATCCGTGAAATAACATTAACGTTTTGTCTATTGGCCTCATAGTCTATAGGGAGATGACGATAATGGAGGTGTATAGGGGAAATGTCAATCAACCACAAACAAAATGGGCGGGAATTACTTTGTATTAATACAGAAAAAGTGTATGACTGGGTGCTAAATGAGGCAACTTTTGACTTAAATATC
The DNA here is from genome assembly GCF_052063305.1 of Gracilibacillus sp. HCP3S3_G5_2. Classification (NCBI taxonomy): domain Bacteria; kingdom Bacillati; phylum Bacillota; class Bacilli; order Caryophanales; family Bacillaceae; genus Gracilibacillus; species Gracilibacillus sp. HCP3S3_G5_2. The sequence goes on along the minus strand of NZ_JBQHXU010000003.1, from coordinate 280,736 downwards.
GCTGGTTTAGAGTTACCGATTAATACAGTTACAGGTGCCCAATTAGAATGCGATGATATTGACTTAGATACTGTTACATGTGCTGTCACTCCATCTGCTGAAGAACCGTTTGTTATCTTAAATCGTGAAGATCAGCTATTTGCATTAGATGATGAAGAAGTCACATTGCAAATTGTCAATATTCGTAAGAATTTTGATGTCACTATATTTGCACAATTGATACCAGAGCTTGGTGGGAGTGTAATTGAAATTGGTACCGCAACCTTTTCTCGTTGTGAACAAGTGATACTTTGTGCACCAGAAGGAACTGCTATTAATCTATCATATACTGATTTGGATTGTTTTATATGTTCCGTAAGTTGTGATACAGGTACAACTACTGAAATTGATGAACTAGATGTAACATTAACGGTACGATTATGTCAAAGCATTCAATCGACATATGAGGTTACAATTGAGTTGGAAGCAGATTTTTGCCAGCCTCGTGATATATTACCAATTCCGCCTTGTCCTGCACCAACGATTCCAGTACAATGCCCGGTAGTTTTTCCTGCGATAGATCCTATCAGGAAAAAAAGTAAAAAGAAAAAATGTGTATCAAGCGCAAAGACACCTAGTGTAAAGATACCTAGTGCAAAGACACCTTTAGGAATAACAACATCCACAGAGCAACAAGTGGAAGAAGATGCAAACAATGTACAGCTGTCTAACGATATAACTAATGTAGAAGAAGTAAATGAACCAACTAATCAGGAGTCAGAACTATATGAACCAACTAATTCAGTCGAGTTACCAAATGAACCAACTAATTCAACTGATTCAGTTGATTTACCGAATGAACCAACTGAATCAACTGAACCAGTCGATATACCAGAGGAACCAACTAATCCAGTTGATGTACCAAATGAGCCAGAGGTCGAAGGAGAGGAATAATCCTCTCTTTTTTTATTCTTCATAAAGAGTTAAGGTAACGTCAGCTTCAGGCTTTGAGTAGTGTTCTTCTTAAGAAATTTATAGGCCTTGTAAATAGTATGGAGAAGCGACTGCTTTAAATGATTGGATGTGGAATGCAATTGGGTTACTTCGTATAGGCTGTGGTCGTTACAATTTCCTTACGATAACGATATATATATACAGAACTATTTTAAAAGCCTTATGAAAAAGGAAAGAGGGACAGCAGTGTTTTTTAAAGATAAAGTCATTCTAATTATTGGAGGTACCGGCACAATCGGAAAAAGTATCGTTACTGAACTTCTACATGAACAACCTAAAAAAATTATTATATTTAGTCGGGATGAATACAAACAAAGTGTAGTAAAAGAGCAATTTAACCATAATAATACACTTCAATTTGTCATTGGTGACGTCCGAGATCAAGATCGTGTAGAGGAAGTAATGAAACATGTTGATTATGTGTTCCAATTAGCAGCAATGAAAAGAGTTGATGCTTGTGAACAAAATCCTATTGAAGCCGTTCATACTAATATTATCGGGACTTACCAAGTAATGAAAGCTGCAATTGCAAATAATGTTAAAAAGGTAGTTTTTACAAGTACGGATAAGGCAATCTCCCCCACTAATGCATATGGTGCAACCAAGCTCATTGCAGAGCGGCTCATAACAGCATCAGGAGGAAACAACACTGTATTTGCGAGTGTCCGTTTTGGTAATGTAATGGGGTCAAGAGGATCGGTCATACCACTTTTTCAAGAGCAAATACGGACGCAGCAGAAAATAACGATAACTGATCCAAAGATGACGAGATTTATGATGACTGTATCACAAGCAACGAAATTGACGATTAAAGCGTTAAAAGAAGCAAAAGGTGGAGAAGTTTTTGTGTTGAAAATGCCTGTTATACGACTAGGAGATTTAGCTAATGTATTAATTAACGAAGCAACGCAACAAGTGACTACGGAATATATAGGTTTAAAAGCCGGTGAGAAAATGTATGAAGAATTAATGACTTATGAAGAATCGATCCATGCATGGGAGTTCGCCGATATGTTTGTGATTCCAACCGATACAGATATCGTTTATCCAAATGCTATAAAGGCAGAAAAAGGTACCTATAGTTCTGCAGATCAGAAAGTGCTTAGTAAGGAACATCTGTATCAGTTATTAAAAGAAGCAAATCTAATTTAAAAGGAGGGAATCATGGACACATTTCTAAAAAATTATTGGTCAATGTATCTCGATTTTCTTCACGATTTTGAAACTTTAACTTATAGAAATTTTGAGATTGTTTATTTTTGTCATTTGCCAAGTTATGTACTACCAAATACTGATTTAATGAATGAATTACACAAGGATAGTTTTTTACACCATTTCACACGGGTTGTTTCATCTTCAGAGGATATCCAAAACAAATTTTCATCATTTACAGCAAAACATACAAAAAATCATACTAAAACAACAGGTAAAATTGCTATTCATATTGATAAGTTACTTCGTTTTCCACAGCATAGTTTACAGCAATACTTTTCTCCCAGTAATACAGTACTGCTAACAAATGGTATCAAGCAAAAAAATAAACGAGGTTTAGTAAAAAAGAAAAATCGAGCAAGGCCGATTAATCAGACCGTCGCAGTTGTTAAACGAAAGAAAAGAAGTAAACTAACTAAAATTCAAAATATTCCCATTCAATATTTTGAAGATTTTAAAGTGAATATAGATACACAAATAAAACAAGTCCAACAACAAGCTAGAGAGTTGTTCATACAATATCAAGACCATTGGCTTTATAGTAGAGCTTCTTTTCAAAAATGGTTATTGCAAAATATTTCATCTGTCCTGACGTACATGGAAATCACAGAACAGTTACTAAAAAACATTGCTATATCTTGTTTTGTTATTTCGACAAGCCATAGTTATATTAGTCGAATCCTAGTGGTCATTGGTTCAAGTAAAGGAATTCCGTCTATTTGTATGCAACATGGTATTATTTCAAGTGAGCTAGGTTACATTCCAAAAATTGCCACAGTCGATGCGCTTTATGGTCAATTTGAGAAAGATTGGTATACCAGACTTGGAATAAAGGAAGAAGCTTTAGAAATTATCGGTCATCCTAGATTCGACCAAATAGATAGTCCACCTAGTGTTGATGGTGCGTCTTTCTATCAGTCCTTAGGTTTAATTAAAGGAAGAAAAACAATTATGATTGCTGTTCGGTCAAATGAAGACATTAACCAATGGCGGACCTTCATTCAAACTCTAAATAATAAGAAAAAGTTTAATATTTTAATAAAAAATTACCCAAGTAAACAACCTCATCCGCTAACTAAAGAATTCTCGAATGTATTTCCTACACGAAACTATCAGATTTATGATCTATTCCCACATGTAGATGCAGTAGTTGCTTATTCCTCTACAGTAGGTTTAGAGGCAATGCTGAGCAATAAGCCAGTTTTTATTCTTACTAAAGATTTTCCAGGAGCAACTGGCTATTATCGTGGAATAGGAGAACTTATGCAATATGACCCGCAGCAGTTAGCCGAAAAGATGGTCGCCTATTTTACACAATCTGATTATCAGCAATATGCCCATAAAAAGTGGAAACAATTTCTTCGTTATGCTTATCCAAGTAACCAAAAATCCATGGATCGTTTGCATGTACTCATCCATCGGATCGTAAGAGAAGGTTATAGAGATGGATAGGTACAGAAGTAATTATTGGTCATTATTTCTTGATTTTGTCGAGGATTTTAAAGAAATTGTTTACCGAGGTTACCCTTTATCTTACCTCGTTCATTTTCCTAGCCTTATCCGCCATCACGCCAATATTTGGAGTGAAATGTCAGAAAAAAAACTTCAAGATCAATTACATCATCATGTAACAGATCGAATACAAGTACAGAAGAGGTTCTCTGATTATTTAGCATCTTTAAATACATCATACAACAGAAAAAAAGGATATACAGCTATTTTAGAAGATTCTCTTATTCGTATTCCGTCAGAAACGTACGAAAAGTATATCGAGTTAAATAAAACGATCTTTATTAAAGCTAGTAAAAATCCACATGATCTAGATCAACACAATTGTTATTATTTGCAGGATTATCTTATCAAAAGCACGGAACCATCCAAAGCTAAAATGAAAAAGCAAATTCAAACGCTATTGAAGCAATTTCCAGCTCATCATCTTTATCAAGATTCTGCATTCCGATATATGCTAGTAAAGAAAGTTAATTTTGTCATTGATCATATTGAAATGATGCATCAATTGTTGAGCAAAACCGCAATCAGTTCCGTCATTATATCTAGTCCAAATCATTTTGGCAGAGTGATGGCATTTGTTGCGAGAAAGCATGGGGTCCCTACCATTTGTTTACAACATGGAATTATCGCGAATGAATTTGGGTATCTTCCGAAAGTGGCAACAGTTGATGCTGTATATGGTCAATTTGAGATAGATTGGTATATGCAAGCTGGCGTTTTAGAAGATGAAATCAAAATAATCGGTCATCCAAGGTTTGATCAACGTTACAAGAAATCATCTTTTACACAAGAGCAATTTAGAAAACACTTAAAGCTCGATAAACGAAAAAAAACCTTACTGCTAATTGTACGAGGAAATCGCCATCTAGAAAAGTGGAAAACCTTAATAGCGCAATTAGAAAAAGTATTAAATCTCCACATTATTTTGCGAGATTTTCCAGATGATGAACATCATCCACTACTTCTTCAGCATCAAACCATAACATCAACAGGAAAAATTCCATTATATGATGTTCTCCCACACGTAGATGCGGTTGTTTCCTATACATCAACAGTTGCCTTAGAAGCCATGCTTGTTGGGAAACCTGTATTTATATTGCATACAAAACTTCCAAGCTATACAGAATACTACAGTGAGTTAAAGTCGTTTGTCCAGAATGATCCGTTGAAATTAGCTGATGTAATCAATTTGTATTTCAAGTATCCAAGATGGCAAAAAGCAGCAGAACGTATTCGAAGGGAATTTCTTGCTTACGCATACCCGGATCAAAGCTCTTCTGGCCAACGATTACGAAATTTAATTGATGAATTATCGAAAGGAGCTATAAAGTGAAAAAAACATTAAAGGAGATTCACGAATACTGGAAAAATAACAGTTATCCTGAAAGGTATCAAATACAGCTGAAGCGAAGTATTTTTTTATTACAATATATGGAGAAATATATCCAAGCAGATCAGCGTATATTAGAAATTGGATGTAATGTTGGAAGGAACTTAAATCATTTATATGAAAATGGTTATAGAGAGTTAACAGGTATTGAAATTAGTCAGGAAGCTGTTGAAGAGCTTCATAAAGTGTATCCCACACTAGCAGAAAATGCAGATATCATTCATGCTCCTGCTGAATCTGTTTTAAAGCATATTGCAAATGATCATTTTGATTTTGTGTTTACAATGGCGGTGTTGGAGCATATTCATCCAGACAGTGAGTGGCTATTTGCTCATATTGCAAGGATAACAAAATCCTATTTAGTAACATTTGAAGCCGAAAAGGATGAACACTGGCGTATTTTTCCACGTAATTATCAGGAAATATTTGAGAACTTAGGATTTGAGCAAGTAGAAGAGACAACAGGCAAACAAGTGAAACTACCAAATTATACATTAAGAATCTTTAAGAAGAAATAGTGTGATAGATTTAATTTGGTGGGAATGAAGCAATAGAAAGGGTGGTATTGTTGAACATTCTCGTTACAGGTGGAGCAGGTTTTATCGGAAGATGGGTTGTAGCGAAATTATTAGAGGATAATCATAATGTGTGGGTGCTCGATGATTTATCAAATGGCAGAAAAGAAAATCTGATGGAGTTTGAACAACATCCACTTTTTCAAGGACTAATAAAAGGTGATATAAAAGATAAGCAGCTCTTACAGATGTTGTTTAAAAAGCAATTGGATATATGCTATCACTTAGGTGCTAGCATAAATGTACAGGACAGTATAGATTATCCAGAGACGACGTTTGCGAATGATGTCATCGGCACTTTCCATGTATTAGAAGAGTGCAGAAAGCACAGAGTGAAAATGGTTTTTATGAGTACTTGTATGGTTTATAGAGAGGCAAGTGATGACAATGGTATAAGCGAAACAAATCCGGTAAAACCAGCCTCACCTTACGCCGGCTCCAAATTAGCTGCAGAAAATATGGTGTTATCTTATTACTACGCCTATAATTTACCAGTAACGGTTATTCGTCCGTTTAACACGTATGGTCCTTATCAAAAAACAGGTGGAGAAGGAGGCGTTGTGGCAATCTTTATAAAAAATAAATTAACGGGAAAGCCATTATTAATTTATGGAGATGGAACCCAAACAAGAGATTTATTGTATGTTGAAGATTGCGCACGCTTTGTAGTGGAATCAGGGTATGCATCTGAAACAGATGGAGAAATAATTAATGCTGGTCTAGGAAGAGATGTCAGCATAAATGAATTGGCATTGATAATTACCAATGATCAACAACGTATTCAACATGTGCCACATATCCATCCTCAAAGTGAAATTTCGAGATTGCTATGTAACTTTGAAAAAGCGAAAAATTTATTAGGCTGGCAGCCGCAGTACAGTTTGGAAGAAGGAATTAAAAAAACAGAAAAATGGATTCAATCTACTAATCTTATTTAAAAGGAAGGATAGTTATGTCCGATCATACGTTAGCAATTGATGGCGGTAAACCTGTGAGAGAAAGTTATTTACCATATGGCAAGCAATGGTTGGATCAGGCTGATACAGAGGCAGTTTTTCAAATATTAACGGGTGATTTTCTAACAACTGGGCCAATGATCGAGCAATTTGAAACCAAAATTGCAAATTACGTAGGTGCAAAATATGCCGTCGCCTTTTCAAGCGGGACGGCAGCACTTCACGGGGCATGCTTTGCAGCAGGGATTCAGCAAAATGATGAGGTGATCACCACACCTCTCACTTTTGCTGCTACTGCTAATACCGTTCTATATCAAGGTGGCAATGTCATTTTTGCTGACATTTCACCTGATACCTATAACATTTCACCAAAGGAAGTCGAGGCAAAGGTGACAGATAGAACAAAAGCGATTATAACCGTAGATTTTACCGGGCAGCCAGTAGAATACGAAAAAATACAAAAGATCGCAATTAAATATTCTATACCATTTATTTCAGATGCAGCACATGCTCTTGGTGCAAGTTATCAAAAACGTAAAGTAGGAACTCTAGCAGATATGACGATGTTCAGCTTTCATCCGGTGAAGCATATCACAGCGGGTGAAGGAGGCGTGATAACAACAGATAATCCAATTTATTATCAAAAACTACGAGACTTCCGAAATCATGGTATTACGAGGGATACAAAACGATTAACTGTTTCAGATCAACCTTGGTACTATGAAATGCAGTCACTCGGATTTAATTACCGAATGACAGACTTGCAGGCTGCACTTGGATGGAGCCAGTCAGATAAGATTGATAGCTTTTTAGCAAAACGAAGAGCTATTGCGGCCAAATATAATGAAGCTTTTCGTGAGTTAGACCAGATTACATTACCTTATCAATTACCTGAGGCGAAATCTAGTTGGCATTTATATATCATCCGACTGCAATTGGATCAATTAACAACCGATAGAACAGAGATATTCCAGGCATTACAAAAGGAAAATATCGGTGTCAATGTTCACTATATACCTGTGTATTACCACCCCTATTATCAACAGTTAGGCTATGAAAAAGGCTTGTGTCCGCAAGCGGAAACTTTGTACCAGGAAATCATCACCTTACCACTTTTTCCAAAAATGACAGATGCAGATGTAGATGATGTCATTACAGCAGTTAAAAAAGTAATTTTATATTACAAGGTGTCATCATGAAGATTGTCGCGATCATACAGGCAAGAATGGGCTCGACACGATTACCAGGCAAGGTTTTACGGAAAGTACTTGAAAAACCACTGCTACAATATCAAATGGACCGAATTCGACATTCTTCTTATTTGGATGAAATCGTAGTTGCGACAACAAATGAGCGGAAAGATGATGCTATTGTTGATTTTTGCCAACAGGAGAAAATCCATTATGTCCGTGGATCTGAAAAAGATGTCTTAGGCCGTTATGTGAAAGCAGCTAAAGAGGCTCAAGCTGATGTGATTGTTCGCTTAACTGGAGATTGTCCGTTAATTGATGTTCAGACAATTGATCAAGTAATAGGAGAATTTGTTAGTAATCAGAATGCAGATTATGTCTCAAATGTGATGGAAAGAAGCTATCCAAGAGGCTATGATATCGAGGTATTTTCGAGACAAACATTAGAGCACCTAGACAGAATAGCAAGCCGTAATAGTGACCGTGAACATGTGACGACTTATATCAGAGACTATCCTCATCAATTTCATATTGTCAACGTCCGTCATCACACCAATTATAGTACCTACCGTTTAACTGTCGACACAATAGAAGATTTTCAACTTATTGAACAAATCATTCGATCCCTTGCACCGAAAAATCCTTACTTTACCTTGGACGATGTGATCAGGTTATTAGAAGAGCATCCGGACTGGGTAAATATGAATGCAAACATTGAACAAAAGGGATGGTGATGCTTCATGCGAGTAGGTTTTCGTGTAGATGCCTCCTACCAAATTGGCTCTGGTCATGTCATGCGTTGTTTGGTATTAGCTAATCAATTACAAAGAAAAGGCGCGTATATCGAGTTTTTTTGTCAAGATTCTCCAGGAAATTTACTAGATTATATTGAGGAGAAAGGATACTCCACCCGAACTTTATCCCATGCTAAAATGCTCAACCATTTACAGAAAAATTGGCAAAAGGATGCGGAGGAGACAACTGAATATCTTCATAAATGTCGTCGTTTTGATTACTTCGTTGTAGATCATTATGGATTAGATGAACGATGGGAGAGAACTATAAAGCCTTTAGTTGATAGCATGATGGTTATTGATGACCTAGCAAATCGCAACCATTACTGTGATAGTTTGCTGGATCAAAATCTGCTGCCAAATTTGGAGGGGCGTTATCAACAATTGGTTTCATCCGATACTGTTTTACTCTTGGGACCAAAATACCTTTTATTAAGAGACGAATTTGTGATAACAAAGGTGAAGGAGAAGAAGCCAAACATTGTCAAACGTATCCTTGTATCTTTTGGTGGAAGTGATCCAACTAATGAAACGTTAAAAACGTTAGAGGCAATTATACCAAATTTGAGTCCAAATTGGAGGGTTGATGTAGTTACAGGTACCTTCAATCCCTCTATTAAAGAACTTCAAAAATATGATAAGCGATTTGACAATATTCATGTATACACACAGACCAATCGCATAGCCGAACTAATGGCAGAAGCGGATATTGCGATCGGTGCAGGAGGCACGACAACTTGGGAAAGGTGTTATATGCAATTGCCAGCTATAACGATTGAGGTAGCAAGCAATCAATCCAAAATATTAGAATATCTACATGCCAAAGGTTTCGTGTATCATTTGGGCAAAAGCCAAAATGTACGACATGACGACATAAAAGAGGCATTAAGCCGATTAATAGAGACACCGCTAAAGCTGCTACAAATGAAAGAGAGGTTAGCTGCCTATAGATCCAGTGTTGTTCCTCAATCCGTCGCGCGTTTTATGTCGAAGGAGGGTGCTTGTGGTTGATTGTATCTTGAGAAAAATTGAGGAAGCAGACCTAAGCCAAATCTTATCATGGCGAAATAGTCATCATATCAAACAATACATGTATACTGATAAAGATATTACTTGGCAGGAACATGTAAATTGGTATAAGAAAGTGTCAACTGATTCAACTCATGAGGTGTTTATTTATATTCAAGCTGATAAACCGTTGGGTCTTGTACAATTTTATGATATCCAAAAACAGCATCAGCGGTGTTTTTGGGGTTTCTACATTGGAGAACAAAATGCTCCCAAGGGATCTGGGACAAAGATGGCTACTCTAGCATTAACCAATATTTTTGATCAGGGAATCCGAAAGATTTGCGCAGAAGTAATAGAAAATAACGAAGCTAGTCTCTATTTTCATCAAAAGTTGGGTTTTAAAGTAGAAGGTGCTTTTCGTCAGCACATCATAAAACAGGAAAACTATTATGATGTCTGGGCACTTGCTTTGTTTAAAGAAGACTGGAAGGGAAGGATCTAATGAAAACAGTGACAATCCAAAATCGCGAAATCAGTATAAGGCATCAACCATTTGTTATTGCGGAAATGTCAGGAAATCACAATCAATCATTAGAGCAAGCACTAAAAATAGTTGAAGCAGCGGCAAAAGCAGGGGCAGATGCACTTAAAATCCAAACATATACAGCGGATACCATGACATTACAAGTTGATAAGGAGGATTTTGTTATATCGGATCCTAATAGTCCTTGGGCAAACAAATCCTTATATCATCTATATCAGGAAGCTTATACACCTTGGGAATGGCACAAGCCTATATTCGATCGTTGTGAAGAGTTGGGTATGATCGCATTTAGTTCTCCATTTGATGAAACAGCCGTTGACTTTTTAGAAAGTTTAGATGTACCTTGCTACAAAATTGCTTCTTTTGAATGTACAGATATACCACTAATTCGAAAAGTTGCCCAAACAAAAAAACCGATGATTATTTCGACAGGTATGTGTACGGCAGCAGAAATTGAAGAAACAGTCACAACAGCGAAAGAAGCGGGTTGTACAGAAATCATCTTACTAAAATGCACGAGTACGTATCCAGCATCCCCTGAAAATAGTCACCTCAATACTATCCCGCATATGCAAGCTTTATTTCAATGTCCAATTGGCTTATCAGATCACACCTTAGGGTGCGGTGTTGCAATTGCCAGTGTAGCAATGGGCGCAACGGTAATTGAAAAGCATTTTACTCTTTCTCGCGAGGACGGGGGAGTTGATTCCCACTTTTCGCTAGAGCCGGAAGAATTTCAATTATTGGTTCAAGAGACGAAAAAAGCTTGGCAGGCAATGGGGCAAGTACATTATGGTCCAACGAAAGCTGAAAATCAATCCCAACGATATCGACGCTCTATTTATGTCACGGAAAATATCCAAAAAGGAGAAACCTTAACCCGAAACAATCTACGTGTCATTCGTCCAGGATTTGGTTTGTCACCGAAATATTATGAGGTATGTTTAGGTAAAAAAGCTAATCAGGATATTGAAAAGGGGACACCATTATCTTGGGATTTGCTATAGCATCTCTTTTATAAGGCTGTCGGTAGAAAAGAAGTAATTGGGAAGATTCTTTTCTGTTGAGACAGCCTTAAAAAGATTATTTTATACTAACATAGGAGAGAAAGTAATTGACTAGATGAAGAGGGATTATAGGAATTGTTTTCGTTTTGACCATTCATAAATGATGGCATTACATTCATGAAAATATTTGGTTGGTACTTGATGTTTAGAGCGATGAATATAGGCAACCTCTACATCTTTTAACTTTTGGCGAAAGATGTTTTGATAGGGATGTACATAATGGTCATTTGCGCCGTAGATAATTAAGAGAGGTACATGGATATGATGTAGTTGTTGCTCATTATCATAATCCAAGCCTAATTGATATTGTTGAGCTAGCATTTCTGCGTTTGTTTTGTTGACTTCTAGCTCTATTTCTCTTGCTGCTTTTTTATCGGAAAAATGATTGAACGCAAGTGCTCTCGCTAATAGTGGAATCCAGTGCTTCTTGGCAATCGAAATCCCAATTTTATATTCGGTTCGAAGAAAAAGACTTTTTGGTGCATGGTAGCCACCAATCAAAATGAGCGCTAACGTATATTCAGGGTAAGAAATAGCAAATTGTTGTGCAATAAGCCCACCATTCGAATAGCCACAAATAATTGCTTTGGAGATATTGTTCTCATCTAGAATTCTTTTGACGTCATCAACAAACTGTGAAAAGGTTGTTGTATTAGCATATTCACTACGACAATCTCCTCTGTTATCAAATGTAATAACAGTGAAGCTATGCTTGAGAAAACGTTGATAACGAAAAGTTAAATGACCCATTGCTGGCGGAGCAATGAAAATGATCGCTGTTCCGCTGCCAGCTTTTTGATAATAAATAGCAGGATTGTCTTTCGTGTAAGGCATCATACCAACTCCAGGTAAAAGTATAGGAGGGAATTCACATACGTTTCTTTCTCTTCAATTGGAGTTTTAGCAATTTTCGTTTTTTTATGCTTTTGATATTCAATTATAAAAAAACACTACTCAACAGTGAGAAACTTGAATGATTAACCAGCCATTGATTGATGGGCATCGTTATATTTGGTCTGTGTAACGCTTCTATTTTGTTCTGCTATATAATACTATTCGCTTTTAGGGTAGGGAAAGACGGTTTATTTCTGTTAACTATAGAAGATTCAGCATAACAATTTAATGAGAAAAAATGTTATAGTTAACATATGTATTTTAATGTGTGAAGGAGCGTTTAGAGTTGGCAAATGCGAAAGAAAAGGAACAAATTGCAGATATTGAAAAAGAATTAAGATATATTTCAGGTATTATTAAACAAAAAGGTCGGGAAATTTTACATAATTATCCGATCACCACCCCACAATTCATTGCCTTACAATATTTACTAGAGGATGGCGATTTAACATTAGGTGAATTATCTCGAAAAATTAATCTTGCGTTTAGTACGACTACCGATTTAGTCGATCGTATGGAAAAGAACGATATAGTAGAACGAGTGAAAGATACCAAAGATCGACGTGTTGTTCGTATTCATCTGTTAGAAAAAGGCAGAAAAATTATCCATGAAGTAATTGAAAAACGACAGAAATATTTAGGCGAAGTTTTAACGAATGTTAAAGAGAAGGATATGGAACAGTTATCAAGGCTATTACATCTCCTTCACCAAGAAATGAGACAACAAACAGAAAATGCAAAATTGTAAAGAGGCGATGATAGTGAAACAACCAATTGGAGTTATTGATTCAGGCGTTGGTGGACTTACGGTTGCAAGTGAATTAATCCGTCAGCTACCTAAAGAATCGATTATTTACTTGGGCGATACAAAAAGATGTCCATATGGCCCACGTCCAAAAGAAGAAGTGATTCAGTACACTTTGGAAATGGTCCATTTTTTATTAGAAAGAGATATTAAAATGTTAGTTATTGCATGTAACACTGCTACTGCATTTACGTTGGAACTGTTAAGAGAGGAATTGAAGATTCCCGTGGTTGGTGTGATTCAACCTGGTGCAAGGGCTGCTATCACCCATTCACGTACAGCAGGTATCGGTGTGATTGGAACGGAAGGAACAATTAGTAGTAGAGCATATGTGGATGCTTTAAAACAAATAAATTCAGATATTGAAGTTTATGATTTAGCATGTCCAAGATTCGTACCATTAGTTGAAAAAGGAATAGTCCAAGGCGAGGAAGCATATCAGGTAGTAAGAGAAACTTTACAACCTTTAAAACAGTTTTCTAATATGGATACGTTGATCTTGGGTTGTACCCATTACCCAATGATTAAAGATTTGATTCAAGAGGTAATAGGTACGACAGTGACAGTAATTTCTTCAGGAGAAGAAACGGCTAGGGAAGTTAGTACGATTTTAGAGTATCAACATAAACTATATCAAGGAGAACAGGTAGCACAACATTATTTCTATACAACAGGAGATGTTGCAGTATTTCAGCAAATTGCATCACGATGGTTAAATAATACGATTGAGGCAGTGAGTAAAATTGAATTAAATACTGTAAAAAGCTTAGGAAGAGTATAAAATACTTGTCTCATCAAGCTAATCAAACGAAGGCTTTCGCCAATTATTGGGGAAGCCTTCGTTTTAGCTTAAATTTCGCTTTTAAAAAAATTTCCCTAAACATCTTTTAGATTATTTTGATTGGTCTATTTTGATAATAAGCTCGTATACATAGTAGTACAAACCATCGTAGGAGGTATCGGTTATGAAAATCGATTTAGCCAAAAAATATGCAGGCATTGTATTGTTATGTTTACTTTTGTTAGTGGGTTGTGGTGTTTTTCAAGGAGAACAGACATTAGATCAAATAGATGCCCCACCTGAAGATGCAGAGCTAGCAGATGATCTGCAAAACATTCCTGAAGATTCAGATGACTTGGAAGGTATGCCAGATGAGGGTTCAGATGAAGAAGAGGGCACTGAGGATGAGGGGGAAACAGTTGAGGGTGAAGAAGCAGATGCTACATCCGAATCTGTCACAAGAACTTTATATCTATTAGATCAAAATGGTTTAGTAGTACCACATGAATTACAAATACCATCTCCTCAATCAAAGGAAGTAGCAAAGCAGGTGTTAGAATACTTAGTTCAGGATGGACCAGTAACATCTCTCTTACCAAGTGGTTTTCAAGCTGTATTACCTGCTGGAACCGAGATTATTGACTTGAATCTAGAAGCTGACGGAACTTTAGTAGTGAATGTTTCAGAAGAGTTCGAGTCTTATCAAGCTGAGAACGAACAGAAGATTTTAGAATCGATGACACATACATTAACACAATTTGAAAATGTTGACCGCGTCAAGCTATGGATTAATGGAGAAGAACAAGATGTTATGCCAGTAAACGGTACACCAATATCAGAGGGTTATTCTCGAGCAAATGGAATTAACATTCATCAAGCTGAAGGTATTGATTTAATGGAAAGTAAAGCTGCGACGCTTTACTTTCCAATGCAAGGTGATGAGATGGTCTACTTCGTTCCTATAACACAACATGTCCCAACGAATGAAGAGAATCCTCATCAAGCAGTTGTACAAGCTTTAATGGAGGGTCCTTCGTTTGATTTGCCATTGGAGCACTTTATTAACACAGGTTCGCAACTGGCGTCCGAGCCAGTCTTTGAGGATGGAGTTCTGTCATTAAACTTTAATGAAAATATATTATCAAACAGTGCGAAAAGTATGATCGCTGATGAGGTAATGCAATCGATCGTGCTGACGTTAACAGAACAGGAAGGCGTAGATGCGGTCCAGGTATCAGTTGAAAATCATGAAGAAGTGATTAGTGAAAGTGGACAACCATATACAGAGCCTGTATCAAGAGATATGGTTGCACCTACTGAAAGTATTTAGCTAATATGAAGTAGTAGCAACATGCTATCTAGAATGTTCGAAGTAGATAGATATTTTTTACACCCGTTTCATTCCTTTGAAACGGGTGTATATCTTTTCAGCAATTTTATTATGTATGAAAAACCCATCTACTGAGAAAATATGTTAAGATAGAACAGTATGTAAGGAGGAAATAGAATGCGTGAAACAGGGAGAGAAGTAGATCAACTCAGACCAATTGATATTAAAACTAATTTTACTAAACATGCCGAGGGATCTGTCCTTATTACGGTCGGTGACACGAAGGTTATATGTAATGCGAGTGTTGAGGACCGTGTGCCACCATTTATGCGAGGTTCTGGTAAAGGCTGGATTACTGCTGAATATGCGATGTTACCTCGCGCAACAGAGACAAGAAATATTCGTGAATCCTCAAAAGGTAAAGTGTCAGGAAGAACAATGGAAATTCAACGGTTAATCGGTCGCTCACTGCGAGCTGTTGTCGATTTAGATGCTATTGGCGAACGGACAATTTGGGTAGATTGTGATGTGATTCAGGCTGATGGCGGTACAAGAACTGCCTCGATAACAGGAGCCTTCGTTGCAGTCGTACTTGCATTAGGTAAATTATTAGAGGATGATAAAATAAAAACATTTCCAATAACAGATTACCTGGCCGCTATTTCCGTTGGTGTATTACCTGATGGTACAGAAATTTTGGATTTAGAGTACTCGGAAGATGCTCAAGCACATGTGGATATGAATGTAGTAATGACTGGTAATGGTGAGTTCGTTGAGCTACAAGGTACAGGTGAAGAAGCAACATTTACAAGCACACAATTAACCAAGATGCTCGCTCTAGCTGAAAAGGGTTTGAAAGAGATATTTACAATCCAAGGAGAAGCAATCAAACCATATACCGATAAAATAGAACAATTTTAGGAGATCTTTTTCGAAATGAAAAAAATTATCATTGCAACAAAAAATAAGGGGAAAATGAAAGACTTTAAAAGTTTATTTGAACCTTTAGGAATAGAAGTAATTTCTTTATTAGACTTGACGGAACCCATTGATAACATCCCGGAAACTGGTGTAACCTTTGAAGAAAATGCGGCAATAAAAGCCGAGGCTATTGCTGATAAGTACAAGATACCAGTGATTGCAGATGACTCAGGAATAGAGATTGATACACTAAATGGGGCTCCTGGCGTTTATTCAGCCAGATATGCAGGCGAGGATAAAGATGATAAAGCCAATTTAGAAAAAGTATTATTGGAAATGCGAGGTATTTCTGAACCTGAACGTTCAGGTCGCTTTGTATGTGTATTGGCACTTGCTCAACCAGGAAAACAAACGATTTTTACTCGTGGTGAATGTGAAGGAACAATTGGTGAGCAAGCAATTGGTAAGAATGGCTTTGGTTATGATCCGATCTTTTATCCAATAGGAAGCACCAAAACAATGGCAGAAATGACTCCAGAAGAAAAAAATCTAATTAGTCATCGCAGAAAAGCGTTAGACAAAATGAAGAAATGGGTAAAGCAGATGTAAAAGTTAAAAGGGGTGGAGGGCATGCCAAAAATCTTAATACTTAGTGATAGTCATGGTTGGACAAGCGAAGTATCTGAAATAAAAGCTAGACACCAGCGAGAAGTAGATGCGATGATCCACTGTGGTGATTCGGAACTTGAGGTGGATAGTCAAGCACTTTCAGGTTTTAGAGTAGTACAAGGTAATATGGATACAGATTTTCGTTTGCCGGAAGAAGTGGATTTCAAAGTAGGAAAATTGCATTTTTTCGTTACGCATGGGCACTTATATCAGATTAAATCAACATTGATGCCTGTTTCCTATCGTGCTGAGGAATTAGGAGCAAATGTTATTTGTTTTGGTCATTCGCACGTTGCCGGTGTCAAAAAAGTAAAGGATCAGTTATTTATTAATCCAGGAAGTATCCGCCAGCCTAGAAGTGCTCACCCAGGTTCTTATGCTATTTTGAATGCTGATGAACAATTGGAAAATATCGAAATTCGCTTCTACACAAAGGATAATCAAGAAATACCAAGTCTTTATTATCAGAGCTCATTAGCAAAATGAAGTAGAGCGGATATAACAACAAACAAAAAAGTTCTGGTCAAAAAATGATCAGAACTTTTTGATTGTAAAAATATAATAATCGAACAAGCTCTCGAGTATAAATCTTTGAAGAAGATTTGAAGAAGATACATTATTTTATAGTGTCGGAAATGATCGAATATTTATCTATTACAATAGTTCGATATATCCTTCAGTTCCATTCACCCTGATTCTTTGTCCATCCTTGATCTTCCTCGTAGCATTTTCCACTCCGACAACTGCTGGTAAACCATATTCGCGTGCAATAACGGAGCCATGGGTCATCAATCCACCAACTTCCGTGACGAGACCTTGGATGATTATAAACAATGGTGTCCAGCTAGGGTCAGTATAAGAGGTGACTAATATATCACCTTCTTCTAAATCAGCATCTTCTATGTTTAGCACGATACGAGCGCGCCCCTCTATTTTTCCAGAAGAAACTGGTAGACCAACAATGGCTTGAACTGGAATATTTTCTCGTTTGTATTCACCCACAATAATTTCGCCATCAGATGTGATAACGCGTGGGGGAGTTAGCTTTTGATATAATTTGTATTCGCTTTTTCTTTGGTTAATGACCTGGTAATCCAATTGATTTGTGGTTACAACTTCATGAAACTCTTCCAAAGTGAGATAGTAAATATCCTCTTTTTTATGAATAACGCCTGTTTGTACGAGTTGTTTGGCTACATTCAACAATGCCTGCTTATAAACGAAGTAGCGATTAATCATGACATATTTTGAAAATTCCCTAAACCCGCTGAAATTCCGGATTAAGTCTATCCTTCGTTTTGTTTCCTTTGCTTTTTGTTCACCGTCTGGCAATTGCTTCAATCGATCTAATATTTCTTTTTCTTTATTTAAAGCTTCCTTCTGACCTTGCTCAAATTTTTGCTTGCTAGCATTAGGTTCAAAGTTTTTGATATTATTTAAAATCATAGGGATCAGTGTAGTTGGTTTTTCACTCCAACGAGCTTTCGTAATATCGATTTCTCCGCTACAACGCATACCGTATTTACTGAGAAAAGCTGTTATTGCGTCTTTTGTTTGACGTCCACCATCTAACTCCATCAATATATCCAAAAAGTCATCATCTTCCACATGATGAAGATGATTAATTACTTCCGGATAAGGACGAATTACATCTGCGACATCTAACAGTGCCAATCCCATTTCTGAAGTAATATTGTTTGGGACAGATTGACAAAGCGTGTCTGCGACGTTTTTTTCACCGAGCCACTTGTTCAAGTTTTCATTGATCCATGTAGAGGCATCCATTGCAGCCGTAATCACACTCATACTTTGTGGATTAAATAATATCTCCTTTAGTTGCTGGATATCTTCCAGAATGAAATCAAACAAATCTGAACCTGATTTAGTCCGAATGTTTAGTTTTAACTCTTCAATCGATGCTTGACTACGCTTGATCAAAGTAGAAACGATTGTCGGGTTATTTTCGATTTTTTCTTGAGCCCCTGTTAACGACTTAACTTCATTGCTTTTACTTAGACTCTGTTCTTTATTATCATTAGGAGCAGGTTCTATAAAATCTCCTCGCTCGATTATGGCCATAAGTGCGTCTTTTATGAGCGGATCGGATCCACCTAGGTTATCTAATATCATTTTTCTGCTGATAGGTGAAGCTAGATTATTCGTAACATCAACAAACAATCTTCCGCCAGCTATTCGCATTGGTGCTGGAGTTGTTATTAGATAGAAAGACAGTCCCAGAGGTTTCATGGGATCGGTCATCATTTGTTGATGACCAACAGAAACAAATACGCGATTATTTTCGGTTTCATCTGCTGCAGGGATGGGATATAGAGTAGTGATTGGTCGACTTTGGACAATATAAAACGTATTATCAACTAGGCACCATTCAATATCTTGCGGGTAGTTAAAATACGCTTCAAGCTTTCTGCCGATCTTTTCAAGCTCAAAAACTTGCTCATCTGAGAGTGTGGATAGATTCTGCTGACTTAGTTTCATTTCCTTTGTCTCTGTTCCACCTTCTTGTTGTGCATACACAGCCAACTTTTTGGTGGAAATTGTTCGCTCTACAATACTGCCTTCCCGCACTTTATAATTGTCCGCAGACACTATGCCAGAAACAAGCGCTTCACCTAATCCAAAACTAGCATCGATGGAAAGTACCTTTCTGTTTGAAGTAACGGGATCAGCTGAAAATAGTATTCCGGATGCTTGAGGAAAAACCATTCGTTGAATAATGACAGACATATAAGCATTTCGATGATCTATTCCGTTTTCGATACGGTATATCACTGCACGGTCAGTAAATAGTGAGGCCCAGCACTTACTAATATGTTTTAAAATTGTATCTTTACCTTTGATGTTTAAATAGGTGTCCTGTTGACCGGCAAAGGAGGCTTTTGGTAAATCTTCCGTTGTTGCACTGGAACGAACTGCATAAGCGTGTTGATCGCCATACTTGGAGAGATAGTTAGTAACTGTCTTTACAACATCGGGAGGAATTTCTGCTTTTATAATGACTTGTCGGATCTTCCTGCTGATTTCGTTCATTTGATCTTGATCTTCTACTTCAAGCATTGCTAGGTGATGCAACAATGCTTGCAACGGTTTATTTTGTTCAATCATTCTTTGATAACTGACAGTTGTGACACAAAACCCTTCTGGTACATGTAATCCTTGAATTTTTGCTAATTCCCCTACATTCACCCCTTTTCCACCTACGAGCAAAAGCTGTGTTTTTCTAATTTCCCGAAAATCGAAAACCAACGAATCCATTCCACATCTCTCCTAACCATTAATGTATAATGATTTTACCAGCAGTAAATCGGAATAAATAGCCTGTTTTTACAATTTTTCATATGCTATAATTAAGGTAGGAAGAGTCCTAATCATTAATCGTTTATTCTCTCATAAAGCTTATCTAGAAATAAAACACCACAAACATTGAGTTTCAATGTTTGTGGTGTTTTTTGAAGACTTAAGTACGTCCCAGGAGAGATTCGAACTCCCGACCCACAGCTTAGAAGGCTGTTGCTCTATCCAGCTGAGCTACTGGGACATGGAGCGGGTGAAGGGAATCGAACCCTCGACATCAGCTTGGAAGGCTGAGGTTTTACCACTAAACTACACCCGCAAATTAGTAAAATATGTAATTATTAACTTTCTTATACAAGGCATGTTCCTGTATCTACTAGCATATTCCATGATGGAAATGCTTCAGAACAACTCGAAGTATATTCGGTGGATGTAACTGCTCGTGGCTGTGGTTTAACCACTAAACTACACCCGGATTTCTATGTATTTATTATGTATCTCGTTAACGGACAAGTACCATTATATAAACTTGGCAAGGGATTGTCAATAATAAATTTTAAATTATTTATTTAATAGTAAGAACGGATAACAGTAAACCTGAATCAATCCTTATTTGTCTTAGACCCAGAGATAATATCTTTTACTATTAAAATGATCGTAATAGTGACCATTAACACCATTAATATTAGTGTGAGATGATGGTCGAATGCTTGATAAATTCCTATCGAGAAACCAGTTAATAAAATAAATAAATAGGTTAGTTGCTGTAATTTCATCTTATAAATGGTGCTACACTAACACCAAATTCACCTCGTTTTCTTATTAATAGTATTGCTTTTTATTTGTTATAATGGAGTAAATGGCGGTGGGCTTTATTAAAGCAGTTGTTTTCGATTTAGATGGTACTTTATTGGATCGAGAGACATCTATAAATATTTTCATCGAAAAGCAATATAATAAATATTATAAATCTTTAAAGCATATAGATAAAGATCTTTATATAGCACGATTTATCGAACTGGATAACAAAGGGAAGGTCTGGAAGGATAAAGTATACCAACAGTTAAAAGAAGAGTTTCAATTAATCGATGTATCCTCGAAAGAACTGTTACATGATTATATCACCTATTTTCGATATAGTTGCATACCCTTTCCAAATCTTCATTCAATGTTAGAGAGCTTAAAAAACATGAATAGGAAGCTTGGCATGATAACGAACGGAAAGGGAGCGTTTCAACAAACTAAGATAATTGCTTTAAAAATTGAGAGTTTTTTCTCAACTATTTTAATTTCAGTTATAGAGGGAATAAGAAAGCCAAACCGAGAAATCTTTGAACGTGCAATGCAGCGATTGCAAGTTGAGCCTCATGAATGTGTATTTGTAGGTGATCACCCTCAAAATGACATTATCGCAGCTAGGAATGCAGGGATGCTGTCAATTTGGAAAAATACACTGGGCCTTACGTGTGAATGTGCAAATTTTACCATTGATGATCTAAACGAAATTCCAATTATTATAAGGAATCTTACAGCTTCTAAATGAGCTATTGCTATTAGGCATATCATTGGCAAACATACGGTCATCACGATAATCAATAATTAATCAATGATTGCTTGAGTAATATTAGAATAAACTTTATAATAGTATCTACTATCGTAAGAAAGGTAGGTGGAAAAATGGAAGAAGAGCGGGAAAATCTCATTATTTTTCCGAAATGGAAAGATAATTTGGAAGATAAAGCAAAAACAGCCATGCAAGAGAATCAATTTAGTGAAGCATATAATTATCTCCATCAATTAACAGAAAATGGTGTGCGGTCGCATGAAGTAATGACAGGGAAATTATTATGCATGATGGAACTGAATATGCTAGAGGAAGCGGAAGAATTATGTGAGGAATTAATTGCTAAGAAAGATAATGATTACGCTTCTTACGTACATATTTATGCGACATTGTTATTTCAGTCAAGTAAGTATAAGGATGTTATGTTTCTAATTGATGAGGCGTTAACCAACCGTCAAATACCTTCTCATATGGAAGAACAGTTACGACATATGTATCAATTAAGTAAAGAACTGCAGGAACAAGAAGATAAACAATCATACATAGAAGTGCAAAAGCAATTAGAGAAAGCAATAGAAGAGAAAAATGACCGGCAGCAATGGTATATGGTGAAGCGCTTACTTCAATTAGGTATACACCATGATAACCCTTTTTTTAGAGAAATGTTAAAAAATCCGGAAATTCATCCAGTCGTGAAGACAGCTTTATTGGAATATTATCAAAAAGTAAAACCTGATGAATCGGTACATATTGAAAAATTTCAATTAACTGACATAATACATATGAACGAATTGGACGATATTTTACCTGTTTCATTTATAACAGGCGTTACAAGCTATTTAGAAATGATTCAACAACAGGACCCAACAAAGTTTCAAATGATGCAATTTATTCTTGAACGTTTTGCCTATGTTTACACTCCATTTTTACCACAAAGGGAAAACTATGAACTCTTAGCTGAATCATTGTCTTACTATGTAAACAGAAGCTTTCAATACACAGATCATGAAGATCTCCATCACTCTTCTGTTATAAAAGAGCATTACGTGAAAATGATAGATGTTTCTGAGACACTTTACGGAACAATTCTAGATGTTTAAAGCCTTTGTTTGAAAATTGATTGCAAAAAAATTAATACATACGTTATTATTATTGAAAGCAAATGCAATTATGTTATAATAAGATGGTTGCAATTTGCGTTCGGTCTAGTATAGGATGGAATATCGATGAACGTCAAATATACAGATTTTTTTATGTTGGAGGGAATTTAGAATGACAGCAAAATGGGAAAAGCAAGAAGGTAATGTCGGTGTCTTAACGATAGAAGTTGATGCAGACAAATTCGATAGTGCTTTAGACCAAGCCTTTAAAAAGGTTGTAAAACAAGTACAAGTGCCTGGTTTCCGTAAAGGAAAAGTACCAAGAGGATTATTTGAAAAGCGTTTTGGTGTAGAATCATTATACCAGGATGCAGTAGATATTATTCTTCCAGGTGAATACACAAATGCAGTGGAAGAGACTGGTATCGAGCCAGTGGACCAGCCAGAAGTAGATATCGAGCAGATCGAGAAAGGAAAAAATCTTATTTTTACTGCCAAAGTTACAGTGAAGCCGGAAGTAAAACTTGGTGAATACAAAGGACTTGAAGTAGAAGAAGTAAGTACTGAAGTTACTGACGAAGATGTAGAAGAAGAAATCAAGAAGCAACAGGAACAACAAGCAGAACTTGTTGTAAAAGAAGAAGGCGAAATCGAAAACGGTGATACTGCTGTTATCGACTTTGAAGGTTTTGTAGACGGAGAAGCTTTCGAAGGTGGTCAGGCAGATAATCACTCATTAGAAATCGGCTCTGGATCTTTTATTCCTGGTTTCGAAGAACAATTAGTTGGTAAAAAAGCAGGAGAAGAAGTAGAGGTAGAAGTTACTTTCCCTGAAGAATACCATGCTGAGAATTTAGCTGGGAAAGAAGCTACTTTCAAAGTGAAAATCCATGAAGTTAAAGCAAAGGAACTTCCTGAATTAGATGATGAATTTGCTAAGGACGTGGACGAAGAAGTAGAAACTCTAGATGAATTAAAGGAAAAAACCAAGAAACGCCTTCAAGAACAAAAAGAAAACGAAGCTGACAGTGCAAAACGTGAAGAACTAATCCAACAAGCATCTGATAATGCTGAAGTAGATATTCCGGAAGTAATGGTACAATCTGAATTAGATCGTATGCTTCAGGAATTTGAGCAAAGATTACAAATGCAAGGTATGACGTTGGAAATGTACTTCCAATTCTCAGGTCAAGATGAAGATGCGTTAAAAGAGCAAATGAAAGAAGATGCAGGTAAACGCGTTAAAACAAACTTGACTCTAGAAGCAATTGCTGCTGCTGAGAATGTAGAAGTAACAGATGAAGATGTTGAAAAAGAATTAGAGTCTATGGCTTCTATGTATAATATGGAAGTAGAACAAATCAAACAGGCACTTGGTGGAAACACGGCAGCACTTCAGGAAGACTTAAAATTCAAAAAAGCAATTGATGTACTTGTAGATAATAGCAAATCAAAATAAAGTGTTGTGTGAAAGCAAGGTGCGAAAGTCCGTACCTTGTTTTCTATAACATCCAAGCCTATTCCTGCCAAATTATACTACCCCATTTTTTTTCATAAACATAAGATCAATGAAATAGAAGGATATACATTTGGAAAGACTAACATATACATAAAGAAAACTCTTCTCCAGAAAAACGCAAACTATTTGTAATCGAGATAAAAGACTGATACGCTTTTAAAACGTGCCAAAGTGTATTACTTTTTTATTTGGAAACAATTTGATATGATTGGCTAAAGACGAATAAAGTGTTAATCGTTTTTAGGAATCATAAGAGATACTTTTTGAACAAGGGGTGAATGTCATGTATAAATTTAATGAAGAAAAAGGTCAATTGAAATGTTCATTCTGTGGAAAAAGCCAAGACCAGGTTCGTAAGTTAGTTGCCGGACCAGGTGTTTATATATGTGATGAATGTATTGAACTTTGTACAGAAATTGTGGAAGAGGAGTTAGGTACAGAAGAGGAAGTAGAATATAAAGATATTCCAAAACCTCAAGAAATATGTGAAATTCTTGATGATTACGTTATAGGTCAGCAAAAGGCTAAGAAAAACCTATCTGTAGCAGTTTATAATCATTACAAGCGTATTAATTCTCCAAAGTCTAAGGATGAAGTGGAATTAGCGAAAAGTAACATTGCCATGATTGGCCCCACAGGTAGTGGTAAAACATTATTAGCCCAAACGCTCGCACGTATTTTAAATGTGCCATTTGCTATAGCGGATGCAACATCTTTAACAGAAGCAGGTTATGTAGGGGAAGATGTCGAAAATATTTTGTTAAAGCTTATCCAAGCGGCTGATTATGACGTTGAAAAAGCTGAAAAAGGTATTATCTATATTGATGAAATTGATAAAGTTGCACGTAAGTCTGAGAATCCATCCATTACACGGGATGTATCAGGAGAAGGTGTCCAGCAGGCACTACTAAAAATTCTTGAGGGCACTACAGCGAGTGTACCACCACAAGGGGGAAGAAAACATCCTCATCAAGAATTTATACAAATAGACACTACCAATATTTTATTTATTTGTGGTGGAGCATTTGATGGTATTGAACAAATTGTTAAGCGCCGTCTCGGTAAGAAAGTGATCGGTTTTGGTGCTGATGCTGACAATCAAGAGTTGGATAAGGCTACTTTGCTTTCTAAGGTACTCCCTGAAGATTTATTACGCTTTGGTTTAATTCCTGAATTTATCGGCCGTTTGCCAATTATCGGAAGTTTAGAACCGCTTGATGAAAAAGCGCTGGTTGAAATTTTGACAAAACCGAAAAACGCTTTAGTCAAGCAGTATAGTAAGCTTTTTGAAATAGATGATGTAGAGCTGGAATTTGAAGAAGGAGCATTAGAAGCGGTTGCTAAAAAAGCGATTGAGCGAAAAACAGGTGCTCGTGGCTTAAGATCGATATTAGAAGGCATTATGTTAGACGTTATGTTTGAATTACCTTCACGTGATGATATTAATAAATGTATTATCACGGAAGAAACAGTTTCAAAAGAGAATGGCCGGCCAAAGCTTGTCCATCAGGATGGAACTGTTATCGAGCTAGAATCGCCAAAAGAAAGTGCGTAATAACGAAAAATCCCTTGTTTTGTAACAAGGGATTTTGTATTGTTTCATAACCTTTGGTAAAACTAACAGCGATAAACAAATACTTTTAATTTTACAAAAAAACGAAACTTCTTTAAACTTATAACAATAGAAGAATCAAACAATGGTACTAGGTATATATAAATTATACTATAAGTATAAAAACTAGGTAGTATAAGTGAACGCAGACTTTCGCCAAAAATATGGTGATCATTCTGTATGTAACAAAAGATAGAACTAGTAGCTTTAACGGAGGTGCCATATGTCAGAAACCAAATTCATACATATTCCGCTTTTACCATTACGTGGCCTAATTGTTTTTCCAGGGATGGTCATTCACTTAGATGTTGGACGAGAAAAATCGATTCAAGCTCTAGAGAAAGCTATGATGAATGATCAAAAGATATTTCTTGCTGCTCAAAAAGAAAGCGCAGTAGATGATCCGGAAGCAAAAGATATTTATACAATTGGTACAGTTGCAAAAGTGAATCAAATGCTAAAATTACCGAATGGGACGATGAGAGTTCTAGTAGAAGGTTTGTACCGCGCTGAAATTCAGGAATTTATCAATGAAGAAAAACAATTCTTTGTTGAAATTGAAAAAGTAGAAGATGTACATAATAAATTAGCTGAAGAAGATGCGTTAATGCGGGCACTTTTAGAGCAATTTGAGCATTATACGAAAATTTCAAAGAAGATTAGTAAAGAAACATTGGCGAGCGTGACAGATATCGAAGATCCTAGCCGTTTTGCAGATCTTGTCGCTTCTCATGTTACATTAAAGATGTCAGACAAGCAGGAAGTGCTTGAAACTTTAGAGGTAACGAAAAGACTCCAAACATTACTAGAAATCATTTCCAATGAGAAAGAAGTGTTAGAGTTAGAAAGAAAAATTGGACAACGTGTTAAAAAGTCCATGGAAGAAACGCAAAAAGAGTACTATTTAAGAGAACAGATGAAGGCTATCCAAAATGAACTAGGAGATAAGGATGGCAAGACAGGTGAGCTAGCAGCATTAAGAAAGAAACTTGAGGATAAAGAGTTACCAGAACGTATAGTAGACCTGGTAGAAAAAGAATTAAACCGATTTGAAAGAGTGCCACAAAGTTCAGCCGAAAGCTCTGTTATACGAAATTACATTGATTGGGTATTATCGTTACCATGGACAGAAGAAACAGAAGATAATCTCGATATAAACCATGCGGAAAAAGTATTGGACCAGGATCACTACGGGTTGGAAAAGGTAAAAGAGCGTGTTCTTGAATATTTAGCAGTTCAACAGCTAACAAATTCATTGAAAGGCCCTATCCTATGTTTAGTTGGCCCTCCTGGTGTTGGTAAAACATCTCTAGCAAGATCAATAGCAAGATCAATTGATAGGAAATTCGTTCGGATTTCACTGGGAGGTGTACGGGATGAAGCGGAAATTCGTGGTCACCGTCGCACCTATGTCGGAGCAATGCCTGGTAGAGTAATACAAGGAATGAAAAAAGCAGAAACCATTAATCCTGTCTTTTTATTAGATGAAATAGATAAGATGTCCAATGATTTTCGAGGAGATCCTTCAGCAGCCATGTTGGAAGTATTAGATCCTGAGCAAAACAATACGTTCAGTGACCACTATTTAGAAGAAACGTATGATTTATCTAAAGTGATGTTTATTGCTACAGCTAATAATTTGGCAACAGTTCCAAGACCATTACTGGATCGGATGGAAGTAATTTCTATCGCAGGCTATACCGAGTTAGAAAAATTACACATTGCTAAAAATCACTTATTACCGAAACAGTTGAAAGAGAATGGTCTTAAAAAAGGGCACTTGCAGCTACGTGATGAAGCTTTATTGAAGCTAATACGTGTGTATACTAGAGAAGCAGGAGTGCGTGGCTTGGAACGTCAACTTGCTTCCATCTGTAGAAAGGCTGCTAAAATTATTGTTTCAGGTGAAAAGCAACGTGTTATTGTAACGGAAAAGCAATTAGAGTCGATTTTAGGTAAACCTAAATTCCGTTATGGCATGATGGAGGCAGAACATCAAATTGGTGCCGCCACTGGTTTAGCTTATACATCTGCGGGTGGTGACATACTTTCTATCGAAGTAAGTATTGCAAAAGGTAAAGGTAAGTTAACCTTAACAGGAAAATTAGGAGATGTTATGAAGGAATCAGCACAAGCAGCATTCAGTTATATTCGTTCCAGAGCAGATCAGTTAAAATTAGATCCTAATTTTCATGAAAAGTATGATATCCATATTCATGTTCCTGAAGGTGCCACACCAAAAGATGGGCCATCAGCAGGGATCACGATGGCGACTGCCCTTGTATCAGCTCTAACTGGAAGAGCTGTACGAAAAGAAGTAGGAATGACAGGAGAAATTACGTTAAGAGGTCGCGTACTACCAATTGGTGGATTAAAGGAAAAAACACTAAGTGCACATCGAGCAGGTATAACGACAATAATTATACCTGCTGATAATAAAAAAGATTTAGATGATATACCTGAAAGTGTCAGGGAAGGCTTGACATTTGTTCCTGTAGATCATTTAGATACGGTACTGGAATATGCATTAGTGGAGGAGAACGATGAAAGTTAATAAAGCAGAGATAGTTATTAGTGCGGTATCGGAAAAGCAATATCCAGGGGACAGATGGCCGGAAATTGCTTTAGCTGGCCGTTCTAATGTCGGTAAATCTTCTTTTATCAATAAATTGATAAATCGAAAGAACTTAGCTAGAACATCTTCAAAGCCAGGAAAGACACAGACATTAAACTTTTACAATATTAATGACAGATTTTATTTTGTTGATGTCCCTGGTTACGGTTATGCGAAGGTATCAAAGAAAGAGCGTGAAAAATGGGGAAAGATGATGGAAGAATATTTCTCCCTTCGTGACACATTAAGGTTAACCGTATTGATTGTTGATATTCGTCATAAACCTACAGAAGATGATGTCATGATGTATGATTTCCTGAAATATTACGAAATCCCTGTATTAGTTATTGCAACTAAACTAGATAAAATCCCTAAAAACAAAAAAGTTATTCACATAAAAAGAGTAATTGACACTCTGAATCTCGATCAAGAAGATAGTGTTATTCCGTTCTCTGCTGAGACTAGTGAAGGTAAAGAGGACGTGTGGAGTTATTTATCCAACTATATAAAATAACGTGCAAATCGGCCATTGGCATTTTACGGACGATTTGCACTTAACTATCTACTGAATAAATAGCAAACAAAAAAAACTAAAAAAAATCCTTCATCGTTAGGATGAAGGACCAAAAGCATGGAAGATCGAAAATCGTACACTTATTATTATTTGGCCGGGCATTCCTGCTCGGTTTTTGACATTGTCGTAACTTTTCGTTGCTTATGGTAGACCGTAAGAAAGGCTGCGCTGATTACCAGGATGATGCCAAACACTTGTAAAAAGTTTAAGTGATCATCAAAAATAATGACGCCTATTAATACAGCAACAATTGGCTCCATTGCTCCTAGAATGGCGGCTTTACTGGATTCGATTGTAGTCAGCCCAAAAGTATAAAGTGTATAAGCTCCTATCGTGGAAATAATCGCAATACCACCGATATTCCCCCACACATTTAGAGACTGAAAAGCATCTAACTTATTCCATAAGCCACTAGTTGGAATAATAAAAATACTTCCCACACATAACGCATATACTGTAGTAGTAAGAAAATTATAATGCCTGCTGACCTGCTTACCAATAATACTGTATAATCCACAGAAAAAAGCAGACAATAAACCTAATACAATACTAATGCTAGGGATTGGCGTATTGCCAAAAGGTATCAGTTGTATTGCTAGTGCACATCCTATTATTGTCAAAAATAAAGAAGTGATTTTCCTGCTCGTAATTACTTCATTGAAGAAATACTTAGACAACAAAGTAACAAATACTGGAGCAGTGTATAGCAACACTACAGCTATCGACAAGGATGTTTGTTTCATTACCGTAAAATAACACCAATTGAAAAAAACAATGCTACATACCCCTAATCCAATAAAGTGAGGGATATGTCTCCATTGAATCCGCAATTTCCGTGGAGCAAGAATGGCGATTAGTGACATTAATATAACTGTCGAAACAGTTAAACGGATTGCGACGATCTCCCATGCAGTAAAACCTTCATTATACAATCCATCAACAAATAAACCTGTCAGTCCCCAAAAGCTTGCTCCAATTAATGTGACGAAATAAGCAAAATAGTTCTTCATACTTTCACCTTCTTTTCTATCTTTATTTTCAAAGGCTTCTGTATTCAGAAAGCATAGCCATCATAGCACATATTATTTTTTTTTCAAGAGTAAGTAAACACCAATCCCGATTAACACAACTGGCCAGAAGCGTTCAATCCATGTCATAAGCTGATGTATCCAGCTGAACCAACCTGGTTGATTATTAGCAAATATAGCAAAAATAGAAATCACTAATAGTATGAGTCCAGGGATAAATCCTTTTTTTGTTTTCAGTGCACGAGCTAAAAAAGCAATAGCGATAATAAGTGTATACATCCCCCAATGATCAATCCAAAAGTCATAATGGTTTAAAGCATGGAAGTGAATTCCTAGACCGAGTAAAAGGGTGCCTGGAAATACATTTTTGAATTCTTTTGCTGAAAAAGCATGAATGAGAAAAGCTGCTCCAACTAAAATTAATAAGGTAGGCCATGAATAGAAATCTGTAAAAATTGGTAGTCTTAGCTCTCTAAGTAAAAAAAAGATGCCAATTCCAATTAATAAATATGCGACAAGACCATTCTTTTTCAAATAAAACACTCCTAGATTAAAATTATTATTAAGTTAGATTCATTTTCTTGATAAAATATATTGAATATGATAAAGTACTAAATGAATTCAAAACATATAACAAACAAGTTTCATTTTATCACGGTGCTAATCGTCCGTAAAATCCCTACCTCATGATTAAGTAAAGTAAAAAGCGAAATGAGGGGGAAACAGACGCTAACACCATAAAGAGTTTCGCTAATCCTTAGTGGGGAAAACACTTACCGAGGGTAGCAACACTTTATCATAAATGATTCGTAAACTGTTCAAAAAATCATCACGTTTTTGAAATAAAACCATGTTATAATGAAAGCACATTTGCGTTAGGCTTTTGCTTTTTTTGGGGGTAGATACAGTGCATATTTTAGCAGCTAGTATAAATTATAAAACAGCTCCTGTCGAAGTAAGAGAAATGCTCGCATTCCGTGAAGATACAATTATGAATGCTATGACAGAATTGAACAATAGAAAAAGCATCCTTGAAAATGTGATTATTTCCACATGTAATCGCACGGAAATCTATGCAGTAGTTGATCAACTTCATACAGGAAGATATTATATCAAACAGTTTCTGTCTGACTGGTTTCATATAGAAAAGGACCAATTTGCACCACATTTAATAATGTATGAAAAGGAAGCAGCAGTGGAACATTTATTTCGTTTAAGCTGTGGTTTAGAATCTATGGTAATGGGAGAAACACAAATATTAGGACAAGTAAAGCAAACCTTTTTAGAAGCACAAAGAAGAAAATTGACAGGAACCATTTTTAATGAACTTTTCAAACATGCAATAACGATCGGGAAAAAAAGTCAACGAGAAACAGCTATTAATGATAATGCTGTGTCTGTAAGCTATGCAGCAGTAGAGTTAGCAAAAAAAATCTTTACGGAGTTAAAAGACAAACACATTGTTATAATCGGTGCAGGAAAAATGGGTGAATTGGCTGCCAAAAACATCTATGGTTCCGGAGCAGAGCAAGTTACGGTTGTTAACCGTACCGTTGAAAAAGCGGAGCAATTAGCAAACCAATTTAATGGTATTGCTAAATCAACTGGAGAATTAGAAGAGACCTTAGTGAAAGCAGATATTGTCATTAGTTCTACTGGAGCAAATGATTACATGATTACGAAAGAACTATATCAAGATGTAGAAAAACAGCGTAAAGGTCGTCCGTTATTCCTTGTTGATATCGCCGTTCCTAGAGATTTAGATCCTGCACTTGATTCACTGGATAATGTTTTCTTATATGATATCGATGACTTGCAAAATGTAGTGGATGCTAACCTAGAGGCTAGAAAAGAAGCTGCAGAAACGATAGAATTGTGGATTGAAGAAGAAATTGTTGCCTTCAATGAATGGTTGCAAACTCTTGGAGTTGTACCAGTGATAACTGCTTTACGCGAACATGCTTTGTCCATTCAGCAAGAAACAATGAAAAGTATAGAACGCAAAATGCCAAACTTAACTGAGCGAGAACGCAAAGTATTAAATAAACATACAAAAAGCATAGTAAATCAATTGTTAAAACAACCTATCCTGCAGGCAAAAGAATTTGCTGGTCAGAAAAATGCTGATCAAGCATTAGCATTATTTATGCAAATTTTTGATATTGAAGATCGCGTAAAAGAAGAAGTGAAAAAGGCAGAAAATGATAAAGTAATTACTTTTGAAAAAAATACGGAGAATGTCATACAGAAACTAAAAAATGTGTCGACACATTAATCGGGTGGTTTTCCCTATATGTTCGAAGAAAGATTCTTACATGAGTTTATGTTGTTACTCTATGGTTTAACCGTTATTATTTATTTTATAGATTTTCTGTACCACAGCCGGAAAGCGAACAAAATCGCTTTCTGGTTGCTGGCAATGGTTTGGATTATGCAAACCATTTTTTTATTAACAGAGATTTTTCAGACACCAGGTATACCGATACAAACCTTTAATGACGGATTATATACGTACACTTGGATTATTATTACCTTTTCCCTGATCGTACACCAATTGTTCCGTCTGGAATTCTTTATGTTCTTTATTAGTGTATTCGGTTTTTTTATTTTAATTATCCATACATTGAGATCGGTGCAAATCACAGATTCTACCCAGATTCCGATGGTTTTAGATGAAATGCTTTTTGCCCATATAGTACTTGCGCTCATGTCCTATGGGTTGTTTACCATATCTTTTATCTTGGCATGTCTTTATTTTATGCAATATAAATATCTTAAAAAGAAAAAAGAGTATAAATGGTTGCGGAGGTTCCAAGACTTAGAAGGACTTGAAAAAAGAGCATTTCAATTAATTGTCCTTGGTGAACCTTTACTATTGTTGTCGATCATCTTAGGAGTAGTTTGGGCATATATGACAGGAGCGGAGTTTTACTGGGGTGACAGTAAAACGCTTGGTTCTATCATTGTGTTTATAATATACGCTAGTTATTTATACATGCGAATTCAAAAAGGTTATCAAGGTAAAGCTATTTTAAACTGGAATATTATTGCATTCATGATCTTGTTGATTAATTTTTTCCTGTTTAACAGTTTATCGAACTTTCATATGTAACATACAACAAAGGAGGTAGTGAGCGTGCGCAAAATTGTCGTAGGTTCAAGAAGAAGTAATCTAGCATTAACGCAATCTGAATGGGTTATCGAGCAGCTAAAGAAACATACAGGTGATAAATATCAATTTGAAATTAAAAAAATAGTAACCAAAGGGGATCAAATTCTCAATGTCACTCTTTCCAAAGTTGGTGGTAAAGGTCTTTTTGTGAAAGAAATTGAAAAAGCGATGTATGACAAAGAGATTGATTTTGCCGTACATAGTATGAAAGATATGCCTGCCGTAATGCCAGAGGGTTTAGTGATAGGATCTATCCCTGTTCGGGAAGATCATCGGGATGCCTTTATTTCCAAGGATCATGTTAAATTAGCTGATTTACCAGCTGGTGCAGTAGTCGGGACAAGTAGTTTGCGCCGGGGTTCACAAATTCTGGCAGTACGACCGGATTTGAAGATCCAGTGGATTCGCGGAAACATTGAAACAAGAATGAGAAAGTTAAAGGAAGAGAACTTCGATGCCATTATTCTGGCAGCTGCCGGCTTGAAAAGAATGAACTGGAACAAAGATATTGTGACTGAATTTTTAGAGCCAGAGGTTTGTGTCCCAGCTGTTGGCCAAGGTGCTTTAGCTATAGAATGTAGGGAAGATGACCGTGAATTACTGGATTTATTAACAAAAATTAATGATGAATACACAGAAAAAACAGTAAAAGCGGAACGAACTTTCTTGCACTTATTAAATGGAGGCTGTCAGGTACCTATTGGTGGCTATGCCTACCTTGATGCTGATAAAGTGGTGTTAACTGCATTAGTGGCAAGTGGCGACGGGAAGACAATTTTAAAAGAAACGGTAACAGGAAGAGACCCTTATCAAGTTGGGAAGGAAGCAGCAGAAAAACTTCAATTGCAAGGCGCGCAGGAATTGGTGGACAAAGCAATTCAGGAGAACCAAGAATGAACAAACCTTTAGCAGGTAGGAAAGTGATGGTTACGAGGGAAGTGACACAGGCGCTTCCCTTAATCCGTTTACTTGAAGGGCATGGTGCGATTTGTGAGAGTGTACCTCTTATTACATTTGAACCACTTTATAATGATAAGAATCAAAATCAATTCATGCGCCTTGCTTCCTTTGATTGGTTATTCTTTACAAGTGTTAATACGGTCCGTTATTTTCATGAATATAAAAGGACACTGAATGTTCACATAAAAAATAAAATTGCAGCAGTAGGGGAAAAAACAGCACAATTATTAAAGGAATATGGCTACACCGTTGAATTTACACCTTCCAATTATGATGGTAAAACAATGGTGACAGAGTTTTTACACAAATATGGGAATGAACAACGGATTGCACTTGTTTGCGGACAAAATGCCAGAAAGGAAATACCTTCTTTATTGAAGGAAGCAGCGGTATCTTTTGAAAAAATCGTTATTTATCGTACAATAAAAAATGAGCATTCAAAATCATTATTAAATGAAACAGTATCTGATGTTGATTCTGTTTTTTTTACCAGTCCATCAACAGTTGCTGCGTTTGAACAATTTTTGGAACCTTCCCTTATTGAACATGCTAAAAATAGATTAGTCAGTGTTGCAATAGGTAATACAACAGCTGATACATTGCGTGAACGGTCATTCCGGCACATTCTTTATCCGGATATATTTACTATTGAGAAAATGGTAGAGATTTATATAGATTACATCAGAAAAGGTGAGATATAATGGCAAAAACTCAATTTGATCGTCATCGTCGATTAAGAAATTCTAGTGTTATGCGACAATTTGTTCGAGAAACAGATTTGAAGGTGGATGATTTAGTATATCCGTTATTTGTGGTAGAAGGGAATGACATTAAGAATGAAGTCAGTTCGATGCCAGGCGTTTTCCAAGTGTCACTAGATCATCTTGATGAAGAAATTGATGAGTTATTAGAACTCGGTATCCCATCAATCCTGTTATTTGGTATCCCTAAACAGAAGGACGAGGTAGGATCAGGTGCATATGATCCAAACGGTATTGTCCAATTAGCAATTCGTCAAATTAAACAAAAAACAGACCAATTGCTTGTAATTGCTGATACTTGTTTATGTGAATATACATCCCATGGTCATTGTGGTGTCATTGAACATAATGATGTGGATAATGATAAATCACTACCACTACATGTTAAAACAGCAGTTACACAAGCAGAAGCGGGTGCTGACATCATAGCTCCATCAAACATGATGGATGGTTTTGTAGCGGAAATTCGTAACGGATTAGATGAAGCAGGCTTTACACACATTCCGATTATGTCTTATGCTGTCAAGTATGCTTCAGCATTTTATGGTCCGTTTCGGGATGCGGCAGAAAGTACACCACAATTCGGCGATCGTAAAACATACCAAATGGATCCAGCAAATCGGTTAGAGGCAATTCGGGAAGCTGCGTCTGATATGGAAGAAGGGGCTGACTTTTTAATTGTCAAACCAGCTTTATCCTATATGGATATTATTCGTGAGGTGAAAAATCAGCATCCTGTACCAGTAGTAGCTTACAATGTAAGTGGCGAATATTCTATGGTAAAAGCAGCAAGCCTCAAAGGGTGGATAGATGAACAAGCAATTGTAATCGAAAAACTGACAGCAATGAAACGAGCTGGAGCAGATATTATTATTACCTATTTTGCAAAAGATGTGGCCAAATGGCTACAAAATCATTAAGGGGGCAGGTATCATGCTAGAAAATCAAAAATCAGTAGATGCATATAAAGAATCGGTAAATTTAATGCCAGGCGGGGTGAATTCTCCGGTTAGAGCATTTAAATCGGTTGGAATGAATCCTATTTATATGGAATATGGTAAAGGATCGAAGATTTATGATATTGATGGTAATGAATACATTGACTATGTACTCAGTTGGGGTCCATTAATTTTAGGACATGCCGATGACCGTGTAGTGTCAAAGTTAAAGGAAATAACCGAAAAAGGAACAAGCTTTGGTGCTCCGACACTTCTGGAAAATGAGTTAGCTCAATTAGTGATTGATCGTGTGCCTTCGATTGAAATGGTACGCATGGTTAATTCAGGTACAGAGGCAACAATGAGTGCTTTACGCTTAGCGCGTGGTTATACCGGTAAAAATAAAATTCTGAAGTTTGAGGGGAATTATCACGGTCATGGTGACTCGTTGCTTATTAAAGCAGGTTCAGGTGTTGCTACATTAGGCTTGCCTGATAGTCCTGGAGTCCCAAAAAGTGTTGCCCAACACACGATTACTGTTCCTTATAATGACCTAGAAAGTGTTCGCTATGCTTTTGAGCAATTTGGTGATGATATAGCAGCTGTTATTGTAGAACCTGTATCCGGAAACATGGGTGTTGTTCCACCAATGCAAGACTTTTTGGCAGCGCTGCGTGATATTACCCAACAACATGACTCATTGCTTATTTTTGATGAAGTAATGACTGGTTTCCGCGTTGGCTATCATTGTGCACAAGGTCATTTTGAGGTTACACCGGATTTAACCTGTTTAGGCAAAGTAATCGGAGGTGGATTACCGGTTGGTGCTTATGGTGGTAAACGAGAAATTATGGAACGTATTGCCCCGGTAGGTGATATTTATCAAGCAGGAACACTATCTGGTAATCCACTAGCAATGACTGCTGGACTAGAAACTTTAAAGGCAATGAATCGAACTGCTTACGATGAGATTAATAAGAAAGTAGATCGTCTAGTTGAAGGCTATAGGTTAGCTGCAGATAAACATGGTATACCATTACAAATTAACCGTGCCGGATCCATGGTTGGAGTGTTTTTTGCGAATGAACCGGTTATTAATTATGAAACTGCGTCAAAATCTGATACAGAAGCATTTGCAACTTATTATCGAACAATGGCAGAAGAAGGGATTTTCCTTCCGCCTTCCCAATTTGAAGGACTATTTATGTCAACTGCTCATTCAGACGTAGATATCGAAAAAACGATTGCAGCAGCAGAGAAAGCATTTAAAAAACTATCTTAATCAAAAGCTTGCATGCCACAAAGGCATGCAAGCTTTTTTAGTATGAGTTAATAGTAGAAAACTCGCAAAGGTATTTTTCTTCTATTCAGCTCTATGTGGTGTATAGTCACACGCTCTGATAAGATAATTCGTGTCGAAAGCCAACAGTATAGAATGGATATAGATCGAAGAAAATAACCAAGCTGAATGATATCGATCAAGCATATTTCCTTGTTTAGCTTCATATAGTTTATTGAGATGCTAGTACGCCTTAGCTAAGCAAAGGAAAGGGGGAAGTGCTTTGCAAGAAGCCTTTACTTTTAATATTCA
The DNA here is from genome assembly GCF_052063305.1 of Gracilibacillus sp. HCP3S3_G5_2. Classification (NCBI taxonomy): domain Bacteria; kingdom Bacillati; phylum Bacillota; class Bacilli; order Caryophanales; family Bacillaceae; genus Gracilibacillus; species Gracilibacillus sp. HCP3S3_G5_2. The sequence goes on along the minus strand of NZ_JBQHXU010000003.1, from coordinate 243,347 downwards.
AGAAGCAATTGCTTTTGATAGGGATCAGCAAATCCAAGAAATGCTGGGAATTGGATTAGAACCAGTTATTTCAATGGAGGAAATAGGTGACACACTTTCGATTAGAGGAGTAATGGAGTTGAAAGGAGAGTATATTAAAAATGATACTCCTGATGAAAGTGTGGAACGGCACACTGAAGCAGCATATGTGGAGCGAGTAGAACCTTTGTCTGAAGAAGTAAATGAATTTTTTCATAAATTCTTAATCGATGTCTCGATACCAATGGAGAGAATTTCCTCACTAGATGATGTTTCCGTCGAAGTAAACCATTTCGATTATTCATTAGAATCTGCCAATGAAATGAAGATAGAAGCTACCCTAGCCATTCAAGGGATAGAGGAACCGGAAGTTTATACAGAAAACCAAGAAGAAAACACACTTCCATCCTTTGAAGAAAATCGTTTAGAAGAACAACAACATGAATCAGAGGATACATTTCATATTGAAGTTGAAGACGAAGAAGCCTTAACCGATTTACCAGAAGAAGATAAAGTCGTTGCTATCAACAATATTCGGAATGAACCGGAGAATGAACCGGAGGTGGAAGCAATTGACGAGGAAAGGTTAGAAGAACAAGAAGAGGTGTTGGCAAGAGAAGTAGAGGATGAAGAGGATCTCGATGATCAAGAAGATGTGATAGATGCTTTTGAAGATGTAGGAGAAGAGGAAAATCCAGAAGTAGAACAGGAAGAAAAGCTACATGTTCAGGCTAGAGATGAAGGAACAAATGATACATCATCCTATTTATTGAATATTTTTGCGGAAGAAGAGAGTGCTAGTTATACTAGGTTGAAATTATATATTGTGCAGCCTGATGATCAGATGCAAATGATTGCTGAGCGCTACCAGGTATCTCCAAGACAAATAATGAGAACAAATCGTCTCGAAGATGAAGATCTATCTGCAGGTCAATTAATATATATTCCAATAGTTTCTGAAGATTAATGTTTAATCCCTTGGTGCTAGTCAAGGGATTTTTTGATTCGATATTTAGAAAGGGGGAAACATACATGGATTGGTCAAGAATAATAGAAGCTTATCAATTACAACCTGAGGAAATTGAACAGGTGACAGAAAGAGTATTTAAAATAAAAGCAAACTCTCAACTGTATGCTTTGAAAAAATCAAGATTATACGCTGATGATTTAGGCAGATGGCAAGCGATTCAACAGTATTTACAACATAAACAGATATTTGGTTTTGTCCCAGTATATTATACTAAAAATAATCAGCCATTTGTACAAGATCAAGATCACATTTATTATTTAATGCCTTGGGTGAAACAAGATTACCTAGATCAGCCAGTTGATCAATATGCAATGGCTATTCATGCAATTGGTCGTCTCCATGCAGCAACAATGGATTATCATGAGATCGGGCCAATTAAACAAAATAAACCAACTCTCATACAACAATTTCAACAAGAATTATCAGCTTATCGTGAGCAAATGTTACAATATGTTCGTTATTTTGAGGCTAAGCGTTTTATGTCTCCTTTTGAATTACAAGTTTGCATGTATTATCGTGATCTAGAACAAACATTTAACCAACTGGAAAGGTGGCAGGAAGTATATCTGGATGTAATGGAAGAAACCGAGAAAATGAAATATACATTATGCCACGGCAATATAAGACCTTCTCATTATGTTATTACTCAAACTAACACGTATTTTTTGAATTGGGAAGATGCATTTATGACTTCTCCAACTTATGATTTAGCAAATTACTATCGATATTTATTTCAATATCATGATTGTGATATGGGAAAAATAACAGATTCATTTATGATTTATTGCCGCTACATTGATTTATCAGACTATGAAAAATCCTTGCTCGCTTTACAGTTGCTCTCACCAGCTAACTGGTTTCAAGAAATATCAAGGAGTACTCAACCATTAAGAAATAGGAATAATGTAAATAGTTCTATCAGCATTGAAAGGGAGTATCGCAAATTATTATTTAGTCTTCAACTACAAGAATTTATCTATAAAACGTTAAAGTCAGAGCAATTTGAAGAAACGTACTAAATCCATTCCAATTGAAAGGCAATAAGTATACCAATAAGAATTGCTAATAATAACACATCGAAGGTTGTTGGTATAAGAACTGTTCGTATAGCTTGAAAAATTACTATTGGAAGTGTACACCTTTCACAAATTACTATCCATTCTCGAGCCCAAGGCGGTAAACGGTAACGATAATAACGAGCCAAAAAATCACCTCATTCACGATAAGATAAATAGACGTATACTGTAGTTTATGCACTAATAATTGGAATTGTACCCCAATTTTATTCACTTTCCTCGAAAGCTAAAAAAAGGTCAACTATTTGGTTAGAGATATTATCCATTGGAGGAAAAAACTAGTACAATTTTCTTAAAAATAACTATTTTGCAGGAATATAAAGGAGAAATATCGAATATATACAAGATAATAGGTATTTTGGAATTAGCTAAAAAGTGATAGTGTTTTTGATAAGGTTGCTGCGAACATATGTTGATTTGGAAGGGAGTGAACGATTATATTTAATGCTTAATTCAAAAGAAAATCATATAGTCTCGTGTAATTGGGCCTATTTACCTTTAGTAGCAAAAATTAAGGATAATAAAGTGCGTCTGTTATCACTAGGCGTATCCCTTTTTTACTTGAAGTTTATAAGTGAGGGACGTACAGACGTTTAGTACAGTGATAATGCATGTAGTTATTAAAAAAATAAAAAATAGTTTAATAATCAACTGTAAATCTCTTGTGATCTTGCAGTAGATACGTGGAGTGACAACATAAATAATAAAATGAAATATGAGCAAAAAATAAACTATCACAAAACATGCTTATCCAGTTGTAGCTTGGACAACTTGATCAGAAAAAGGCAAACCTATTGAGAAATAGGGACGCAAAGTTCCAGGTCCGTATAATACAAATATTATCGGATGGCTGTGCTGCCTGAAATACAGTAGTGTATTTTAGGAGGGGAATACGTTTATGGCTATAAAAGTAAAAGTGGATTATGAATGGCTTTACTTAATAGCAAAAGCAAAGGAAAAAGGTTACACTTTAGTAGAAGTAAGAGAATTTCTTAATAAGAGTAAAAGCAAGTCCAACGTGCAACAAAACTGATGATAAAACCCTACTACATAGGGTTTTTTATTTTAGAGGCGTAAGTAGCAAAAACGAGAAGATGTATTTGAATGACTCTTACCTTTACGTGGGAATACTTTTTATTCAATTTACTATGAAGGTTTGATGGGGGATGATAGACGAAAAAAGGCAATTTTGATATACTGTCAGCAATTATACCGATACATACAAATCGAAAAAAAGGTGAAAACTATCGTAATTATAAATAGATATATAACTGGAAAGGAAGGATTTGATGACAGGAAATAAACCTAAGATTGTTGTACTTGGCGCAGGTTATGCAGGTATGATGACTACCAAGCGTTTAACACAACAATTTGAGCCAGAAGAAGTGGATATTACATTAGTCAATAAACACAATTATCATTATCAAACAACATGGTTACATGAAGTAGCTGCGGGTACCATTGATGTAAATCGTTCTCGGATTATGATTTCAGACGTCATTAACACCCGTCGAGTACATTTTATTCACGATACGGTTGTCAAAATTAACAAAGAGCAAAAGACTGTACAATTAGAGAACGGGGAAATAGATTATGATTATTTAGTCATTGGTTTGGGGTTTGAAAAAGCCACATTTGGTATTCCGGGTATGGACGAGCATGCTTTTTCGATTCAAAGTGTTGATACTAGCCGTATGATTCGAGATCATATTGAGTATCAGTATGCTCGTTATCGTAATGAGAAAAATCCTGACCCAAGCATGCTAACTATCGTTGTAGGTGGGGCAGGCTTTACCGGTATCGAATTTTTAGGAGAATTAGCAGAACGTGTTCCAGTATTATGTAAAAAATATGATATTCCACGTCAAGATGTAAGGATTATCGATATTGAAGCAATGCCAACCATTTTACCCAATTTTGACGAGGAATTACTGAATTATGCTAAGGAATCACTGGAACATCGTGGTATTGAATTTCAACTTAATACGATGATTAAAGAAGTAAAAGAAGATGCAGTAATTGTTGGAGATGAAGAAGAAGAAATTAAAGCTGGTACGATTGTTTGGACTGGTGGAGTACAAGCAAATCGAATTGTCGGGGAATCAGGCTTTGAATTAACAAAAGGAAAAGTGAATGTGGACGCAACATTGCGTGCTCCAGGTCATGATGAGGTGTTTATTTTAGGTGATTGTGCGTGGGTAATGAATAATGAAACTGGTAAACCTTATCCACCAACTGCACAGATTGCTATTCAAGAAGCAGATGTTTGTGCACATAATATTAAAACAATGATTTATGGTGGAACGTTGCAGGAATTCCGTTTTGAGGATAAAGGTACGGTTGCATCATTAGGTGGAAGTGATGCAATGGGAACCGTATTTGATGGTAACAAACTGTATGGGATTCAAGCGAAAGTAATGAAAAATGTGATTGACGATCGCTACCTGTTCCTATTGGGTGGACCAATGCTCGTATTAAGAAAAGGGAAATTCCGTCCATTCTAATACAGTTGTAAAGGAGGAGGATATCATATGAAAAATACATTATTATATACTTTGTTTACAGTAGTTGCGGCCATTGCTTATGTATTTGTTTCTAGAAAAATGGAAGATAAACGAGATTTTCGTTAAAGAACGAGAGCAGATACTTTTGGTTATCTGCTCTTTTTCGTCTATTTTAAAGAAAGGTGTGTAATAGCTTTCGGTTCATGGCTCAAGTAAACAAACAACCTAAGTGGGTGGATCAGGTGAAATAACCTACTAAAAGTTATCATTAACTCTTAGAAGAGGATAAAAAACCTTCACTAGGGGAAGTCTCACATTATATACGTAATTATCCACAATGAACGTAGGAGGGGGACACTATGTTTTCGATCCATCAATTAGTTTATAAAGATATCATAAATGTACCGGAATTAGTAATTGATTCAGGGAAAATTTACTGCTTGTTTGGTGAAAGTGGTAGTGGAAAAACGACATTATTAAAAATGTTTAATAATATGCTTACTCCTGATCAAGGGGAAATCAAGTATAAAGAAGATTTAATCACAAAACTGGACCCTGTTCAATTGAGAAAAGAAGTAGTAATGCTTGGTCAGGATCCTGTAGTGTTCGATGGAACGGTGAGGGATAACCTGTTAGCGGGATTGAGATTTGCAGGAAAAGAAGAAGTTGAAAATCAAGTGCTAACCAATTTATTAAAAGAGTTACATTTAGCGAAAAATTTAGATGAGAAAGTAGACAAATTATCAGGCGGTGAACAGCAAAGGCTTGCATTGGGCCGTGTTCTACTGATGAATGCCGAAGTCTATTTGATGGACGAGCCTACCTCTGCTCTTGATCATGATACAGAAACAGTGGTAATGGACTTATTTACTTATAGAGTCCGAGAAACGGGTAAAACGGTTATTATGGTCACTCATTCGAAGGAAGTTGCTGAAAAATACAGTGATGAAATGATCTATATGAAAGACATTCTGAAGAGAGAAGGTGCTCTTTCATGAATGAAATGCTAGATCTAACGATATGGCAACTCCTTTCGGCGTATATTTTTATTGTTATCTTATTAGCGATTGTCCGTTGGCGAAAAATCCCGCGGGAGAAAGAGATTGTTATTGCAACGTTAAGAATGACGATTCAACTTGTGTTAGTCGGTTATGTGCTAATGTATATTTTTGAAAATGAAAAAATGATTTATTCGATCATTGTCATTGTGATCATGGAAATATTTGCTGTCTATAATATTTATAAGCGCACAAAGCAATCATTAAGTAATGATTTAAAGAAAATTATTGCTATTTCCATGATTTCAGGGACGTTATTTTCCTTTCTCTATTTTGATTTTATTGTTGTTCAATTTTCTCCTTGGTATGATCCGCGTTACTTTATACCGATTGCCGGGATGTTAATTGGGAATTCTATGACAGGTATTACGCTAGGAGTTAGTGCATTAGTAGAAGGATTTAGCTCTCGCAAAAAAGAGGTCGAAGCAGCCCTGATGTTAGGAGCGACACCGAATAAAGCTTCACAAGGAATTGTTAATCATGCCTTTGATTCTGCTATTTTACCAACAATTAATAGTATGGTTGGCATGGGAATAGTATTTTTACCCGGAATGATGACAGGTGTTATATTATCTGGAGCAAGTCCTATGGATGCGATCAAATATCAAATTGCCATCATGCTCGGGATTACAGGAAGTGTTTCGTTATCCGTTATATTATTTTTATATTTTGGCTATAAAACTTTTTTTACTAAACGCGCGCAGTTAAAATTAGAATGAAGCTTGACTTTTTCGTTTCTTTTTCGATAAAATAGCATATAATGAATCATTAACGATGAGATGCGATGATGAGGAGGAGTACTTCACACTGTTCGTAAGAGAGGAGAACCCATGGGCTGAAAGGTTTTCTCGAAAAAAGATGAAGGAAGGTAGCCTCTGATGCAGCTTTACTGAAGATCACAAGTAGGTAAAAGCCGGTGAAACCCGTTATCTTCACCTAAGCGTATAAGTATATTACTTATAAACAAAGGTGGTACCGCGGAAACCCAATCCTTTTCGTCCTTTACAAAGGCCGAAAAGGATTTTTTTATTCAATAAATTAAACCGTAAATGGTGAGGTTGATTCAGAGATATGATTTCTACCAGTTTTGTATGTAGTATAGTATCAATACTTGCTTTCTGCAAGATACTCCGCTTTCCAGGGGCACGACCTTAGCCTCCTCAGAAAACAAAAGTCGTTTGCGGGGTCTTCGGATACGTGCTGTTCCCGTAGGATTCTCCGTATCTTGCCTACGCTAATTCAAGTGTCCTAATTATCAATAGAGGATAACCTAGGAATACATTTCCGAAAGTCTAATCTTTTAATAAGTGTAATTAATTAGAATTTATTGAGTTGCTTTAAAAAGTTGATAGTTGGTTGTACAGTTTGAGAATAGTTAATGTGTTTATATAAGGAGGAATTAAAATGTCAGAACTAAATGAAGTGAATTTACCACCAAAGTATGATCCTACTGCAGTGGAAAAAGGTCGTTACGACAAATGGGTAGAAGGAAAATACTTTGAAGCAGAACGAAATAAAGACAAGGAACCATTTACAATCGTGATCCCGCCACCAAACGTAACTGGGAAACTACACATCGGGCATGCATGGGATACAACATTGCAGGATATCATTACCAGAATTAAACGAATGCAAGGCTATGATGTTCTTTATTTACCAGGAATGGATCATGCAGGGATTGCAACGCAAGCAAAAGTAGAAGCAAAATTACGAGAAGAAGGTAAATCTCGATATGATCTAGGCAGGGAGAAGTTTCTTGAAAAAGCTTGGGATTGGAAAGAAGAATATGCCAACTTTATTCGGGAACAATGGGCAAAATTAGGGCTTGGCCTTGATTATTCTCGTGAAAGATTTACATTAGACGCCGGCTTATCAGATGCTGTAAAAGAAGTTTTTGTCACATTATATGATAAAGGGCTTATTTATCGCGGTGAATATATTATTAACTGGGATCCAGCAACAAAGACAGCACTTTCAGATATTGAAGTAATTTATAAGGATGTACAAGGTCACTTCTATCATATGAAATATCCATTAACAGATGGATCTGGTCATATTGAGATTGCAACTACTAGACCTGAAACAATGCTTGGAGATACTGCTGTAGCCGTACATCCGGAAGATGAAAGGTATAAAGACTTAATAGGTAAAAAAGTAACACTTCCGATTGTCGGCAGGGAAATTGAAATTGTAGCAGATGAATATGTTGATATGGAATTTGGTTCAGGGGCAGTGAAAATAACGCCTGCCCATGATCCAAATGATTTTGAAATTGGTAACCGCCATAACTTGGAGCGTATACTTGTAATGAACGAAGATGGTACGATGAACGAGAATGCAGGTAAATACCAAGGGATGGATCGATTTGAATGCCGGAAACAAATTGTGAAAGATCTTCAAGATCAAGGTGTGCTTTTCAAAATCGAAGATCACATGCACTCGGTAGGTCATTCTGAACGAAGTGATGCAGTTGTCGAGCCTTATTTGTCCACACAATGGTTTGTAGATATGAAGCCGTTGGCTGAAGCAGCAATTGAACTTCAACAGTCTTCTGATGATCAAAAGGTTCATTTTGTACCAGATCGTTTTGAAAAAACATATCTTAGATGGATGGAAAATATCCGTGATTGGTGTATTTCACGACAATTGTGGTGGGGACACCGTATACCTGCTTGGTATCATAAGGAAACAGGTGAAATGTATGTAGGTAAAGAGGCACCAGAAGATATCGAAAATTGGGAGCAAGACCAAGATGTATTGGATACATGGTTTTCTTCAGCATTATGGCCATTTTCTACGCTCAACTGGCCAAATAAAGAAGATGAAGATTTTAAGCATTTCTTCCCGACTAATGTTTTGGTAACTGGTTATGATATTATCTTTTTCTGGGTATCACGTATGATTTTCCAATCAATCGAATTTAATGATCAGCGTCCATTTAAAGATGTCTTGATTCATGGATTGGTTCGCGATGCAGATGGCCGAAAAATGAGTAAGTCACTAGGTAATGGTGTTGATCCAATGGAAGTAATCGAAAAGTACGGTGCAGACTCATTACGATATTTCCTTGCAACTGGATCAAGTCCTGGGCAGGATTTGCGCTTCCAATGGGAGAAAGTAGAATCCACTTGGAATTTTGTGAATAAAATATGGAACGCATCCCGTTTTGCCTTACTGAACATGGATGGAATGAAATATGAAGAAATTGATGTAACGGGTCAAAAATCTGTCGCAGATCAGTGGATTTTGACAAGATTAAATGAAACAATTGAACAAATAACCCGACATGTTGATAAATATGATTTTGGTGAGGCTGGCCGTTATTTATATAACTTTATCTGGGATGATTTCTGTGACTGGTATATTGAAATGGCAAAATTACCATTATACGGTGAAGATGAACAAGCAAAAATAACAACCCGTTCTGTATTAGCTTATGTGTTAGACAACACGATGCGTATGCTTCACCCTTTTATGCCTTTTGTAACGGAAGAAATCTGGCAGCAGCTTCCACATCAGGGCGAATCAATTGTACGTGCAGAATGGCCTACTGTAGATGAAAGTTTGTCAAATCAAGATGCTTCAGCAGTAATGAAACAACTTGTAGCAATTATTCGATCTGTACGTAATATCCGTGCAGAAGTTGATACACCGATGTCAAAAGAAATTCCTATCATCATTCAAACAAGCGATGAGGCAGTGAAGGAACAATTGGAAGTAAATAGAATTTATCTAGATCGTTTCTGTAATCCAAGTGAATTGACGATTGATACAAGTGTTACAGTACCAGATAAGGCAATGACTGCAGTTGTAACAGGCGCAGAGCTCTTCTTACCATTAGAAGGACTAATTGATGTAGATAAAGAGCTTGCACGTCTTCAAGGAGAATTGGAGAAATTAAATAAAGAAGTAGAGCGTGTTGAGAAGAAATTAGCGAATGAAGGCTTCGTTAGTAAAGCACCTGCACATGTTGTAGAAGCGGAAAAAGAAAAGCAAAAAGATTACCTCGAAAAGCGCGAAAAAGTACAAGCGAGGATTCAAGAATTACAAAAATAATGGAGAGAGGTTGTCATGGACAGCCTCTTTTTCACAACTACTTGTTCTAGGACAATGAAGTACTATTGGGCGGATTTTCTCTTTTTTACTGATATTTATAAAGTGTTATCATGCACAGCCGTAGAATACGATGCTTTTCCAAAGTAATGATGGAGCAATTATCTTTACATCAATATCTACTTCGAACAAATAAAAAGGATGTGATACGATGCTTGAATCTGTAGGAGATTTAGAACATTTTTTGGCATCAAGACGAGCGTTAGGAATAAAGCCTGGATTGGAGAGGTTAGATTATTTATTAGAAAAAGTGGATCATCCACAAAAGTCAATTCCAACGATTCATATTGCTGGTACAAACGGTAAAGGCTCTACATTGACCTTTTTAAAAGAAGTATTAATGGAATGTGGGTATACTGTAGGGACTTTTCAATCACCAGGTCTCCCTACAATATTTGACCATATCGCGATTAATGATCGATCTATTACCAGTAAGGAATTTATCAGTATCATGAATGACCTTTTACCAATTATTGAAGAGATGGATCAACGTGATTTAGCTCCTTCCGAATATGAAGTTTTAATGGTTGTTACACTTCTATTTTTAAAAAATAATATCGATATTGCTGTCATTGAAACTTGTATGGGCGGTAGGGAGGATGTAACGAATAGAGTAGAGCCGCTCGTCACCATTATTACTACTGTTGCATATGATCATACGTCATTTTTAGGCAATACTCTAGAGGCTATCGCATCACACAAAGCAGGGATTATAAAAGATAGAATTCCGATTATAGTAGGTGATTTAGGCAATCATGCATTACAGGTAGTAAAAGAAGAAGCACTGAAAAAAGAAGCGCCATTGTATCAATACGGTAAAGAATTTTGGACAGAGGAAGTAAATAGGAACACTTTTACTTGGAATAATGGATTAAAGACCTTTTCTATTGATTTGACGATGAAAGGTCGCCATCAAATGATAAACGCAGCATTAGCCGTTCAAGCATTGCAGCTGTTGAATGCTAATGGATGGAGAATAAACAAATCAGCAATGATAATGGGATTATTCCAAGCGAGGTTAGCTAACCGAATGGAAGTTGTGAAGGAAAAGCCAAAAATTATTGCAGATGGTGCACATAATCTCCAAAGTATCATGAAGTTAGTAGAAACAGTACAGGGAGAAAGGGTCTGCGGTAAAATTAAAGTATTATTCAGTGCATTTCGCGATAAGGATATAGCTAACATGATCAGAGAGTTATCGAAGCTTACGAAGGAGATAATTGTCACTACATTTGATCATCAGAGGGCATTAAATGATGAAATAATACCTAGAGAGCTCGAATATATGGAAAATACGCAACAAGCAATAGATAAATTATTAATCAACAGTAATGAAAATGACCTTATTCTGATTACAGGATCACTTCATTTTGTCGATTATGCAAAACGTTTGATTAAAAAAGAATTGAATAATGGACTTGATTAAAAATTATGTTTGTCCTATATAAACGAAACAAGTATAATAATGGTAAGAAACGGTTTGTTAATGGAAAAGCAAGGAGATTTCTAAAATGTAAAAATGTAGTAAGTTAGGAACCTCCTATTATCTCCATTTTGTTTATCATGTTCCCGCAGAACCTCACTGGTTTAGTCTTATTTTATCCCTTCGTCTGTATCCATCAAAACCCTTCTATTTACTATTAAGGTAGTTAATGATATTTTCCCTACAGGTTTTTGAGTAACCGTTAAAAACTAGGTCCCTTAGGCACTAATAAACATTTAAAAATAAATGACAGTTAGTAATCACCACCATTATTAATAAAGGAGTTACTGATAATGGATATAATCTATAGCGGAATATTCTTTATTCTCGGCTTAATATCAGGTTCATTTTACAATGTAGTCGGTCTTCGTGTTCCTCAGAAATCTTTTTTATCCTCCAATCGATCTGCATGTCCTGCCTGTAACCAAACATTAAAATGGTATGAATTAATTCCGGTTCTTTCTTTTTTTATACAGAAAGGGAAATGTCGTCATTGTCAACAATCGATATCCTATATCTATCCCACAGTTGAAATGATTACAGCAATTGGTTTCTTGCTAAGTTATTTACATCTAGGCATATCTTTAGATCTGTTGATAACGTGTAGTTTAATTAGTTTATTCTCGATCATATTCGTAACAGACCTTCGTTACTTGCTCATCCCCAATAACATTCTACTATTTTTTTTACCTATCTTTATTCTATTTCGAGCATTTCAACCTCTTGATCCGTGGTGGTCCAGTATTACTGGCGCTATAGCAGGGTATGGTATGATCGCCATTATCATCATTGTCAGCAAAGGGGGAATGGGGGCAGGAGATATGAAATTATTAGCGTTATTAGGAGTGTTGTTAGGTCTTCCTAACATACTGCTTACTTTATTTATGGCTACATTAATTGGATTATTGTCAAGTATCTTATTAGTTTTAATGAGAGGATTTAAAAGAAAACAAGAAGTTCCATTCGGCCCAGCGATTGTGTTAGGGGCAATTTTAACTTTTCTAGCCGGTGATAATCTTGTCAACATTTATATGAATATGATTTGGTTATAGTAATCATTGCATTAGTCGGCAGAAGGAATAGATTCAGTATGTGAGACTTTTCAGCAATTTGTTACATGGAAGCAAGTCAGATCATTAATCAGATTAGGCAGAAAATAATGTGGTTGATGGAGTTTAGATTTTGTTTAGACACTCGATTTGAATTTATTAACTTCCTATTTTTTCTCAGTTTTTCATGTTACCTGTCACAATTTGATGAAAGCTTTTTTAATAGAACTGACAAAAGTCGTCTTACATCTCATCATAGATATGATAGGGTGATAGAAAAGGATTGGAAACGAGGGATTACGGTGGATAATAAAAAGCAAATCTCAGTCCGGATTAATCAAAATAAATCTAATTCGCCTGAACGAAAGTCTAGTAATCAATCTACTTTGGAAGATTATATTCGAGAAAATCATCATCCCGTCATCGACGATCAGCATGTTTTTCAACGCAAGTACACACCAGATACCAACTCGCATAATAGATCGAACAAGTCATCGTTTTGGTCAAAGTATAAATCATTTCTTATTTCTGGTGCTACAGCAGTTTTAATAGGATCCTTCCTGGGGGTTATCATGCTCCATATATTTGTGGATCTAGATCCGGAAGAAGTGGCGTTCAATTCAAATTCATCCAACAACCAAGCAGTAACCGCGTCCAGTGAGCTACCAGAAGCAGAGGATGATAATAATGAAAATGTACAAGACAGCTATCAAAGTGAGACTTTTCATTTTTTTGTTACGCAGGCAGGCGTTTTTTCCAGTGAAGAAGCAGCTAACCAATTAGTTCAAGAGTTACAGGGAGAGCAAATTGAGGGAATGATATGGCCTCGTGATGAGAGTTACCATGTTTTTGTAAGCGTAAAACCTACAAATGAAGCGTCAAAGGAATTTACTGCCAGTACTTTTCCAAGTAGTTACGAAATGTATGGTGGTAAGGAATGGAACACAAACTCTGTTGAAATTGCTCTTTCTGCCGAAGAAAAGGAATGGATAGAAGTGTTGGAAACCATATTGGACCAAATGATAGAAGGTCAAATTGATGAAGCAGCTATTGATCAATGGCTAAATGAAATACCTGCCAATACATCTGAAGATTTACAAGCTATCAGCTCGGAGGTAGAATCGATCAAAACACTAGAGGATGAACAATCCATTCAAGTGACATTATTGCAAATATTAAAACAGTTTGAAAATTTAGGAGAAGAGTAAATTCTTTTTTCTATACATTGGTGGTAACAAGGTTTGTTATTTTAATTAAAAGAAAATAGAAAAACTTGTTATTTAGACCGCTGAAAAATACTAAAAAGGCTATTTGCTGATGGTGTTCCTTCTCGTTAAAATAATAGATATTTTAATAAAGGAGGAACATTACATTGGAGAGTCCAACGATCAAGATGAAAGAGGTGCCAAAAGAAGACCGACCTAGGGAACGATTATTGGAGCATGGCCCAGGACATTTATCTAACCAGGAGTTATTGGCCATTTTATTAGGTTCTGGAACTCAGAAGGAAAATGTCCATCAATTAGCCGAAAAAGTATTGCGCCATTTCGAAGGGTTAAGAATGTTGAAAGATGTTACCATTGAGGAACTAACTGAAATAAAAGGTGTAGGACAGGTCAAGGGAGTTAACATCCTTGCAGCGGTAGAATTTGGCAAAAGAATTCATCAGTTTAAGGATAAAGAAAAATATGTGATAAGAAGTCCGGAAGATGGGGCAAATTATGTGATGGAAGAAATGTGCAGCTTAAAGCAAGAACATTTTGTAGCTCTTTTTCTCAACACAAAAAATCAAGTGATTCATCGGCAAACCATCTTCGTCGGAAGTTTAAATGCCTCCATTGTTCATCCACGTGAAGTTTACCGTGAAGCGATTAAAAGATCTGCTGCTTCGATTATTTGTGCCCATAATCATCCTTCTGGCGACCCCTCCCCTTCTCAAGAGGACATCCATGTAACGAAACGATTATCAGAGAGTGGAAAGGTGATAGGTATCGAACTTTTGGATCATTTAATTATTGGTGATCACAAATTTATATCTTTAAAAGAAAAAGGGTACTTATAACACTATCTATTTTTGCGAAAGTTAAGTATAATAGAGTAAACAAGCTTTTATAGCGCCTTATACAAGATTGCTTGTATAGTGGCGCTTATTATTATGATGAAGAGAACATAATTTCTTGATTGAAAGCCGATAAAAGCATAAAATATTGAAGTGAATGTTTTGTATAATAAGGTTGAGAGGGAGAACAAGATTGGGAATATTTAAATTATCACAAGATTTAGGGATTGATTTAGGTACAGCAAACACATTAGTATTCATCAAAGGTAAAGGCATTGTTGTGCGTGAACCTTCCGTTGTAGCAATAAATAAAACAACAGGTGATATTGAAGCGGTTGGCAATGATGCTAAGAATATGATTGGTCGGACTCCAGGAAATATCCAAGTCATTCGACCAATGAAAGATGGTGTTATTGCAGATTATGATACAACTGCTGCGATGATGAAATATTATATCAAATTAGCTCAGAAAAATAGATCCAGCTTTGCGAAGAAACCTAACGTAATGGTTTGTGTGCCTTCCGGTATTACTATGGTGGAGGAGCGAGCAGTAATTGATGCCACAAAACATGCAGGTGCCAAAGAGGCGTTTCCAATAGCTGAACCGTTTGCTGCTGCTATTGGTGCAGGTTTACCTGTTTGGGAGCCTACTGGAAGTATGATAGTAGATATCGGAGGTGGCACAACAGAAGTTGCCGTCATTTCACTTGGTGGAATTGTGACAAGCAGATCCATTCGCACAGCTGGTGATGACATGGATGAAGCTATTATTCAATATGTGAAAAAAACCTATAATCTTATGATTGGTGAGCGAACTGCAGAATCATTAAAGATCGATATAGGGTCAGCTATAACTTCTTCAGATAATCAACAAATGGATATTCGTGGCCGTGATTTATTAACAGGTCTACCAAAAACCATCAGTGTAACGGAAGCAGAAATTGCTTCAGCATTAAAAGATACGGTGGATTCCATTGTTGAAGCAGTGAAAAATACGTTAGAAAGTACCCCTCCTGAACTTGCTGCAGATATTATGGACAGAGGTATTGTCCTATCCGGTGGTGGAGCACTATTGAAAGATTTAGACGAAGTGATTAGTAATGAAACAAAGATGCCTGTATTTGTTGCAGATGAACCATTAGATAGTGTAGCAATTGGAACAGGTAAATCTCTTGAATATATTGATCATTTCCAGTCACAGCCGAATGTAGGGGTGCAGCGCTTATCAGATTAAGAAGGTGTTATGATGTTTTATAAAAAAAGAAGACTGTTTATTTTAATGATTTCGTTAATCATCATTGTTGGTTTGATTGGTTTTTCGCTAAGAGACCGAACAGACCTGACAATAATGGAGGATTTTGTTCATGATAGTGTTGGGTGGGCGCAAGAAGTAATTAATATGCCGATTGCGTTCACCACCGGCGTTGCAAATAATATAAAAGAAATCCGAAATGTATATAGAGAGAATCAACAATTAAAAGCAAGCTTAGATGAGATTAGACAGTTAGAATATGAAAATCAAGAACTTACGAAAGAAATTGATGAACTAAAAGAGCTACTTGATAAATCAGAGTCTGATTTCCTTCAAAATTTCGAAGCAATTCAGGCATCTGTTATTGCTAGAAGCAAGGATCAATGGTTTAAGCAAATTACAATTAATAAAGGCACACAGCATGGTGTAGAGCCTAATATGTCAGTCATAACTGGAAAAGGAATGATCGGTAAAGTACAAACTGCCTCTCCTTTTACATCAACTGTGTTATTACTGAATGGTTTCGATCGTACTAATAGAATCTCAGTTAATGTATATGATCAAGATTCTGAAACGGATAATTCAGGATTCATTGTCGGCTATGATGAAGAAACAGAGTTATTATTGTTAGAAATGAACGAAAATAACCGAGACTTAGAAGAAGGTCAATATGTGTTTTCTTCAGGACTTGGTGGTATTTTCCCTAAAGGTCTAGAGATTGGCGAAGTGGTAGATGTAGAAGCTGATCGTTATGAACTAACAAGTATAGCACACGTACGTCCATCAGCTGACTTAGATACGCTAAACCATGTCATCGTCATTGATCGTTCAATGGCAACTGTAGAGCAAAATGAGGAGGATGAGTCATGAAACGGATGATCCCTTTTCTTATTGCTCTCATCTGCTTTATATTGGTAATACTGGAAGGAACATTAGCAAATCTTAGCCTTCCATTTGTAAAAGATGAATGGATCATTGTGTCCCATTTGCTTTTTTTGTTTTTAGTATATGTCACCCTTTTTTTTGAAAAAGATACTACATACTATGCCATTGCACTGTCAATCATATTTAGTTTTATTATTGATATTGTCTATACAGATGTAATTGGTGTGTACGTTTTTGCTTATACCGCAGTGTTATATGCAGTTAGAGTATTAATGAAACTTTTACAATCGAATTTTTTAATTGCTTCAATACTAACAATTCTAGGGGTTGTTGCTACAGACATTTTCATCTTTTTCCTTTATAATATTATTCAAGTACATGATTACAGTTGGGAACTATATTGGCGTTACCGGTTAATCCCAACAACTATATGGAATGTGATATTTGGTTTGCTCTTTTATCTTATCTTTGCAAAGAAATTAATAAAATGGTCGTACATCAAATTTGAACGACCGGATTGATAGTGGTTAGTGAATGTTTTAAGGGGTTGAATAGAAGTGGCATCAAATAAATGGATTACAATTAAGGGAACAAGAGATGGTCTAACCCTTTTTATGAATGATCAGTGTGCATGGAAAGAACTGCTAGATGAATTAGAAGAAATTCTTTCCACTAAACATATGGCAACAGATGAACCATTAATTACGGTGAATATTGAATTAGAGAACCGCTATATTACAACAGAGCAGGAACAAATTTTGAGACAAGCCATTCGTAAGCATAATAAGTTAGTGGTCGATAAAATTGCTTCAAACGTAATTTTAAAAGAAGATGCGTTAAAATGGAAAGAAGAAACAGATGTTAATTTGCATAATAAGATCATTCGTTCTGGACAAGTTCTAGAGATTAATGGCGACTTATTACTAGTAGGCGACGTGAATCCTGGGGGTAAAATTGTAGCTACTGGTAATATTTTTGTTCTAGGTAATTTAAGAGGTATTGCACATGCAGGTGTTAAAGGTAATAGAGATGCTATCATAGCAGCTGCTAATATGGCCCCTAGCCAATTACGGATAGCGGAAGTAATTAGCAGGTCACCAGATGCAGAATCGGAAGGTGTTCCTATGGAATGTGGCTTTATTGATGCAAAGGGTGAACAAATCGTCATGGATCGTATAAGTTCCATCGCAAGAACACGGCCTGACTTAAATGCTTTTGAAAGGAGAGTTTTGAATGGGTGAAGCGATTGTTATTACTTCTGGTAAAGGTGGTGTCGGTAAAACGACAACTACAGCTAATCTTGGAACTTCCTTAGCATTACTGGATAAGAAAGTATGTTTAATAGATACTGATATAGGCCTTAGAAATTTAGATGTTATTATGGGTTTGGAAAATCGTATTATTTATGATATCGTCGATGTGTTGGAAAAAAGATGTAAAATCTCTCAGGCATTGATTAAAGACAAAAGATTTGACTGTTTATATCTACTTCCCGCAGCACAAACTAGTGATAAGTCCGCACTGACTCCTGAAGGCATGGTTGAAATTATAGAAGAATTGAAGCCGGATTACGATTACATACTTATTGATTGCCCAGCAGGCATTGAGCAAGGTTATCGTAATGCTGTGGCAGGTGCAGATAAATCGATTGTGGTGACAACTCCTGAGAAATCAAGTGTAAGGGATGCGGATCGTATTATTGGTTTATTAGAACAAGAAGATATAGAGCCTCCTCATTTAGTCATTAATCGTATTCGGAATCATATGGTGAAAAATGGAGACATGCTGGATGTAGATGAGATAGTGCAAGTATTGTCAATCGATTTATTAGGTATTGTAGCTGATGATGATGATGTGATTAAAGCATCTAATCATGGTGAGCCTGTTGCCTTTCAACCAAATACTAGGGCATCTATCGCTTATCGCAATATTGCAAGAAGAATATTAGGTGAATCGGTACCATTATTATCGTTGGAAGAGAAAGTAACATTCTTAGACAAAGTAAAAAAAGCTTTTGGCATAAAAAAATAATTAATCAAAAATGAAGCTGTGACAACAGAAATTTATAATCAAACAAATCCAAACGATTTTCAAATAGACCTTGAAATCGTTTGGATTTTTCCTATTTAGTAGGAATATACTATGCACTAACTTATGTTGCTTTGTAGTAATTTTTGAGAGGCTATAGTTGCGTGACAATCGCTCCGGCTGTCCACTTTCCTTTCCACGGTTTTTCTCCTCAGCTAATTTTGATAAGTAAAAAAACTTACCACAGTGGATCTTCGGTTACAAACGTCCCGTAGGAGTGAAAGCGGCCCCCCTACGCTATGAAAGGTGTTCCTCACTATTTACTACAGCATAGTTAAGAAACTTAAAGAGAAGAATTTTTCGTTCCTTTTTTCATAATCTGATGGTTGTCCACATATATTGTACAAACGTTGGAAAAAGGAATGGATGCTGATGAAAAAAGATAATCTATCACAAATACGTCAAAATATTACGAAAAGAAAGAAGTCTCAAAAGAAAATTAACTTATCTCGTACACCAAAAGTGAAACATCACAGTTATTTAAATCAAGCTTATTTGGAAGATGAAGAACGCCATGGATATTCGCCAACTGCAGGAGGCTATCCTCATAAAAGCGATCAACCATATCTACAACCATTTCTCGTTAAAGGTATGGTTGCTGCCATTATTTTTTTTGTTACAGTATTCTCCATGGCTTCTAATCAGAAATGGCTTGAGCAACCAAGAAATTGGGTCAGCTATGCAATGACCGAAGAATTTCCTTTTGCAAGTGTAAATGCATGGTACCAAGCTAGGTTTGGTGCCCCCTTTGCAATAGAAGCCGACCTTAGTAGTCAAGAGGAGATAGAGCCGACTGCATTACCTGTCTCGGGTCAAATCAACCAGACTTTTCAAGAAAATGGTGAAGGTATATTAATCTCCTCTGCTGAAGAAACAGAGGTAATTGCTGTTGACGCAGGTACTGTTTTATTTGCCGGTAATGATCGTGGAACTGGTAAAACCGTGATTGTTCAGCACGCAGATCGCAGCAAGTCAATTTACGGTAATTTAACAAATATTGACGTTCATTCCTATCAATCAATTAGGGAAAATCAAAAAATTGGAAGTTATGAACCATCTGAAACAAATACAGCAATGTATTTTGCAATTGAAAAAAACCGTGAATATTTAGATCCAATTCGGGTGATACATGTTGATGAACAACTTTAAATTACCGCCTATTCATATTCACCCAATACTATATTTCTTTTTACTCGTTGCTATTGTTACTGGTATGTTGCTTGAATTTTTTATCATTTTTTTCATCGTTTCTATTCATGAATTGGGACATTATATTAGCGCGCGCGTTTTCAGGTGGCGAATTCGGCGCATTTTTTTGTGGGTTTTTGGTGGGGTAATGGAAACAGATGAGTATGGGACAAGGCCGATACGTGAAGAATTTCTAGTAACGATTGCTGGTCCGTTCCAACACATAGTTATCTATATGGTTATTTACCTGCTTGAAATTAGTGCCTTGTTGCCTGAATCAACCTTGCTGCTTGCCTATCAATATAACACATTTATACTGCTGGGAAATTTATTACCGATATGGCCACTTGATGGTGGAAAGCTTATCCAGTTATGTTTAGAATCGTTTTTTTCTTTTCAAACTTCTCATAAATGGACGATTATCATATCAGTAGTAACAGTTGTTTCTCTGAGTATCTATGTTTATAGTCAAGCATTGTTTTCTTTGAGTTTTGTACTACTTATGATTTTTTTAATTTGGGAAAATAGATTAGAATGGAAACGAAGGTATTTTAAATGGTGGCGGTTTTTATGGACTCGATATAGTAAGAGTGTTAATTATAGGAAACAAATAGAGATTGAAGTCCCTGCTTCCATTAGTTTATTGGAGCTGTTTCGTTTATTTAAAAGAGATACGTATCATCGTATCAAAGTATATGATCAATATGGAAGAACATATTGGTTATCAGAACGTGACTGTTTAAGAAGCTATTTTGATCAGAAAAAAATCCACTCGAGTGTGGGCCATTTACTTACTGGATAAGGATAGAAAGAGGATTAAGATGAAGAAGTTACATTTTTACACTAGATACTCGGAAAAAATTGGACTGTTATTTGATGATAAGGAATGTATGGATATATTTGTAGATCGACCATCCAAAGATGCCCATCTAGGATCGATCTATAAAGGGAAAGTACGAAATGTTGACGAAAGTATTGAAGCAGCATTTATTGATATTGGGGAACAGAAGGTAGGTTTTCTACCCAAAAATGAAGTCCCATTTATTAGTAAAAATGAAAAGCTAGCGTCTTATTTGACTGATGGGGCAAGTATTATCGTCCAAGTCATTAAAGAGTCCTATCAGGATAAAGGGCCACGACTAACTGCAAATATAACGATTAGCGGGCAACGAATCATTTATTTGCCAAATGGTGATTATATAGCAAGTTCTAAAAAACTATCTGAGACAGTAACAGAGAAATGGAAGAGGTTCCTTTCCGATCAATTAATGGATAATGAAGGAGTTATATTGCGAACAGAGATAGCAAACGCTGGAGTAGAAGAGGTACGAAGTGAACTAGATGCTAGTCGAAGACAATGGCAACAATTGCAACGAGAAGCGTCACAAAATAAATCGCCCTATTTCCTTTTTAAATATCCAATGGTTCCTGATCAAATGTTAAATCAATATCAAAAAGAATTGTTCGATGATATTACGTTTGATGAGCCTCAAGCCTTTCAAAAAATGAAGGTAACTTTTCCACATTTAGCAGATAAGATGAGAGTGAGGAAAGATGCTAATCAGATGGAAGGTAAAGATGTGAACAGATGGTTAACAGAAGCTATTCAGCCGGTGGTTCGTAAGCAGGACGGCATTACGCTTACGGTAGAACAAACAGAAACTTTAACAGTGATCGATATTGACAGTAGTCGGTTTAAAAGTCGACAGGCCAAACAGGAAACAATGTTTCGTATTAATCAAAGGTCAATAAAATATTGCGTGGAAGAACTTCGCAAACGGAATATTTCAGGGATTATACTCATTGATTTTTTGAAGATGGCTAAAAAAGAAGAAGCAGTCATTATAAAAGAAATGAAGAAGGCATTACAAAAAGATCCAATTCGAACAGAGGTTTTAGGTTTTACTCAGCTGGGGTTATTAGAAATGACGAGGAAAAGAGAAAGAACTGGACTATTAGAACATTTAACCGATAGAAGAGCAAGTAGAGAAGCAGTATTATCAGTAGAGACGATTGGATATCAACTGGAACGTGAATTGCTGGAATGGAGCCGGAATACGGAATGTTTATTGCTTGCACTTCATCCAGACCTGTATTCCTTTATTAAAGAAACGCTTCATGATAATTGGCTATCAACCGTCCATATCGAGTTGTATTATTATACAGATAAATCGGTTCCTTATTACCGGGTAATCCGTTCCGGCAGTAGGGAATTAATTGAACAGTATATGGGAGATAAGAAGGAAATAGTCATTGACAAGATGCTGTAAAATGTGATAAGATCGTTTTGTTGTTTATGTAGCACCCGTTGCTACAACCGCACAGAACAGGTTTTAAAAGCTTATGTAAGCTTACCTGTATGGCGAGTCTGAGTCATATGAGGAGGTGCAGAGAATGTACGCTATTATTGAAACTGGTGGAAAACAAGTAAAAGTCGAAGAAGGTCAATCAATTTTTATAGAAAAACTAGCAGCTGAGGCTGGTGAATCTGTAACATTTGATAAAGTACTTGCAGTAGGTGGAGACGAAGCTAAATTTGGTACTCCATATGTTGACGGAGCTTCTGTAACTGCGAAAGTAGAAAAGCAAGGACGTCAAAAGAAAATCACTGTATTTAAGTACAAGCCAAAGAAAAACTATTCACGTAAACAAGGTCACCGTCAGCCATACACAAAAGTTACTATTGAAAAAATCAATGCGTAAGGTTTGTTTGTATGATTAACGTGACAATTGAACGTGAAGAATCGTATATTAAATCATTTACACTGACTGGACATGCGGGAAGTGGTCCACATGGGCATGATTTAGTTTGTGCCGCTGTATCTGCGATCTCTTTCGGTTCTGTCAATGCAGTGTTTACGTTATGTGAGATTGATTTGGACATTGACCAGGCCGGTGATGAGGGCGGTTATCTGAAAGTCACTATTCCTCATTCATTAGATGATCAACTGTTAGATAAAGTATCATTACTATTGGAAGGTATGGTGGTCTCTCTACGAACCGTTGAGCGGGATTATGGTCAGTATATATCCATCTCTGAAAAATAAGGAGGTGCAATAACATGCTACGTCTAGATTTACAGTTTTTCGCAACGAAAAAAGGTGTAGGTAGTACGAAAAACGGTCGTGACTCTGAGTCTAAACGTTTAGGTGCTAAACGTGCAGACGGTCAATTCGTTTCAGGTGGTTCCATCCTTTATCGTCAACGCGGTACAAAAGTTTACCCAGGTGTAAACGTAGGCCGTGGTGGTGATGACACACTATATGCTAAAGCAGACGGTGTCGTTAAATTCGAACGCCTAGGACGCGATCGTAAAAAAGTTAGTGTATATCCTGCATAAGGAAATAAAAAGGCTCTAATCTTTTAAGGTTAGAGCCTTTTCTTTTGAAGTTATAACGGCAAAAATAGATAAACTTCGAACTGATTTTGGAGATTTGCTTAATTCCATTAAGACGGAGTGGAGTATACATCTGGTGCTACGGACACCTGAGGCCATGCATGTGTTAAGCGAGGTATCTTATCATAGCGGTATGCGGGATTACCCAAAATAAGATTGGAAGAGAGTCATATCCTGAACAGTTGTTGTTAGTTCGCAGTAGTTGTCTATTTGTAATGGCTTTAATAGATATAAACGACATATGGATGAATCTTCTGTATTTCTATGCTATAATTTGCTTATTGTGTGAGGGGTGAACGTGTTGAAAGAACAAGATGTAGTCGAAATGTTGAGACATTATCGTCACGATTGGCTCAATGATCTGCAATTAATTTTGGGCTATGCTCAAATGGGGAAATTAGATAAAATACAAAGTAAAATAAACGAAGTCATAGAAAGATCCAATCAGGAAAGGGGTTTGGATCGATTAAATATACCGAAAACAATGGTTTGGTTATATCAGTTGAATTGGCGTTCTGAAACATTTCAGCTTCATTTTCAGTCATTTGTTGACAACCAACCAGTGATTATTGATGATGAAGCATTACTTGCAAAAATACAAAAAATATTTCAAATATTACCTTCTTATCAGAAGGAATATGAAGAATATATAGGTACGCTTATTTTTAAAAAAGTGAATCATACTATACATATTCACTTA
Source organism: Gracilibacillus sp. HCP3S3_G5_2 (assembly GCF_052063305.1). Taxonomy (NCBI): domain Bacteria; kingdom Bacillati; phylum Bacillota; class Bacilli; order Caryophanales; family Bacillaceae; genus Gracilibacillus; species Gracilibacillus sp. HCP3S3_G5_2. The sequence goes on along the minus strand of NZ_JBQHXU010000003.1, from coordinate 219,447 downwards.
ACATTTGATTTAAATTGGATGGAGATTGATACACTTAAAGAAAACTTAGAAGCTTTATCCTTTATTGAAAGTGTAGCAACGGAAGATCTATTACGAATAGAGTGGTATGAATAACGAAAGAAGGTGAGACAACATGTTTGTCGATCAGGTCAAAGTATATGTGAAAGCCGGTGACGGAGGTAACGGTATTGTTGCGTTCAGACGTGAGATATATGTCCCAATGGGAGGCCCTGCAGGTGGTGATGGGGGAAATGGTGGAGATGTTATCTTTGAAGTAGACGAAGGTTTAAACACGCTAATGGATTTTCGCTATAATAAGCACTTTAAAGCAAAACGCGGTGAAAATGGTATGGGGAAAGGGATGCATGGAAAAAATGCAGAACCATTAGTATTAGCAGTTCCACCAGGTACCACAGTAAGAGATGTCAATACAGGTGAAGTACTTGCCGATTTGATAGAACATAAACAACGAGCGGTCATAGCGAAAGGTGGCCGTGGTGGCAGGGGGAATATCCGATTTGCATCAGCAAGAAATCCTGCACCAGAAATTGCAGAAAACGGCGAGCCAGGTGTAGAACGTGACATCCAAATTGAATTAAAATTAATTGCAGATGTCGGTTTAGTAGGATTCCCAAGCGTTGGAAAGTCTACACTGTTATCTACTGTTAGTGCTGCAAGGCCGAAAATAGCTGATTATCATTTTACGACCTTACAACCTAATTTAGGTGTTGTCGATACAGCAGATCAACGCAGTTTTGTCTTGGCAGATTTACCAGGTTTAATCGAAGGTGCACATCAAGGTGTTGGGCTTGGTCATCAATTTTTGCGACATGTAGAACGTACACGTGTTATTTTACATGTATTGGATATGGCAGCAACAGAAGGAAGAGATCCTTACGAAGATTTTATTACCATTAATAAAGAATTGGAGCAATATGATCCAACATTACTAGAGCGACCGATGATGATCGTTGCGAACAAAATGGATGTACCTGAAGCAGAAGAACAGTTAGCCTTCTTTAAAGAACAATTAGAAGAGGACTATCCAATCTACCCGATTTCAACAGTTACCAAAGAAGGAATTCGAGATTTATTATTTGCCGTAGCGAATAAACTTGATGAAATTCCGAAAAATTATAAACCACTTGAAGATAGTGAGGACCGGGTTATTTACCGATTTACAAAGGAGGAGAAAGCCTTCTCAATCACCCGAGATCCTGATGGCGCCTTTGTTCTATATGGTCAAAAAATCGAGAAGTTATTTAAAATGACTGACTTCAATCGTGACGAATCAGTGCAACGCTTTTCAAGACAGTTGCGTGCAATGGGGGTAGATGATGCACTAAGAGAACGTGGGGCAAAAGATGGAGATACAGTCCGACTGCTTGATTATGAATTCGAGTTTATGGAATAATTGTTAATATGCGTAGTAGCAAGACCATCCGGTGACTAGAAAGATTTAAACTTATCGCCAAGTGCCTTTGGGAAAGGATTCATACTATAATCCATATAATTTTATTTTTTCCTATCGTATAAAAAGGGGAATGTGGATGTCTGCGAAAAATGAAAAATTCTATCTGGTAAGTGAAGCTTTTTTACCGGATGGGATGAAAAAAACCTTAGAAGCAAAAAAATTATTAGAAACCCATAAAGTTGATTCTATTCATGAGGCAACACGTCAGGTCGGCCTGTCTCGAAGTGTCTTTTACAAATATCGTGATGCTGTGTTTCCGTTTCAACATATGGTAAAAGAGCAGATGATCACACTGTTTTTTCATTTGGAGGATCAAACAGGTGTATTGTCCCAGTTATTATCAGTTGTCGCACAGGCCGGATGTAATATATTAACCATTCATCAGACAATACCAATTCAAGGAAAAGCCAACGTAACCTTATCTTTAAATACGAATGGAATGATAATCGAGATTGATCAGCTTTTACATCAATTAAAACAGATTGAATTTGTTAATCAGGTAGAAATATTAAGTTCAGGTGTTTCATAACATAGGGGGAGCAAGCTATATGAAGGAAACAATCGGTTATTTAGGACCAAAGGGAACTTTCACTAAAATTGCTGTAGATACCATGTTTAATGGAGAAGTTAAAAAAGCATATAACACAATCCCAGAATGTATTGATGCGGTAGTTCATAATGAAGTAACATATGCTGTTTTACCTTTGGAAAATGCAATTGAAGGTACTGTTAACATAACATTAGACTATTTAATTCAAGCGGAGGATGTCAACATTGTAAGTGAAGTGATTGTACCTATTCGTCAGCATTTGATGGTGCATCCTGATAATGTTGATAAAAGAACAGCAATAGAAGGTGTTTATTCTCATTCCCATGCTATTGCACAATGTCATAGCTTTTTACGTAAGGAATTAGCAAACGTACCTACACATTCTGTGACTTCAACTGGTGCAGCAGCAGCATTTGTCAGTGAACACCCAGAGCAAAATATTGCAGCAATTGCTAATCATCTAGCTGCAAAAGAATATGGTTTATCAATTGTAAAAAAAGATATCCATGATTTTCATAATAATCATACGCGTTTTGTAGTGTTGCATAAAAAACAAACAGAATTAACTTCTAATAAACTGGAGGAAAAAGGCTATAAAACCACAATAACAGTCACTCTACCATCTGATCAGCCTGGAGCGTTGCATCAAGTACTTTCTGCATTTGCATGGCGTAATTTGAACTTATCAAAAATTGAGTCACGTCCAATGAAAACGGGGCTCGGAAATTACTATTTCTTGATTGACATTGAGCAAAAAATGGATGACGTTCTCATTCCAAATGCTATGACTGAAATAGAATCTCTAGGTTGTAAAGTATCATTACTAGGAAGTTATCCGTATTACGTACACAGTGGAAATGGCGTAACGCTTGCGGTATAATCGCAAGCGTTTTGCTTTTATCTTAGTACTTTTTAATACTATTGTTCGACTATAAACCCTTTAACCTTTAACGCTTCATAAGCTTGATCCAGTTTCCATTCATCAGTAGCAGCAATCGTGTGATTATGGATGCCTCCTGTTAGTTCCAGTAAATATGGCGCGTTCTTCTCTTGAATTTTGTGAACAAACTGGTCAGCATCAGCTCGACTGCTTACCATCAAGGATGCTTTCAAATCACCATAAATAGGGTGCTCAATGATAACATCCTCTACTGTTACCCCGTGATCTACTATCGTGTATAATTCTTCCTTTGTTTCTTTGCCATGATGTTTACAAGCTATTACACGTCGGAATTCTGTTTTTGTATTATCTGCTCTCATATATAAATAGCCATTACTTGTAGCGATAATTGGGTGGTTGTGCGCCTTTAGCAAGGATATATCCTGAACTATTACTTGCCGACTTACATTCGCTTTCTCAGCCAGCTCCGTTCCTGTTAAAGGTGTATTACTTTCTTGTAGCCAGGTTAGGAGACTATCACGCCTGGCTTTACCAGTTAATTTTTTCTTCATAGCTTTGTCTCTCCCTTTTCAATTGGTTAAATATGATGTTCGATGCTTCCACTATTTTATTAATATCTTTTTCCGTAGTGTGATGACTAAAAGAAAACCGCACAAATCGTTTACTTTCTTCAAATTCACGAATAAACGGTTGAATGGATCTTGGAAATTCTGTGGCCCCAATACTACAAGCACTTCCAGTTGAAATAGCTATGCCATGTCGATTATATTCTAGCATGACATAGTCACCTTGTACAAAATCACTAATACAACCGATAATACTTGGACATTGGTTATCAGTGACAATTGGCTGTAAGGGAATGTCATGAGCACTTAATTTGTGAATAAAAAGGTTTCGTATGTACTGTAAGTGTTCTTGGTTGGTTGTAATATGTTTTACACATTCTGAAGCTGCTGCAGCAAATGCAGCTATCCCAGGAACATTCACTGTCCCAGGTCTTAATCCATACTCGTGATTAGTGGAAACAGGATGTGGTGTTAATGTTAAACTTTTCGAAAAATAAATTGCGCCAACTCCTTTAGGGCCAAAAACTTTATGACTCGAAATTGTGATACAGTCAATAAATGGTAGCAGATGCTGTATATCTATTTTACCAAAAGCTTGAACCATATCACTATGAAAAGGTATATGGTGCTCCTGTAATAACTCCCCAATTTCTTTTACCGGCTGGATCACGCCGGTTTCATTATTAACATGCTGAATAGATACAAGGCAAGTGTTAGGCTGGATTGACTTTTCGAGATCTGAAAGGTCGATTTGTCCATTGGAATTGACTGATAAAAAAGTTACCTCGAAATCAGCTTGATTTGCTAACTCTTTAAGATAGTAATAGAGTGAACTGTGTTCTACTTCCGTTGTAATGATATGCTTGTTTCCTTTTATGTTACTAGCTCTTAATAGGGTATCAATAGCTAACAGGTTACTTTCCGTTCCTCCACTAGTAAATACAATTTGGCTTGCTTCCGTATGTAGAAATGTTGCCATCATTTCTCTTGCACTTTCTAATATATCTTTTGCTTTCCCGCCTATATCGTGCAAGCTACTAGTATTTCCAAAATAATCGCTCGCCACATTTCGATATACGTCCAACGCTAAATTTGACATGGGAGTGGTCGCAGCATAATCACAATAAACCATCGAATCAACCTTTCTTATAAAAAGTACTTGTCATATCACTTATTATATGTAAAGATATCTGTAAAGACAAATGTAAAGTGTGGTGTTGTATTTGCAACGACAAAAAATTGTCATTATTGGATCAGGCCTTTCCGCTTATGTGTTAGCGAGTAAATTATGGCGATATGCTGAGGTCACCATTCTTACCAAGAACTCAACACAAGATAGTAACTCTATCCGTGCCCAAGGAGGAATAGCAGCTGTTATTTCTCCAAAGGATCAATGGCAATTTCATGTAGATGATACATTAAAAGCGGGCGCCTTCCATAATCACCGAATTGCCGTCGAAATATTGGTAAAGGAAGGGCAAAAAGTAGTAAGAGGTCTTCTGGGCCAAGGTTTTCCAGCTGATCGTGATCAACATGGTGCACTTATGTTAGGACGTGAAGGGGCCCATAGTGAGCGAAGAATTGTTCATGCAGGTGGTGATCAAACTGGTAAATACTTGATTAACTTTTATCAAAACTATCTAAAAGGGAAAATCACTATTAAAGAAGGGCATCTTGCCGTAGGTTGTATAGTCGAAGGAGGAGAATGTAAAGGGATCACTACTATTGATCAACAAGATCAATACCACCATTTCTCTGCAGATCATACAGTTTTGGCAACAGGAGGATTTGGTAGTCTTTATGAAAATACTTCCAACGATCCAAGTACTACTGGTGACGGGATAGCAATAGCTTATCGTGCTGGTGCTCATGTATCTGACCTTGAATTTGTTCAATTTCACCCGACAATGCTGGCAACACAGACTAGTTACAACGATTTGATTTCAGAGGCAGTTCGGGGAGAAGGCGCGATTCTCGTGGATCAGAACTACAGGGAGATTATGAAAGGTGTTCATCCATTGGAAAATCTTGCTCCTCGGGACATTATAGCTCGGGTCATGATGACCGAGTTAACAAAAGGGAATCAAATATATTTAGATATTAGTAATATCAAAAACTTTCAGACTACATTTCCTTTTATTACGTCTATATGTGAAAGGGATAACATAGATCTGAAGCAAGGAATGATTCCAGTAAAGCCAGGTGCGCACTTTTCGATGGGTGGTGTAGAAACAGACTTATTGGGAAGGACAAATATTCCTAGACTATATGCGATTGGTGAAGTAGCTTGTACACATGTACATGGAGCAAATCGACTAGCGAGTAACTCATTATTAGAGGGAATGGTTTTTGCCACAAGGTTAGCAGAATATTTAAAAGAACAATCATGCCTTACCTTTTACAAAATTCCAGAGCGACAACCATTTCCAATAGCAATACGACAGCCGGATTTAAAGCAATTACGTAAAAAAATGACAGATAATGTAGGGATTAATAGAGATGAAAAAGGATTAAAAACAATGCTGGATTGGTTAGGGGAATTTACGATTCTTTCGGAAGAGGATTTAAGTACTTATCGTTTATCACATAATCAAGTTCAGCTACAGCACCATCTACTAGTAGCCCTGCTCGTCACTAAAGCAGCGAGCAAACGAACAGAAAGTAGAGGAGCTCATTATCGAATCGACTATCCAAATGAAAGCTCCTATTGGAAAAATAAATCTATTACCTTTCAATTAACAAAACAAGGAGTAAGTGTATGAACAAACTATATGTAAAGGAACAGTTAAAGCATTTTTTTCAGGAAGATATCAGAAGCGGAGATATAACAAGTAATTATATTTTCGATCAGACATGCCCTGATGGAATAGGAGAATTTATTGCAAAACAAGAAGGTGTTTTTGCAGGTGAAGTAATCTTAGAACAAGCTTATCAGCTATTTGATAAAAAAATAAAATTGGACCTCAACATAAAAGATGGTCAACAAGTAAAGCGAGGAGATGTCATTGCAAAAGTAACGGGCCCATATGCTATTTTATTAACTTCAGAGCGGGTTATTTTAAATCTTCTTCAACGATTAAGTGGTATTGCGACTATAACTGCTCAAACAATCCGTCAATTAGATAATGATCAGATACAAGTAACCGATACACGTAAAACGACACCAGGATTACGTATGTTGGAAAAATATGCTGTTCGTTGTGGTGGTGGAGTGAATCACCGTTTTGGACTTGATGATGCGGTGATGTTAAAGGACAACCACATAGCAGCAGTAGGATCGATCACCGAAGCCGTCCATAAAATCAGAACAATGACAGGGCATATGGTAAAAATCGAAGTAGAAATCGAAAACAAACAGCAGTTACAAGAAGCGATTACTGCAGGTGTCGATGTTATTATGTTCGATAATATGTCACCGCTAGAAATAAAAGAGGTAATCGATCTAGTGCCGGATTACATCATGACAGAAGCTTCGGGGAATATCACAGTTGATAACATTCACCATTTTAAGAATACCAGTGTAAATGCGATTTCACTCGGGTTTATTACCCATTCAGCGCAAGCGTTAGATATTAGCTTTAACATTATGGGGGGAGCAAAATGAACCTAGCAACATTATTTACGGCACATCAACAATTGCCAGAAAAGTATCAGCATATGAGTAATGAAGAGATGTTGGAAAGAATAAAAAAGATTAAACAACAAATGGGCGAAGACTTATTTATTCCAGGTCATCACTATCAAAAGGATGAAGTAATCCAATTCGCTGATGCAAGTGGAGATTCATTGCAATTGGCCCAAGTTTCAGCTAAGCAAAAGGCGAAATATATTGTTTTTTGTGGTGTTCATTTTATGGCAGAAACAGCTGATATATTAACAGCTGACTATCAAAAAGTAATCTTGCCAGATATGCGTGCAGGTTGTTCAATGGCAGATATGGCAGATGATAAACAGACAGAGGAGGCATGGAGGGAATTAACGGTCCTGTTTGGGGATACTATTCTCCCTTTAACGTATGTTAATTCAACCGCAGCAATTAAAGCCTTTGTTGGACAACGTGGTGGAGCGACAGTTACCTCATCAAATGCGAAACAAATGGTACGATGGGCATTCGAACAAAAACAGCGTATACTATTTTTACCTGATCAGCATCTAGGACGAAACACTGCCGTAGAATTAGGCATCCCGTTAGAACAAATGGCAGTTTGGGACCCAGTTGCCAGAAAACTAGAATATGAGGGTGATTCAGAAGAACATCTACGTGTCATTTTATGGAAAGGACATTGTTCCGTACATGAAAATTTTACTACCAAAAATATCGAGCAAGTACGCAAAAATTATCCCAATATGCATATAATTGTTCATCCAGAATGCAAGTATGAGGTCGTGCAACAGGCAGATCTTGCCGGTTCAACGAAATATATTATCGAAACAATTGAAAAAGCACCAACAGGTAGCAAGTGGGCAATCGGTACCGAAATGAACTTAGTTAATCGCTTAATCCACAATCATCCAGATAAACAGATTATTTCACTCAATCCGTTTATGTGTCCGTGCTTAACGATGAATCGTATTGATTTACCCCATTTAACGTGGGCATTGGAAGAAGTAAGTGAAGGTAAAAATACTAATCAGATTAGTGTGTCCAACGAGATTGCCCGAGACGCAAAAAAAGCACTTAATCGAATGTTGCAAAAACGATAACTTAACAGCTGATCGGTCAGAAAAGTTAGTATTTATAATTTAGTTGATGGGTGAGCAAGCTGACTCGGGATAAATGGTTAGAACAAAACGAAATAGAGAGAATGAGGATCCGAAACAAGCTAAATCAGGCAAAATACGAAGGTTGCTGTGACCAACGCCGACACTTGATCATCCTGATCTTCGAAACTCACACGACCTGAAGATTGACTTTACCAAATGGGTTTGCAAAGTTAGCTAAAGCTGTACCTGGGGGAAGTGTAGTATATTGTTGAAACGGTGATTTTCAATGTTGATTTTCCCTTCTTCATAACTCTTTTGTCTCAACCTCTTCATTTTTAATCAACATTTTAGGCATTTTGCATATGTTGTTAAAGAAGATGGATTAGACCGAGACAAATGCCCTTCCATACTTATTATGTAGAAAGGAGAAATTGCTTTGAAAATTCATATTGTGCAAAAAGATGAAACACTTTGGAAGATTGCGCAAAAATATGGGGTTAGCCTTGATGATGTTATTGCAGCAAATCCTCAGATTTCAAATCCTGAAATGATTATGCCAGGAATGAAGATAAAAGTGCCAACAACATCCGAACAAAAACAACAGCCTGCTCCAAGCAACAAAAAACAACAAGTCCAACCCGCACCAACCGATAAAAAAGACAAACAGGAGATGATACCACCGAAACAAACGCCAAGTCAAATTTTACCTGCAATTGAAGAGGATGAAGACAAAAAATGGGAGCCTTTAAAAAAGGAAATGCCTTCCTTGCCAATTCATTTTAATAAACAACCACCAGAACCAGTACAGCCGGCACCACCTATGCCAGCTCAACCATCACAAGATATGAAATGGACGCATTTAACTAATAATTTTGAAACGCATATACACCCAACAAAAATGCCAAAAGATGACGATCATGTAGCTGGAGTGGAGGATCATAAGAAACCCGAACACAAACCGATGAAACCACATTACCATCAGCCGCAGCCATTACCAATGCCAATACAGGCACCATGTTATTCACAGGATGGTATTCCTTATGGTGGTGGCCATATGGGACATATGCCACATTCGCACCACATGCATCATTACCCGTTTTCAGAAGGTTCTCAATCACACGTGATGGGTGTGCAATCAAAGCCGACACAAAGCGACGGTCATTCTTCTCAACCACATTCAGGCTGGTATCAAGCACAAATGCCATCTATGAATGAAAATCAAGGTCAACCAATGCCGTGGGGACCAGCGCACATGCCACAGAATCAAGTGATGCCATATCATCACCAACACATGCAACAACATATGCCGATGCACCACCAACCAAATATGGCAGTTCCGATGCATGGTGAACCAATGATTCCACAACCAGGTGCACCAAATTATCCATTAATGCCGTCATATGATGTGCAAGGCATGCAACAAATGCCATATCAGCCATATGGTCAACAAGAAATGTCTTATAGTCAACCGAAAAAAAATGACTGTGGTTGCGGTGGCAGCCGATAATAAAAAGAAAGGACGATTCAATAATGGATTGGATCGTCTTTTTTATTTAAAATGAAGGAGGCACAACATAATCAGAAAATAGTATTGCATGGATGTCTGTTCTGGACTTATGATTCACTATATTTTCAATTTTTGCAAGTTATGATAAAGTAATTATGGATACGAAGACAGATTATGAGAGGGTGATAAAGCATGGCAGGACATTCTAAATGGAAAAATATCCAAAGAAGAAAAAATGCACAGGATGCTAAACGTGGTAAAATTTTTATGAAGCATGCCAAAGATATTTATCTTGCTGCGAAACAAGGTGGCGGAGATCCCGATATGAATGCGAGTTTACGTCTAGCAGTAGAAAAAGCAAAGTCTGATAACATGCCGAATGAAAACATAGATCGAGCTATTAAAAAAGCAACAGGTGACTTGGACGGAGCTAATTACGAAGAATTAACATACGAAGGATACGGACCTGGCGGGACCGCTGTAATGGTGGAAGTGTTAACCGATAATAAAAATAGGACAGCCTCTGAATTAAGACATGCATTTAGTAAAAATGGAGGTAATCTTGGTGAGAACGGCTGTGTAGCTTTCATGTTTGATCGCAAAGGATTTCTTGTAATTGATCAAAGTAAGACAGATGCAGATGAAGATACAGTAATGCTAGAGGCGATTGAAGCTGGTGCAGAAGAAATGGAAACAGTGGAAGATGCCTATGAAATTTACACGGATCCTGAGAATTTTCAAGATGTCAAAACAAACCTTGAGCAAAGTGGATTTACTTTTGAAACAGCAGAAATAACCATGATACCTCAAACACTTTCAGAAGTGGATGAAAGTGCTGGTAACAAAATGGTTAAGCTAGTTCAAATGCTTGAAGATATGGAAGATGTCCAAGAAGTGTACCATAATATGGAAGCAAGCGAAGAGATTATGGAACAAATATAATAGACAAAGACGCTGGGAAAGAAGCATTCGGTTTATGATCAAAACACGAACATCAATCTTAATGTTCGTGTTTTTGTTCTAATGAAAGAAAGTATAAAAGTAAGGTGTTTGTCTAGCTCCGAGCGATCAGAAACTAGGCAACTTCACAAATCGTCCTACGGTAAAGAAGACTTGCTGACAGGTGAAAACCAGAGGCTAAGTTGTATTTATACCTTTAGGTGACAGTCGTTTTCAAATGGATTTAATCATTAACCATGCCAACCAATCAGTTGAGAAATTATCAAGAATATTAGGGCTACGCCTATCCAAATAAAAAATAATGGTAGATAAAACTTGACCCATTTTTGCCAAGCTACTCCAGCTAGTGCTAATGTGGCCATGAAATATCCAGATGTAGGGTATAAAATATTCCCGATCCCATCACCAAGTTGATAGGATAAGACGGCAGTTTGTCTTGTAACCTCCATTAAATCTGATAAGGGTGCCAATATCGGCATGGTTACTAGCGCTTGACCACTACCTGAAGGAATAAGGAAATTAAATAATAATTGAATAACAAACATCCCAGTCGCACCTAACACGGTTGGTAAGTTTTCCACTGCTTGTCCTAAACCATAAATGACGGTATCCATTACTTGACCTTCTTCCATGATAACTGCTACTGCTCGTGCTAAACCAACTATTATAGCTCCCATCAAAACATCGTGAAACCCGTCATTGAACGCCTTTGCAATCTGGCTAGTGTTTAACCCTGCAATTAACCCTACCACTATCCCCATAATAATAAATAAACCAGCCATTTCGATCATAAACCAACCATGCCTGAGTACACCATAAACTAATAATCCGACAAATAATATAGCTACAAATCCAGCATACTTTTGCTTTCGATTCACTTTGATTTTTTTCATGTTTTTGATAGAGTTGTATTTTTTTCTTTTCTCTTGATCTTCTTTAAAAGTTAAGCTGACAACTGGATTTCTTTCAACTTTTTTTGCGTAACGCATTACCCATATGCAACCAATACTAACTAATGTGAAAAACAAAAGCAATCTTAATCCTATTCCAGAATATAAAGATATGTCTGCGATTTGTTGAGCTAGTCCTGTATTGATAGGGTTTAACACACCAGCTGTAAACCCTGCAGTGGTAGAGATCAGTGCTATTCCTACCGCAGTTATGGAATCATATCCAAGCGCAATGAGTAATGGGAGAATAACCGGCACATATACTAATGTAAGCTCTTGGGTACCAATCATACTGCAAATTAATGCAAATACAAACATCAATGTTGGAATGACTATAATCTTGTTATTCTTGAACCTTCTTGTTAATCTATCGACGGCAATATCAATGATGCCAGTTCTACGGAGGACCATAAACATACCACCGATGATAAATGTAAAGAAAACTACTTCTCCAGCATCGATAAGTCCTAAAGGAATGGCGCTGATAAAACCTACGAAGTCAATTGGATTACTTTCAAGTGTTTGGTAGGAATTCGGATCAATTGTTGTTCTTCCTTCGGGTCCATCCACTCTATCATAAATTCCTGCAGGGATAATGTAGGTTGCCAAGGCGGCGAGTGTTGCTAATATAAAAAGAATTGAGTAAATATGTGGCATTTTAAATTTGCGTTGCTTCTTAGGTTTCAGATTATACGCTGCTTGTTGTTCCATGATTCCCACCCTTTATAAAGAAATTCTATTAAGTTAGTATGTAATTTAATCAAACAATGAGTGTTAAGTTAATTAACATCATAACTGGAAAGGGAGGAGAGTGTCATTATTGCTTTTAGCTAAAAATAGTAAGTGGAATTATTGATTTTATATAACGTAATATGCTAGAGAATTAATAATGGTGGAAAAGAGTAACGGAATAGCCGTGAAAAATTAATACATGTAAAAATGATAATTAGTCGTTAAAATGCAAAAATGAAGGAGTATAACTTTCTGACCTTTTCTTATATTGTGGTTATATTTTCTAAAATTGGACACCCTAATAATAACAAAGCTCGATTGGAGGGTCATTATGGGCAAACTATGGTTATTATTAAATGGTGTCGTTGTTTTAATAGTTGGGTTCATTAGTTTTCAATCATTTTTTGAACAAGAGGGATCAGAAGAAAAAGAGCAAGAAGTAATGGTCATGTCACAAGACCCGCTAACAATTGAACTAACTTTAGAAAAACAATATATAGATGGTAATATTGAAACAGACTATGTAAAGGAAACGATAGCTTCAATGGAAGATTTTTGGTCAGAATATCAAGAATGGCAAGTAGTGGAGCAGAAAGAAGGTTTTATCCGATTCCGTAAAGAAGTCGATGATATTTCTCCATATCTGAAAGCAAACGGATATTTTGGCATCAAGAATGGTCAACTAACTATTTTTGAAGGTGTTCCCGTTCAGGAGTCTGCTGTGCAATCTTTTTATCAAATTGATACAGAAGAACTTGAAACACATTTATATGAACAATTAAAAGAGGGAATAAAAATTAATACGAAACAAGATTATTTAGAGGTATTGGAAACATTTCGGTCTTATCAAGATGTGGAAGCAGTTAATAGTTGAACGATGAGTATTCATCGTTCGACTTTTTAATTGGAATAAAAGTATGGTTCATTTCCATTCTGCTCAGCATAATATTTCTACATGGGGAATCTGTTGTACTATCTTATTATCTATTAATGGTTGGAAAGTGTGACTCACTTACTTTCATTTATTCTGCCATCTCTTACCTTGATAAACGATCTAAGATAAGCTAAGATTAAATACGAACGTATGATTGTAAATAAATATAGAAATTGGATCAAAGAGGAGTTCGTGATATGATTGCGTATATAAATGGGGAAGTAGCAGAAATAACTGAGCAAGCGATTATTTTGGAAACAAATGGGGTTGGATATGAGGTGATTTGTCCAAATCCTTATCGTTTCCAAGCACGAGAGGGAGAAAGGCAAAAGGTCTATACTTACCATTATGTAAGAGAAGATGCCCAAATTTTATACGGATTTCGAAATCAAGAAGAAAAATCATTGTTTGCTCAAATTCTAAACGTATCGGGCATTGGTCCAAAAGGAGCACTAGCTGTTCTAGCTACTACTTCTGTACGAGACTTTGTGGTGGCAATTGAACAAGAAGATGAAAAATTTTTAACAAGCTTTCCAGGTGTCGGAAAAAAAACAGCGAGACAGATGATTCTTGATCTAAAAGGAAAGCTACCTTTTGACTACCAAACAGAACATATGTCGCAAGGACACGAAAGTGTTCCTGAAAGTAATGAAGCATTACAAGAAGCTATTGAAGCATTAAAGGCACTTGGTTATTCAGAAAAAGAAATTAATCAGATAAAACCAGTACTAACAAAAGAGCACAGTGATACAGCTGATACATATATACGTAAAGGTTTAGCACTATTATCAAAATAAACACTTATCTATATTTATCGCTTAGTAGAAAAAATAAATTTTCAATGATAGCTATGATAAGTTAAGTTTTTCAATGAAGTAAGGTGAAAGGAGACCTATAATGGAAGAGCGGATCATTTCAAGTGAAATACAAGAAGAAGATGTAGTAGAAGAGCTCAGTCTCCGCCCGAAAGTCTTAAAGCAATATATCGGCCAACATAAAGCAAAAGAAAACCTCTCGATATTTATTGAGGCGGCTAAAATGCGTAATGAAGCCTTAGACCATGTCTTATTATATGGTCCACCAGGACTGGGTAAAACAACGATGGCCCAGATTATTGCGAATGAAATGGGTGTGCAATTTAAACAGACGTCTGGACCTGCTATTGAACGATCTGGGGATTTAGCAGCGATATTATCTTCATTGGAAGTAGGAGATGTCCTTTTTATTGATGAAATACATCGCTTGCCACGTGCAGTGGAGGAAATATTATATCCGGCGATGGAGGACTTTTGTTTAGATATTGTCATAGGTCAAGGACCAAGTGCTCGTTCCGTCCAATTAGACTTACCACCATTCACTTTAGTGGGGGCAACAACACGTGCAGGGCTGTTATCTGCGCCGTTACGAGACCGATTTGGAGTATTGGCTCGTTTGGAATTTTATGAGGTAGTGGACCTTTGTGCCATTGTTGAACGAACCGCTGATATATTTCAGGTAGAAATAGATAAAGTAGCTGCACTAGAAGTCGCCAGAAGGTCTCGAGGGACACCACGTATTGCCAATCGTTTATTAAAAAGAGTTCGCGATATTTCTCAGGTTAAAGGGGAAGCTAGTATATCTCTAGAGACCACACAAAAAGCACTACAAATGTTACAGGTTGACCAAGAAGGACTAGACCATATTGATCATAAATTATTGTTAGCGATGATAGATGGTTTCAAAGGTGGCCCAGTCGGATTAGATACGATCGCAGCTTCTATTGGTGAGGAATCACAAACGATTGAAGATGTGTATGAACCATATTTATTACAACAAGGCTTTATCCAGCGGACGCCAAGAGGGAGATTAGTGACACCTAAAGCATATGCACATTTGAAGCGGGAGGTGCCTGAAGCTTGACGGAGTTCGGCAAAATCTTTATTGTAATAGGGATTGTGTTTATTATCGTTGGCCTGTTATGGGGATTTATTGGGAAGTTGCCAGGAGACATTAGCTTTAAAAAAGGGAACTTTTCCTTTCATTTTCCGATTGTGACTTCGATTGTAATCAGTATTATATTAACATTAATCTTTGCTATTATTGGACGTTTCAAATAAAGTGAAATTTCCATCATGGTGGTATTTTTGGCCCTATTGATGGTTAGCGCTGTGGTAAAAAGGAGCAGAAAGATGGAAATAGAAGATTTTGATTTTGATCTACCAGAAGAATTAATTGCGCAGACTCCATTAGAGGAGCGGGCAAATTCTCGTTTGATGGTGTTAAATCGAGAGAATCGTTCGATTACCCATCATCATTTTTATGATATTTTGGGTTTTTTACAACCAGGTGATTGTTTAGTCTTGAATAATACGAAAGTGTTACCAGCTAGGCTATATGGGGTTAAGGAAGATACAGGTGCAAAAGTTGAAGTGTTATTGTTGACCCAGCTGGAAGCTGATAATTGGGAAGTGCTCGTCAAGCCCGCCAAAAAAGTAAAAGAGGGTACCCGAATAAGTTTCGGTGAAGGCAAGCTTACCGCTACATGTATAGATACGAAAGAACATGGGGGACGTGTGCTCCAATTTCAATATGATGGAATTTTTTATGAAGTATTGGATGAATTAGGAGAAATGCCACTCCCGCCATATATTAAAGAACAATTAGATGAGCGGGATCGTTACCAAACGGTATATGCAGAGGAAAAAGGTTCTGCAGCTGCACCGACTGCAGGCTTGCATTTCACAGAAGAGTTATTAGAGCAAATAAAGCAAAAAGGAGTGGAAATTGCTTTTATTACGCTCCATGTAGGCTTGGGAACATTCCGTCCGGTCAACGTCGATAAAATTGAAGAACATGAAATGCATGCCGAATTCTATCAGATGACACAGGAGACTGCGGATCAATTAAATGCAGTAAAAGCTCGTGGGGATCGGATTATCTCGGTAGGAACTACTTCCACTAGAACATTAGAAACGATAGCAAGAGATACAGGTGGGACATTTGAAGAACGCAATGGATGGACAGACATTTTTATTTATCCGCCATATGAATTTCAAGCGATCGACGGGTTAATCACCAACTTCCATTTACCCAAATCAACGTTGATTATGCTAGTTAGTGCATTAGCTGACAGGGAGTTTATTTTAGAAGCTTACAACAAAGCAGTTGCTGAACGTTACCGGTTTTTTAGCTTTGGTGACGCCATGCTAATTTTGTAAGGAAAGGAAACCAAAACCAATATGACTGCAATAAGATATGAACATATTAAAACATGTAAACAAACAGGTGCAAGACTTGGAAAAGTTCATACACCACACGGATCATTCGATACACCAACCTTTATGCCTGTTGGTACATTGGCTACTGTTAAAACAATGAGTCCTGAGGATCTAAAAGAGATGGGCGCAAATATCATTCTTTCTAACACCTATCATTTATGGTTACGACCTGGAGAAGATATTGTCAAAGAAGCAGGTGGCTTGCATCAATTTATGAATTGGGATGGTGCGATTCTTACCGATTCAGGAGGTTTTCAAGTATTCAGTTTAAGTGATTTGCGCAAAATTGAAGAGGAAGGCGTTCATTTTAGAAATCATTTAAGTGGTGAAAAACTATTTTTATCTCCTGAAAAAGCGATGCAGATTCAAAATGCACTAGGCTCAGATATAATGATGGCTTTTGATGAATGCCCTCCATATCCGGCGGAATATGACTATATGAAAAAGTCAGTAGAACGTACAAGCCGCTGGGCGGAGCGATGTCTAGAAGCGCATGAAAGAAAGGATGTCCAAGGATTGTTTGGCATTGTGCAAGGTGGTGAATATGAGGACTTACGTCGGTTAAGCGCACAAGACTTAACCTCGTTAGATTTTCCGGGTTATGCGATCGGCGGATTATCGGTAGGGGAGCCGAAAGATGTGATGAATCGTGTACTAGAATTCACGACACCACTTCTTCCTGCAGACAAGCCTCGATATCTAATGGGTGTAGGTTCACCAGATTCGTTAATTGATGGTGCCATTCGTGGTGTAGATATGTTTGATTGTGTGTTGCCGACTAGGATTGCACGTAATGGTACATGTATGACTTCTGAGGGTAGGCTGGTAGCTCGAAATGCTAAATATGCTCGTGATTTTTCACCACTAGATCCGAACTGTGACTGTCATGTATGTAAAAATTACACAAGAGCTTATATCCGACACCTTGTCAAAGCAAATGAAACTTTCGGTTTTAGACTTACTACTTATCATAATCTATATTTTCTGTTAAAATTAATGGAGCAAGTTCGTGAAGCGATTATGCAAGACCGACTTGGTGATTTTAAAGAGGAATTCTTTGAACAATATGGTTTTAACAAACCAAATGCAAAGAACTTCTAGAAAGGGGGCGAAGTGAATGGAAATGTTAGCAACTTTTGCGCCGCTTATATTGATGATTGTGATTTTCTACTTTCTATTAATTAGACCACAACAGAAAAAACAAAAGCAGGTTCGTCAAATGCAAGCGGAGTTGAAAAAAGGAGATAAAATTGTTACTATTGGTGGATTCCATGCAACAGTACATGCTTTGGATGAAGACCAAATCGTACTTCAAGCAGGAGATGGAACGAAACTTACATATGACCGTTCCGCTGTAAGAGAAGTAGTAGAACAAAGCTAGTAAACAAAAAACCATGGCATTTTTAGATGTCATGGTTTTTTTCAATAGAATAGAAACATATATTGCATCCAATTTGCTGAGAAAGAGCAATTTTTTTTATTCTTCTTCATTAGAAAAATTGACACCAATAATTGCTCCAATCATAGCAAGCAATAGATATGCTGCGTGGTTAACCAGTTCCACTATTGAAAAACTAAGATGTAGCCCAAGGAAACGATAACAAAATACCATAAAGGTAAATAATAAACTCGTAATCGCTCCGACCAGAATTCCTTTCTGCTTAGCTTTTAATCCAGCAATCAAACCCCCTGTAAACAACGCAATAAAGCTGATTAATAATGTAGCCATTTCTAGCGTTGATTCCCCTAATGAAGTGAAGCGTAATAATATAGTAAGAATAACACTGGCAAGCAGCATGACCACTAAAATCCCGATCCAACCATACAGCACACTAACAACGTTTTTCATCGATAACACCCCCATGTTTATTAAAAGTCCTCTCTAATTATGTATGCATGTCCGCAAAAAATAGAAGCTTCGGTTTTTTTGAATAGTTCTACAAGTTAAGAATATAGATGGTATTATAACTTGTCTTACTATGGTGATTAGAGAGGAGCTATTTCATGACTGTAACGATCGCAGTTGCCGTTTTTATTATTAGTTATATATTTATAATGTCTGAAAAAATAAATCGTGCGTTAGTTGCGTTAGCTGGTGGTATATTATTATTATTAACAGGAGTGTACAGTTGGGAGGATGCCATTACAGCCTACATTGACTGGCACACCGTTGCTTTGTTATTTTCCATGATGGTATTAGTCGCGATAACGAAAAAAACAGGCGTATTCAGTTACACCGCAATCTGGTTAGCGAAAATAGTGAAAGGTCAGCCTATTCCCTTATTAGTTGGAATTGGTTTTTTAACGGCTTTAGGCTCTGCATTACTTGATAATGTAACAACCGTATTATTGTTTGTACCAGTTATCCTCACATTGACAAATTTATTACATTTGCCATCCTTACCATATTTAATCACTATTATTATCACGGCAAATATCGGTGGGACAGCAACATTAATTGGTGATCCGCCAAACATTATGATTGGTCAGGCAGTCCCTCATTTGTCTTTTCTTTCTTTTTTACAGCATACCGCACCGCTTGCGTTATTATTATTCCTATTAGTTGTCATTATTTTAAGCTTTGTATTCCGGAAACAATTAAATAAAATAGATGACAAACGAATACAAGATTTAATGAAAATGAAAGAAGAGAGTTATTTAGTCAAATCCCCATTACTATATCAGTCGTTATCGATATTAACACTGACAATTATAGGTTTTTTGCTACACCCTGTTTTACATATTGATTTAACGATTATTGCCTTATGTGGAGCGATTCTATTGTTAATTATTAGTGAAAAAGAGGTGGAAGTAGAAATAGTATTTCAACAAGTAGAGTGGGTCACTTTATTTTTCTTCATTGGTCTATTTATGCTTGTTGGTGGTTTAAAAGAAGTCGGAATTATAGAAGAATTAGCTAGATCGATCATGTGGTTGACACAAGGTGATATCGGTCATACCGCGTTGTTATTATTATGGGTTTCAGGAATTTTTTCTGGAATAGTCGATAATATACCGTTTGTAGCAGCGATGATTCCGGTAATTCAAGAGTTTGAAACTTATGGAATGACAAATTTAGATCCATTATGGTGGTCGCTTGCCTTAGGCGCCTGTTTAGGTGGAAATGGGACATTAATAGGAGCTTCTGCCAATGTTGTAGTAGCAGGACTTGCTGAAGCACAGGGTAAACCAATTGCTTTTTTAAAGTATATGTTATACGGGATTCCAGTAGTCTTATTATCTTTAATCATTGCCACGATCTATATTTACTTTAGATATTTGCTGCCTATTCAATAATCGTTGTAAGTATATTGCAGGTAGTATGGGGTAAACTAGCCATATCGTTTGTAAGGGGTGTGGCTAGTTTGTCTTTAGAAGAAGTATATACGCTAATATTTCGCACATTACTATATTATTGCAGTATCATTCTTGTTTTCCGTTTAATGGGAAAGCGAGAAGTAGGTGAATTGAGTCTTTTAGATATTGTTGTTTTTATCATGATTGCCGAAATCGCTGTTCTATCGATTGAGGATCTGGAATTGTTTTTTGGATATGGCTTAATTCCGATAGCTCTTTTACTAGTTATCCAACGTTTTACAGCATGGATATCTTTAAAAAGTCCATTATTTCGAAAATGGTTTGAAGGTAAACCAGCTATTATTATTTCACAAGGGAAAATCGATGAATATGCCATGAAGAAAAATCGTTTTAATTTTGATGACTTGCTGCAACAGCTTCGGGAGAATGGTACCGAAAGTATAAAAGATGTATCCTATGCGATACTGGAACCGTCTGGTAAGCTCTCGATTATTGAAAACAATCATTTTGCAGATATTAGAAATAAGATAAATGGGCTCGTGTTACCTTTAATTGTTGATGGTAGAATACAAGAAAAAGCATTACAACAATTAGGTCAAAATAAGGAATGGTTATGTGAACAATTGGCAAACAGGGGGTATGATGACTTTACACAAATATCTTTCTGTTCGATTGACGTCAATGATGAATGGTATATTGATAAAAAGAATGAAAAATAACACGTCCCATTAAGGGATGTGTTATTTTTTTCGTAATTGCTGTAATTCGTCTTTACTTATAAATTGTAAGCTGAATAAAAAGATTAGGTAGCTGATAAATAATAACACTATGATTATAACAAAGCTGTAAATATTGGATTGCTGAAAGGAAAAAATTTGTATTAGTAATTCTCCCATCCAGAACGTTAATCCGATTAAAATGACCATTTTTAAGATCATTTTAACAGGTATATAAAATCGGATAGTTCGAAATAATGTGAGTAAATGAAATAATGTGCCTATCATCACACCAACACACATGGCTATGGCAGCACCGTAGATACCAAATTGTGGATTGGTTGCAAGGCATATTAAAATAATAAATTTTATGATGGTTGATGCAATATTATTCCACATTGCTTGCTTAGCTAAATCTAAAGCTTGTAGAGAAGCGTTCAACGGAAACTGAATATACATAAACAAATAACATGGAGCCATTATCTTCAGAAACAGGCTGGCGCTTGTTGTGCCATACATATACTGTAGGATGGCATCAGCGAAAAGAGTTAATAAAACGGTGGCAATAGCTCCCGATGCAAATGAGAGCCGAATTGCTTGATGTATTCTATAATGAATTAATTTCTTATGTTGCTTTGCTTCTGCCTCGCTTATGTTTGGAACTAGTGCAACAGCAAGAGAGTGTGTAATAAAAGTAGGCAGAAATAAAAGAGGAAGAGCATAACCTGTAAGGGCACCGTATTGCTTTGTTGCTACCGTTGCATGAAAGCCAGCTAAAGCTAGACTTTGTGCGACCAATATTGGTTCCAGAAAATTAGCTATCGAATTGACCATTCTGCTAGCTGTTGATGGTATTGCTATGGAGAACAATTGTTGTAACGTTTCTTTTCCAGTTTTAATGTATTGGTACATGTTTTTTCTTAATTTAATTCTCTTTTTTAACTGAAACATTCTCAACATAAAGAATAAAGAAGCGGCTTCACCGATAATAACAGCAATCATAGCACCTGATGCAGCGAATTCAACTCCGTATGGTACAAGCCAGCTCACAAGCACTAACACAAGAGCAATTCGGACAATTTGTTCGAGTACTTGTGCATAACTTTGAGGTTTCATGTTTTGCCGTCCTTGAAAATAACCACGTATAACAGCACCAACCGCACTAATTGGAATGATTGGGATGATCGCCATCATTGGATAGAAAACACGTTCATCTGTTAACAGATATTTAGATATATAAGGTATCAAGGAGAACATCAAAACAGATGATAGGATGCTTAGTGAGATGGTTATTGTTAATGAGATAATGAGTATTTGTTTTATTTTTGCCTGATCATTTTTGGCATCAGCTTCGGCAACTCGTTTCGCGATAGCTATAGGTAGTCCGACTTGCGATATCGTGTACATGAGAAATAGGGTGGGTAAGGCCATATTATATAATCCGATACCTTCTTCGCCCATTAATCGTGCGACAACAATTCTATTAAGAAAACCCAAAAATCTTGTAATCATTCCAGCTATGATTAAAATAATGGTCCCTTGTAGAAAATTTTGTTTGGTCACTTTGCTCGACCTACCTTCTCAAATGGAAAATTTTCGTATACAATGAAGTATATGCATGATGTGAGGACAAGCATGACTATTTTGACTAGTTTTTTGTGCAATGGAATGTATGGGGTTATAATGGACTAAAGTATCAGAAAAACGATGCCTCGCTATATGAATTTAGTGAAAGAGTTTTTCGCATAATGGATGGAGGATCAATTCATGGCAGTAAAAAAACATGTCTCGGTATGGAAGCATGAATTACACGATGTGCTTGAAAGTAAGGTCAATGAATTTCAATTACTCGATTACTCAAAAGCAACATCAGAGGATATTTGGAACTGCTTATTAGAAAAGGTGTGGAAAGGTGATCCGAAAAAATCTTTACATGAAGTGGTACAGGATATTTTTCATTTGCACCCAAACTTATTTATGACATATTTAACACAGCAATCATTTAAAGATAATAATTTTCAGGAATCACTTGATGCATTATTAGGGAACCATAAATCAGATGAGTAATCAGTTGGTTTGTGTCATCAACCGTTTTTATTGTAATATGGTAGTGTTGTGAAAACATAGGGAGGCCTTACAGATGGTGAAAAGAGGGAGACTCGTTGCATTTTTCCTAATTGTTTTAGTGTTAGGAGTAACGATTGGAACAACATATTCTGATGTAGCAAATAAAATTAAACTAGGGCTTGACTTACAGGGTGGTTTTGAGGTCTTATATGAAGTTGAGCCGTTAGATGAAGAACAAGAAGTAAATCGAAGTGTGTTAGAAGCTACTGTTGCTACGCTGGAAAGACGGGTAAACGCGATCGGTATCAGTGAACCGAGCTTTAATATAGAAGAACCAAACCGTATTCGTGTCCAGTTAGCAGGGGTGGAAGATCAGGATGAGGCCAGAGAAATGCTGGCAACTACTGCACAACTATCTTTTAGAGATGTAAATGATAACCTGTATTTAGATGGATCTGATATACAAGAAGGAAGCGCAAGACAAGATTTCCATCCTGATACAAATCAACCAATAGTTAGTGTGAAATTTAAAGATCCAGACCGATTTGGTGACACAACGAAAGAGATTATGGAAGATCCCGAGCTTTCCAATCAAGTCGTTATCTGGATGGACTATGAAGAGGGAGATACATACGAAGAAGAAATTTTAAAAGAAGATTCTAAAGTAATATCTGCACCTAGTTTTAGCTCTGTTTTACGAACAACTGATATTATGATCGAAGGTGGCAACTTTACAATAGATTCTGCACAGCAACTTGCAGATTTATTAAATGCAGGTTCTTTACCTGTCGATTTACAAGAAGAGTATTCCACATCAGTTGGGGCACAATTTGGTCAGCAAGCACTTGAAAAAACCGTATTTGCCAGTATTCTAGGGATTCTCTTAATTTTTATCTATATGATTTACTACTACCGGTTCCCTGGTGTCATAGCTGCAATTACTTTGAGTATCTATGTATATT
Source organism: Gracilibacillus sp. HCP3S3_G5_2 (assembly GCF_052063305.1). Classification (NCBI taxonomy): domain Bacteria; kingdom Bacillati; phylum Bacillota; class Bacilli; order Caryophanales; family Bacillaceae; genus Gracilibacillus; species Gracilibacillus sp. HCP3S3_G5_2. Next base: position 195,849 of record NZ_JBQHXU010000003.1, on the reverse strand, counting down.
TAGTATTGCTTGTCTTCCAATTGATGAATGGTGTGCTAACCTTGCCAGGTATAGCAGCACTTGTTCTGGGTGTGGGAATGGCAGTTGACGCTAATATTATTACCTATGAACGGATTAAAGAAGAAATTAAAGAAGGAAAATCCATTAAAGCAGCCTTTAAATCAGGTAATCAACATTCACTATCAACTATATTTGATGCCAATATTACAACGATGATTGCTGCAGCAGTATTATTTATCTTCGGTACAAGCTCTGTCAAAGGGTTTGCGACATTGTTGATGGTCAGTATTGTATTAAGCTTTATAACAGCGGTGTTTGGTTCTAGATTATTTCTCGGTTTTTGGGTACAAAGTAATATATTAAACAAACGTCCTGGCTGGTTTGGTGTAAAACAAGATCAAATTCTCGATATCAATAGTAATGAGGAAGTAACACCGACTTTCTTTGGTAAACAATTTGATTTTGTTAAACACCGTAAGAAATTCTTTAGGATTTCAATTGGTTTAGTGATAATTGGCATTGCGTGTTTGGCGTTATTCCGTTTGAATCTTGGTATTGATTTCACAGCTGGTTCACGTGTAGAAGTTCTTGCTGATCAGTCGTTAACAGCAGAAGAAATAGAAGAAGGATTTGAAGCACTTGACTTGGAAGTAAGTGCACCAATTGTGTTATCCGGAGAGGATCAAAATATTGCGGTAGCCCGTTTCTCGGAGGATCTATCTCAACAAAAAGTAGCAGAAGTGAGAAGTTACTTTGCTGATCAGTATGGAAGTGAGCCAACCGTTAATACAGTGTCGCCAGTTGTAGGTGAAGAGCTTGCCAAAAACGCGGTACTTGCGGTATTGTATGCTTCGATTGGGATCATCATCTACGTAACGATCCGATTCGAGTTTTATTCTGCTTTAACAGCAATTCTGGCGTTATTACACGATGCATTTTTTATTATCGCATTGTTTAGTATTACGAGGTTGGAATTCGATATAACCATCATTGCCGCTATTCTAACGATTGTTGGGTATTCCATCAATGATACGATTGTAACCTTTGATAGGATTCGAGAGAATTTAAAGAAAAAGAAGAAAGTCAAATCATTTGTCGAGCTTGCGAAAATTATTAATCATAGTTTAATGCAGACTCTCGCAAGAAGTATTAACACAGTATTAACGGTTATCTTTGCTGCCATGATGTTATTGATTTTCGGTGCTAGTGCTATTACCAACTTCTCTTTTGCGCTTGTTGTTGGTTTAATCGCAGGTACTTATTCATCGTTATTTATTGCAGCACAGGTTTGGTTAGTCTGGCGAGGCAAATCAATTAAGGATAAACCGATCATCTATAAAGAGAAGAAGTATAACGACGGTCCGCAAGTGTAAAGATAAAGGGACTGGGACATAATAAAAGGCAATATTTGAAAATCCGAACAATCTGACGTAGAGGTGATAGCTCAGACAGGAATGTTCGGATTTTCCTTTTCCCTTATTCTTTTAACATGGTACTAAACGGTGGAAAGACCCTTACTTTAAGTCTTTAATAACACAGGGATAAGTTTAGGCATAACAGCCGCTAACACCCTGATAAGTTTCATTGATGATCAGGAGAAGCAAAACTCCACTGATCATAGTCTTACTTTATAGTTTCTTATTTCGTAATCTTTGCAATAATATTGAGGTTCATAAACAGCGAAGTAACTCTTTTAACTTCCATTTCTAGATATTATGTATCGAGATACAACAAAGTTCGACGTTTCCTGAAAATTCCTTTATACTTAAGTTATGGTAATACATGAACGAGGAGGTAGCGATATGAAAGGACAAACGTACATTATTTTTGCTGTTGTTTTTGCCGTTATTATAGCTGTTTTTGCTGTCATCAATGTGGACGCTGTTGAAGTAAACTATCTATTTGGTACTGGTCATGCGCCCCTTATACTAGTTATATTATTTTCTGTTTTAATGGGAGCTATTATTACTGCTGCGGTCGGAGTTCTCCGTCTTATACGTCTACAAAAAGAATTAAAAGCTGCCAGAAAAGAAATAAATGCTTTAAAAGCTGGTGAAAACCTTGTCTTAGAAACTGCAGAACAAACAACTCCAACAGAAAAAACAGAAAAGAACGAAACCGTAGAATAATTCTGTTTGCTACCCTTGATACACTTTTGTATAATAAGTGAGTCAGGGGTGAATTTATGTTAGATAGTCAATCAAACTGGATTTTTACATATAACGATAAAGAGGGAATAAATACCGATAGTTTAGCAGAACTAAATATTTCTCCCGTTATGAAACAATTATTGTTGCAAAGAGGAATCGATACAGTTGAGAAAGCAAGACACTTTCTAAACCCGAGCCTTGATCAGCTTCACAGTACAAAGGACTTCTCGCAAATAGACAAGGCAGTTAATCGAGTGAAACAAGCGATTGAAGCTGGTGAAAGTATTCTTGTATATGGTGACTATGATGCTGATGGTGTGACTTCAACTACTGTAATGGTCGAAGCTCTACGCGAAAGTGGAGCAATGTGTGATTATTATATACCCAATCGCTTTACAGAAGGATACGGGCCAAATGAAGAAGCATTCCGGGAAGCGCATAGGCAAGGATTTGAGCTTATTATTACAGTAGATAATGGAATTGCTGGAATTGATGAAGTAGCGGTTGCGAATGAATTAGGCATGGACATAATTATTACAGACCACCACGAAGTACAGGAATCTTTACCGGAAGCTTACGCAATTATTCACCCGAAATGTTCTGAAAACTATCCTTTTAAGGAGTTAGCTGGAGTTGGGGTTGCATTTAAATTTGCCGAGTATTTACTCGGTTATTTTCCTGAACAATTTCTTGATTTAGTTGCAATTGGGACAATAGCTGATTTGGTTCCATTAACAGATGAAAATCGGATATTTGTACATTATGGTTTGCAAGCATTAAGCCGTTCCGAGCGAAAAGGGATCAAAGCTTTGAAACAACAATGTCAAATAGAAGGGAACGTAACGGAAGAAGACATTGGATTTAGAATAGCCCCTCGCTTGAATGCAGTTGGACGTTTGCAGGATGCAAATGTGGCTGTGGACCTTTTGTTAACAGATGATCATGAGGAAGCGGAGGAATTGGCTAGTTACGTCCAGGAATTAAATTCTGAAAGGCAAAAAATAGTTGCAGATATAACGAAAGAGGCGATAGACCTAGTCGAGGCATCCGATACGGAAAAGCGAGTGATCGTAGTAGCCAAGGAAGGATGGAATCAAGGAGTGCTAGGAATTGTAGCATCCAAACTAGTGCAAAGCTATTATCGACCAGCCATTGTCCTTACCGTTGATCCAGAAAATAACCAAGCAAAAGGGTCTGCACGTAGTATCGAAGGATTTGATATGTTTCAGCATTGTATGCAACATCGAGACTTATTTACACATTTTGGTGGGCACGCACAAGCTGCCGGAATGACACTACCAGTAGAGAATGTTGTAGAGTTAGAGGAAAAGTTAGATCGACTAGCACAAGAACAACTGACTGAAAAAGATTACAAACCGCAACTTAGTATAAGTGGCCAATTATCGGTAAGCGATATTGATATGACATTGGTAGAGACGTTAGATCAATTAGCACCATTCGGAATGGCCAATCCAAAGCCGCTTTTTCATATTGAGGCAACTCCGACGGAAATTAAACAAATTGGGGCGACCAAAAATCACCTTAAAATGAAATTTGCTGACGCTGGTATACAAATAGACAGTATCGGCTTTGGAATGGGTGAGAAGGTGCCAATGCTTGCAAAACAGACACCAATCGAAGTAGTGGGTGAATTGCAGGTAAATGAATGGAATGGTATTCGTAAGCCGCAATTGATGATCAAGGATATTGCCGTTACTAAGTGGCAGCTCTTTGATTATAGAGGCATGAAGAATTGGTATCAGCAATTGGATGGCAATCAGGAGAATCATTATTTTGTCAGTTTTCAAGGTGTTCATTACGAGCAAGTTCCAGTCTGTGAGAAAGAAGAAGTATTAAACCTTAGTCAGACTATTGATGCGTTATATTTGCTTGATTTGCCGGAAACGTTGGATGATATTCGAGAACTTGTACAAAAAGTAGATTTTAAGCGATTGATTGTTTGTTTCCAAACAATTGAAGGTGATTACTTTCGAGCTTTGCCGACCAGAGAAGAGTTTAAATGGTTGTATCAATTAATGTTAAAGCGAAAATACTTTGAATACAAAGTAGATGCTCCAAAACTAGCTAAATATAAAGGTTGGAAACTTGACAAAATAAAGTTCATGTTCCAGGTTTTTCACGAACTTCATTTTGTCACTCGCAGGGAAGGCATGATTGTGCCAGCTGAAAATCCTTCAAAAAAAGATTTAGCAGAAGCCAACGTTTACCAGACGAGAAAAAAACGAATTGAATTAGAAGAAATATTGATTTATTCATCCTATACACAACTAAAAACATGGTTATCTAAGCAAATGAATGCTGAGGTATCAGAGGAGGAAATGGTTTATGGATTATAAAAAGTATATTACAGTAGTTGAAGATTGGCCGAAAGAAGGGGTTCGCTTTAAAGATATAACCACCTTGATGGACAATGGTCCTGCTTATAAATCAGCAGTTAATGAGATTGTTGAATATGCTAAAAGTAAACAGGTAGATATTATTGTAGGTCCTGAAGCAAGAGGATTTATTGTAGGTTGTCCTGTTTCATATGCATTAGAAATCGGCTTCGCACCTGTTAGAAAAGAAGGAAAGCTACCGCGTGAAGTAATTAAAGTGGACTATGGGTTAGAATATGGAAAGAATGTATTAACGATTCATAAAGATGCGATCAAGCCGGGACAACGTGTGTTGATTACCGATGATTTATTAGCAACAGGTGGAACTATCGAGGCGACAATCAATTTGGTAGAACAATTGGGTGGAATTGTCGTAGGTTGTGCATTTTTAATTGAGTTAACCTATCTTAGTGGCCGTGACAAATTAGAGGGTTACGATGTCTTAGCGTTAATGGAATATTAAGATAGCAAAAGAGTGCTCTGAAGAGTACTCTTTTTCATAATACAAATCACTAAAAAGCGCTCCTTGTTGCAATTTAATCGAATGGACAAACAGCGAGGCAGGTAAGTTTTTTCTGTTTAATAAAAAAAGATGGTTACCAAAGTTAGTTATGTTTATTATAATAAGTAGTATATCATAATAATTATTAAGTAAATTGTCGAGAAATGAAAAGAATAAGAGGAAAATTTGCTTGATTTTTGTTATGATAGATAAAACACGTTTTATAACGTCGTTAGTCTAATAGTAAAGGTGATTAATTATATGGCAAAGGATAAAATCTTGGCGCCTGAAGATATATTTGAAGATGCTAAAAGTTATTTAAATGATGAAGATATTCGCTTTATTAAGCGTGCATATGACTATGCGGAAAAAGCACATGAAGGTCAATTCCGTAAATCAGGAGAGCCATATATCATTCATCCTGTGCAGGTAGCTGGAATCTTACTGAATTTAAAATTAGATCCCGAGACAATAGCTGGTGGCTTTTTGCACGATGTCGTCGAAGACACTTCTGCAACCGTTGAAGACTTAGAAACAGAATTTAATGAAGAAGTTGCAATGTTGGTTGACGGTGTAACGAAGCTCGGGAAAATTAAATATATGTCTAAAGAAGCTCAACAGGCTGAAAACCATCGTAAAATGTTTATTGCGATGGCAAAGGATATCCGTGTGATTTTAATTAAACTCGCAGACCGTTTACACAATATGCGAACATTAAAACATTTACCTGCTGAAAAACAACGTCGTATTTCTAATGAAACCTTAGAAATATTTGCTCCATTAGCACATCGATTAGGTATTTCCGCTATTAAATGGGAGTTGGAGGACACAGCATTACGATACCTAAATCCCCAGCAATACTATCGTATCGTCCACTTAATGAAGCAAAAGCGTGAAGAACGTGAACATTATATTGAAGAAGTAATGGATGAAGTAAAAAAACAATTGGATGATGTCAACATTGAAGCGGATTTTTCCGGTAGACCGAAACACTTATACAGTATTTATCGCAAAATGATGCTACAGAAAAAGCAATTTAATGAAATCTATGACCTGTTAGCAGTGAGAATTATCGTCTCCAGTATTAAAGACTGTTATGCTGTTCTAGGGATCATCCATACCTGCTGGAAACCAATGCCTGGTCGTTTTAAAGATTATATTGCCATGCCAAAACCTAATTTATATCAATCCTTGCATACAACAGTGATTGGACCAAAAGGTGCTCCTTTAGAAGTGCAAATCAGGACAAAGGAAATGCATGAAATAGCGGAGTACGGGATCGCTGCTCACTGGGCGTATAAAGAAGGGAAGAAAATAGACCCTTCTCAACAGTCTAATGAGGATCGTCTTGCCTGGTTCCGCGAAATATTAGAATGGCAAAACGATACAAATGATGCCGAAGAATTTATGGAATCCTTGAAGGTAGACCTATTTTCCGATATGGTCTATGTTTTTACACCTAAAGGCGATGTGATTGAATTACCAAGAGGATCTGTGCCACTTGATTTTGCTTATAAAATTCATACGGAGGTAGGTAATCATACAATTGGAGCCAAAATCAACGGAAAGATGGAGCCACTCGATTATCAATTAAAAAATGGTGATATCGTTGAAGTAATGACTTCCAAGCATTCGTATGGACCTTCTCAGGACTGGCTGAAAATGACCCAAACATCCCAAGCCAAAAATAAAATAAAACAATTTTTTAAAAAGCAACGGCGTGATGAGAATGTCAGCAATGGTCGTGAGATGGTAGAGGAAGAATTAAAGCAAGTTGGATACGAACCGAAAGATATATTAACAGAGGAAAATATTCAACTTGCTTTAGAAAAATTCAGTTTTGGAACAGAGGAAGATATGTTTGCCGCAGTAGGTTATCATGGTATTACCGCCGCTCAGATAGTCACTAGACTGACAGAAAAAATACGTGAACAACAAGAAAAAGATAAAGGTATTGAAGAAACGATTGAAGAAGTTAATGCAAGCGGGCAATCGATCAGGAAAAAATCAAAGCGCGATTCCGGTGTTAGAGTAGAAGGCGTCGATAACATGTTAATCCGTTTGTCAAAATGTTGTAATCCGGTACCTGGCGATGAAATAGTCGGTTATATTACAAAAGGTCGGGGTGTTTCTGTTCATCGTAAGGATTGTCCTAATGTGCAAAACAGTGAAGCGGAAGACCGTTTAATCTTTGTTGAATGGGAAAACACTGAATCAGAATCCAAAGCATATCATGTTGACTTGGAGATTTCGGGATATGACCGCCGTGGGTTATTAAATAATGTCTTACAGGTAATTAACGAATCAAAAACGAATATTATAGCTGTTAATGGTCGTACTGACCGTAATAAAATTGCGATTATTAATGTCACCATTTTAATTCATAATATTAATCATTTACGTCGAATTGTAGATCGGCTAAAACAAATTCAAGACGTATATACGGTGAAAAGAACGATTCAGTAAAGGTAGGAGTATGGAGGATGAAATTATTATTGCAACGGGCAAAGAAAGCTTCTGTTACAGTAAATGATGAAGTAGTTGGACGAATAGAAAATGGGTATGTAGCTTTGGTTGGTGTTTCTCATGAGGATAAAGAAGCAGACGTTGATTACCTCGTCAACAAAACGATACATTTACGTGTATTTGAAGATGAAAATAAAAAAATGAACTTGTCGCTGAAAGATATTGAGGGAAGTGTCCTTTCTATCTCGCAATTCACACTCTATGGAGATGCACGAAAAGGGAGAAGGCCAAATTTCATGCAGGCAGCTAAGCCGGAACATGCCGAAAAACTCTATGAGCTTTACAATCAAAAACTTAGAGAAGAGGGCATTCATGTGGAAACTGGCCAATTTGGTGCCGAGATGAATGTTTCCTTGACAAATAACGGGCCGGTTACGATGATTATCGAAAGTGAAAGAAAAACGAACGGAGAATAAGGCAAATAAATCGTGTTGACTGAAGTCAACACGATTTTCTTCATTTTTCGAAGATCCCTAAGCTACGGTTTGATTTAATGTGAAGTTAGCCCTGCAATTTCCACTTTCTTCAGAACTTGAATGGGAGGAACTTGTTTCCTAAAATGAACGGTCTTAGTACTAAAAAGAAACTATACTTATCTGAAGTATAGTTCTAATCCTTTTACAATTCCTCTACCCACTGCTTCAAGATGTGCTCTCGATTGTATATTTTTTTCCTCTGCTTGATTGGAAATAAAACCTAGTTCCAATAATAATGATGGACGATGGTTAATCCGTAATACTTGTAAATCCCGTTGTAGAACTCCACGATCATTCATACCTGTTTCATTAATTATTTCATTATGTACATATTCGGCTAGTTTTTCATCTCGTTCAGATAAGTAATAAGTGTCAATCCCTCGAACTTCTGGTAACTCAGGGGTACTATTATAATGAATACTGAGATACACATCTGCTTGAATAAGGTTAGCGTATGACGTTCTGCTGGTTAGTGGTACATATCGATTGTCGCTTCTGGTCAAAAAAACTACCGCTTCATGCTCTTCCAGTTTTTCACGGATTACATTTGCTGTTTGTAAGGTGTAGTGACTTTCATAACCACCAGATGCACCAATAGCACCTACATCTCTTCCTCCATGTCCCGGATCTAATATAATTTTCTTACCAGCAAGACTATTGTTAGTACGCTTGTTAACTGCTTCATTTTTTGAAGGAGGATCAATATTCTCGGCATCATTTTGAGGTGTCTCTTCCGGCTTATTAACTTCAGAAATTGCAGCTTCACTGGTGTTTTCTTGATTTCTAGCAGGTGCTGATTCTTCTATAATGGCGAAGTAGTCCTGATGGATCCACCCTTGATTCTCGCCTAAATCTATTTTAGTCCACTCACCTGATTCCTCGAGAATGGGATATCTTTCTGTTGCGTTAACTTGTGTAATAACATCATAATCAGTTCCAGGCCCACTTCTTACGTTTAAATTATCTCCTTCAATTTGGGCATCTTTTGCATAAATTAACAAAGAAACTGAAAAAATACATATAAAGCTAATGATGGTTAGGAGTAATATTTTTCTTTTCACATTGGTACAGCTCCTTTGATAGATGATCACTATTATATTACCGAAATTACATGAAAAAGTAAAAGGAGGATGGATTAAGATGCACACACATTACAAGCTCAATAGGAAAACAGCTACTAATCACCAGTTTACGAAAAATATCCACCAATTTAATGAATTGCAATCACGGAATTACCAGACAGAAATTGCAGCTCAATTTGACATTCCTCTGCATTCTACTCAAAAAATAGCGAAAAACCGTAAACAAACTTGACAAAAACAATGAGGAACGATTATGATATAAGAAATTCAAAAGATCTGAATAGATATAGCCGGTGAAGGAAAGAGTAACAGAGAAACAGTAGGAAAGAGAGAGAATTCCCGTGGCTGAAAGAATTCTTACTAATTGACTCTTGTGAAAGACATTCCGGAGGCTTTGTGCCGAAACTAGAGTAGGTATGAACGTATGCAGGCGTTAACTGTTTGAGTGGGAGTAGAAATACTTCAACTAGGGTGGCAACACGGGTAATCTCTCGTCCCTTTTTTGGGATGGGAGTTTTTTAATGCTTAAAAACAAGAATATGTAAGGGGGAGATCTAATGAAAGCACCAAGAGGTACACAGGATCTATTACCTGGTGTGACTAAAAAATGGCAATATGTTGAAGAGAAATTGAAGGAATTAAGCAAAAATTACCACTATGAAGAAATTCGCACACCAATTTTTGAACATACAGAATTATTTCAACGTGGAGTCGGTGATACAACAGATATTGTTCAAAGAGAAATGTATACATTCTTAGATAAAGGTGATCGTAGCATTACCTTAAGACCGGAAGGGACAGCATCAGTAGTTCGTTCATATGTGGAACATAAATTGTTTGGTTCACCAAATCAGCCGACAAAACTATTTTATATCGGACCAATGTTCCGCTACGAAAGACCCCAACAAGGTAGAATGCGGCAATTTGTCCAATATGGTGTAGAAGCATTAGGCAGTGCTGATCCGGCGATAGATGCTGAAGTGATTTCACTTGCAATGAATGCTTATCGGTCTTTAGGGTTACACTCATTAAAGCTTGTCATTAACAGCCTTGGAGACCAAGAAAGCAGGGAAAAACATCGCCAAGCACTGATTGATCACTTTACACCTGTAAAAGAAGAGCTGTGCAGTGACTGTCAGACTCGTTTGATACAAAACCCTTTACGTGTTTTAGATTGTAAGAAGGATCGCAATCATCCAAAAATGCAAGATGCACCATCGATTTTAGATTACTTAAATGATGAATCAAAAGCTTACTTTGAAAAGGTAAAGGCATACTTAGATGCAATGAATATAGCATATGAGGTAGACCCCAATTTAGTACGTGGTTTGGATTACTATAATCATACTGCCTTTGAAATAATGAGTGATGCAGAAGGATTCGGAGCAATTACGACATTGTCTGGTGGCGGTCGGTATAATGGACTTGTCCAAGAATTAGGAGGTCCTGAAACACCAGGTATAGGATTTGCACTTAGTATAGAACGACTTTTAATGGCATTAGAAGCAGAAGGAGTGGAACTGCCAATTGACAGCCAACTAGATTGTTATGTCGTGTCATTAGGTGAAGAAGCCAATTTAAAAGCTGCAGCAATCATTAATGAGTTACGACAAGCGGGTGTCCAGGTGGATAAAGACTATCAAGGCAAAAAATTCAAAGGCCAATTTAAAGCAGCCGACCGTTTACAAGCAAAATACGTATTGGTTCTTGGTGAAGATGAATTAGCAAATAATCAAATTTCCGTTAAAAACATGGAAACAGGTGATCAAGAAACGATTGCCTTGGATCAATTAACCACACACATGAAAGAGATTGTATAAGGGGGATAATCATGCGTACTTTAGCAGGTACTTTACGTAAAGAACACGTGAATCAAGAAGTTACACTAAAAGGTTGGGTACAAAAACGTCGTGACCTTGGCGAGATTATTTTTATTGATTTGCGTGACCGTTCAGGTGTTGTCCAAATCGTATTTAATGCAGAATACGGAAAGGAAACACATGCGATTGGCGATAGTGTTCGTAGTGAATATGTGATTGAAGTAAAAGGAAAAGTGATCGAAAGAGATGATGAAACCAAAAATGCTAAAATTGACACCGGGGATATTGAAGTTATCGTTAGTGACATCCATGTGTTAAATGAGGCTAAAACACCTCCGTTTACGCTTACAGATGAGATTGATGTATCTGAAGATATTCGATTAAAATACCGTTATTTAGATTTGCGCCGAGAGGTAATGCAAGATACATTTAAATTACGTCACCAGGCAACACAATCGATTCGTGCGTTTTTAAACAGTGAAGACTTTTTGGAAATGGAAACACCAATGCTGACAAAAAGTACTCCTGAAGGCGCCCGTGACTATTTAGTACCTAGTCGCGTACATGAAGGTTACTTTTATGCATTACCACAATCACCACAATTGTTTAAACAATTATTAATGGTTGCTGGTTTTGAAAAATATTATCAATTTGCTCGCTGTTTCCGTGACGAAGATTTACGTGCAGATCGTCAACCGGAATTTACCCAAATCGATATTGAAACATCCTTCATGTCGATGGAGGATATAATAGAGATGACGGAACGCATGATGAAAAAAGTAATGAAAGATGTCAAAGGAATCGACATTAGCCTTCCGTTCCAGCGTATACCATATGATGAGGCGATGGAACGCTTTGGTTCTGATAAACCTGATGTCCGTTTCGAGATGGAATTAGTAAACCTATCAGAGGTGGTCAAAGAATCTGGCTTTAAAGTGTTTCGTCAAGCTGTGGAAAATGGTGGAAAAGTAAGTGCTATTAATTTAAAAGGGAAAGCAGACCATTACTCACGTAAAGATCTTGACAATATGACAGATTTTGCGAAAATTTATGGTGCGAAAGGTTTAGCTTGGCTAAAAGTAGAAGAAGAAGCTTTAGTAGGACCGATTGCGAAATTCTTCTCTAGTGAAGAGCAAGCACAATTCCGTAGTATGCTTGATGCTAAGACGGGAGATATCTTGTTCTTTGTAGCCGACAAAAAACAGGTTGTGTATGACACATTAGGTGCATTACGATTGAAGCTGGCTAAAGAGCATCATTTAATTGATGAAAGCAAATTTGCCTTTTTATGGGTTACCGATTGGCCATTGTTAGAATATGATGAGGAAGAAGGGCGCTATCATGCAGCACACCATCCATTCACCATGCCATTTGAATCGGATTTTGACAAGTTGGAAACAGACCCTGGAGCCGTTCGTGCACAAGCCTATGACCTCGTTTTAAATGGATATGAACTAGGAGGAGGTTCACTTCGTATCTACCAACGTGACATGCAAAACCAAATGTTTAAAAAACTTGGATTCACGGAAGAAGAAGCGGAATCACAATTTGGTTTTTTACTAGATGCCTTAGAATACGGAGCACCACCACATGGAGGGATTGCATTTGGATTTGACCGGTTAGTGATGTTGCTTGCAGGTCGCACCAATTTACGTGATACCATCTTGTTCCCGAAAACAGCGTCAGCTTCAGATCCGATGACAGAAGCACCGAGTGCAGTCGATAGCAAACAATTAGGTGAGTTGCATTTAAAATTAAAGTAATTGTAAAGAATTGTTAAAATCCTGTAATCTAATGCGCTTGAATTCCAAATTTCGATATGCTATTATTTACTTAACAATAAAAACAAATCCTGATGTGTTCGTCAGATTATTGACGTTTTGACCGAACACCAATAACATAGGGAGCCTGGTGTTCTTATATGGGGTGCATGCCACTTTACTTACTTGATAAAACAGTGGAAGCATGAAGTATAGGACAGGGCACCCACCTGCTAGGAGCGGGGATCAAAACATCATCACTACGACGGCACAATTGGGATTGTCGATTAAATGGAAAGGCACATCATTTTTATGATGTGCCTTTTTTGATCGCTCATTTAACGTACCGATTGTAACAAAAAAATGACTAACGAAAACAAAGACAGCTTCTTTTTAGGATAGCTGCCTTCTCTTTATTATTTTGCTACTTGTTCTAAGTTTCCGTTCTTATCCATTCGGAATTTAGGGATAGGTCGTGATTCCTCTTCTTCAAACACTACCATCTTTCTAGCACGTTCGACGATTTGCATAAAAGCCTGATAATCTTCCTTCATTGTCTTTAATTCATTTTCTAACTCTTTGGCTCTTTTTTGTTCCTTTTCTATTTGGGTTTTTAATTGTTCATTTTCTTGCACTAGTTTTTGTTGACTGGCTTTTGAAGATTGTGCTAGCTTCTGTTCTTTCTTTAAATATTGTAAGTATCGAATAACTTGATCAAGATTTATACTGTAAGCTTCCTGATAGGATTCTGTTACAGTAGAAGCAGTATTCTCAGGTTGTTCGTGATGAGCATTCCAATTCAACATAGAATATACTTCTTCTTCAATTGTTCTATTTGTCTCGGTTTCTTGTTGACTAGCTTGTACACTAGGTGGTGAATAAACATTATTTTGATTTGCAAATGCTCTTTTCCTATCTTTTCGTTGTTTTTTGGCAATCTGAACAGCTTGTTCATAGTTTTGTCGTACTTCCGCATTCCATCTGAATCCACAGGCAGCAGAAGTTCGGTTAAGTTTATCGCCGACTTCATCGAAAGCTTTTAACTGTGTACTCCCTTCACGGATATGTCGTAATACTGTTTCTGCTAATAATAGGTCATCTTCATGTGACCATGCATCCTGACGTACTTTCGCCATGTATGTTCACTCCTTGTTTGATTCTGGCATTTTTTAATAGATAGTTAAGTAAAATTGAGATCTCTAGCGCCCAACCTAGTGCCCTACATTCTCGTCTTCGTAAGATAAGTCATCTTTAGTTTCTACTCCATGGTGATTCCCTTATCTCCAACCTAATCATGATCGATTAAATGCTCACCTTGTGTGCTACTTTAATCCACCTGTATTGTAAGAAGTTCAGGCAACTTGTTGTTGATCGGGCGTTTTTCGCTTATCTAATAGATTGATAATCGTACGAATAGATTAACTTATTTGCTATTTTGACCAGAAAAGGAGTGATTTAAACACTATTTTTTCATTTTTTGATATATTTGTTGTAAACTTTTTTCAAACTTACCTGTATCCTTAGGATGATAGTATTGCTTATGCTTGATTTTATCAGGCAAATATTGTTGCTTGACCCAACCGCCATCATAGGCATGCGGGTATTTATAGTCAACGCCACGACCAAGCGCTGTTGCCCCTTTATAATGTGCATCCTTTAAATGGGCAGGGATTTCTCCTGAATCACCCTTGCGAATATCCGCTAGTGCTGCATCCAATGCCGTGTATGCACTGTTAGATTTTGGAGACAAGCATAACTCAACAATGGCCACTGATAAAGGAATACGAGCTTCTGGAAAGCCGACACGTTCTGCTGTCTCAACAGCAGCTAACGTTCTTGGACCCGCTTGTGGATTCGCAAGACCGATATCTTCATAGGCGCATACCAGCATTCTTCTTGCTATACTTTCTAAGTCACCTGCTTCAATCAATCTCCCTAGATAATGTAATGCGGCATCAACATCACTTCCACGTATTGATTTTTGAAAAGCTGATAATACATCATAATGAGCGTCTCCTCCTTTATCATGGGAGAAACTCTTTTTTTGCATACATGCTTCAGCATTTGCTAAATCAATCACGATTTTTTCGTCATTACGTGGTGTGGAGTAGGCAGCTAATTCAAGTCCGTTTAACGCTGCACGTAAATCCCCATTACAGGCATTGGCAAAGTGTTCTTTCGCTTCTTGTTCGACAACAAGCGGCATCCCACCTAAACCATTTTCTTGATCAGCAATCGCTCGGTCTAATGCTTCCATTATATCTGAAGGTTCCAAGCGAAATAATTCAAAAATATGAGAGCGGCTTCTGATCGCTGGGTTAATGGAATGATAAGGATTAGCTGTTGTACAACCGATTAGTGTGATCAAATTGGACTCCACATGTGGTAAAAGAAAGTCTTGCTTTGCTTTATCGAGTCGGTGTACCTCATCTAAGATAACAACCAGCTGTCCTGACATTTTTGCCTCTTCTACAGCTATTTGCATATCCTTCTTTTTATCTATTGCGGCATTTAACAGTTTAAAGCGTATGCCTAAACTATTAGCAATTCCAATCGCCATGGACGTTTTTCCTGTACCAGGTGGTCCATATAATACCATAGAGTGAAGACGGTTTGCGTCAACCATTCTTCTGATCATTTGACCTTCCGCGACTAAATGCTGTTGTCCAATTACTTCATCTATATTTTTTGGCCTCATCCGAAAAGCAAGAGGTTGTTTCGTCATTTGTTTACATCCTTTCTATTACTTATGGAGCAAGCAACTTGACATTTTTTAGCTGCTTTCTTAATATAGGCAAGTACTGATACTAGTTTTTGCAAATACTATTATCTATGAAAAGTTTAACAGATACCTTTAGCAAGTAAACTGCTATGAATTGTTCTGCAATAAGTATATCATTCATGCTATAATAACTACTAATGACGAACTTTGTATATAGTTATTTTGAAGGGGAAAAATGAGGTGTAACCATGAAAATATCGACTAAAGGGAGATATGGACTGACAATTATGATCGAGTTGGCGAAAAATAACGGCAACGGTCCTATGTCACTAAAAAGTATTGCGAAAGAAAATAACTTATCGGAGCACTATTTAGAACAGCTAGTTGCCCCGTTGAGAAATGCGAGCTTAGTGAAGAGTATTCGTGGCGCATATGGCGGTTACGTACTTGCAAAAGAACCAAATGAGATTACCGCTGGCGACATTATCAGAATATTAGAAGGCCCGATCACGCCAGTTGAAGGAATTGAAGATGAGGAGCCAGCAAAGCAGGAACTTTGGATAAGAATTCGTGATGCGGTCAAAGATGTTCTTGATACAACCACATTAGAGGATTTGTCTACCTATGGAGAAAAAGGCGTGCAGGATCCTTACATGTTCTACATTTAAAGAAAAGAGTTGAAAGTTAATGAAAGCTATCTATTTAGATCATGCAGCGACAACACCGGTGCATCCGAAAGTTGCAGAAGCAATGACAGAAAGCTTACAAGAGAATTTTGGTAATCCTTCCAGTATTCACTCTTTTGGACGTAAAGCAAGGCAAGTTTTAGACAAAGCAAGAACAGTTGCAGCTCGTTCCATTAACGCTTCCGAGAAAGATATAGTGTTTACAAGTGGGGGAACAGAAGCGGATAATATGGCAATTACCGGTGTTGCTTATGCAAATCATTCTAATGGGAAGCATATTATCACAACAAAAATAGAGCACCATGCAACATTACACACTGTTGAGAATCTTGAAAAACAGGGCTTTGAAGCAACATATTTAGAAGTGAATGAACATGGTGTTATCGATCTTGATCAATTGAAAAATGCTTTACGTGAGGATACAATATTAGTCACTATTATGATGGTTAATAATGAAACAGGTGTCATTCAGCCTATTGCGGAAATTGGCGAACTGTTAGCAGAACACCAAGCTTATTTCCATACCGATGCTGTACAGGCTTATGGTCTTCTGCCAATTGATGTCGAACAGCTAAAAGTGGATTTATTAACTGTCTCTTCTCATAAGATAAATGGTCCAAAAGGGTTAGGATTCTTATATGTTCATCCTGATGTAACGTTACAAGCATTACAGCATGGAGGAGAACAAGAACGAAAGCGTCGACCTGGTACAGAAAATGTTGCCGCAATTGCTGGTTTTACGGAGGCAATTCAACTTGCACAAACTGAAAGGGAACAAAGATATCAGCAGTACCAAGAGTACCGTGATCGCTTTTTACAAATACTTCGTGACCAAGCTGTTGATTTTTCAATAAATGGGGAAAAAGGTGAACGAGTACCTAATATCATTAATATCAGCTTCCCGGGAACTAATGTCGAAGCCTTACTAACCAATTTTGATTTAAGTGGTGTGGCTGCATCCAGTGGAAGTGCTTGTACTGCAGGGTCTGTAGAGCCTTCACATGTTTTAAGTGCAATGTTTACGGAAAATAGCAGCTGTACTACTAATTCGATTCGTTTCAGCTTCGGACTTGCTAATAATCAGGAAAATGTAACAAAAGCAGCTGAGAAAGTTGCCACAATAGTCAAAAGACTTACCAAATAAGGTGGTGAAAACATGAAAAAAAATGAAGATACACGTGTAGTTGTCGGTATGAGTGGTGGAGTCGATTCTTCCGTAACGGCCCTTTTGTTAAAAGAACAAGGATATGATGTAGTCGGTATTTTTATGAAAAACTGGGATGATACTGACGAATTTGGTGTGTGTACCGCAACAGAGGATTTCGATGATGTTGTTCGTGTATGTAACCAATTGGATATCCCTTATTATGCTGTCAACTTTGAGAAACAATATTGGGATAAAGTATTTACTTATTTTTTAGATGAATATAAAGCAGGTAGAACACCGAATCCTGATGTAATGTGTAATAAAGAAATTAAATTCAAAGCATTTCTAGACCATGCCCTGTCCCTTGGCGCAGATTACGTGGCAACAGGACATTATGCACAAGTAAGACGTGATGGTGATCGCGTTGAAATGCTACGTGGTGTGGACGATAATAAAGATCAAACGTACTTCTTAAATCAATTATCCGAAGATGTTTTAAAAAGGGTTATGTTTCCGCTGGGAGACTTGCCCAAAACAGAGGTTCGCAAAATTGCCAAAGAAAACGGATTGGCTACTGCGAACAAAAGAGACAGTACCGGAATCTGCTTTATAGGCGAACGTAACTTCAAAGAATTTCTCAGTGAATATTTACCCGCTCAACCAGGTAAAATTATGACACTTGACGGTGAAGTAAAAGGTGAGCATGATGGCCTAATGTACTACACGATCGGGCAACGTCAAGGACTTGGTATCGGTGGGCCAGGTGGTCCATGGTTTGTAGTTGGTAAAAACTTAGAAGATAATGTGCTGTATGTTGGAGCAGATTACCATAATGATGCATTATATTCTGACGCATTAATTGCAACGGATATCAACTGGATTAATGAAGCACCTTCAGATGTCTTTCATTGTACAGCAAAATTCCGTTACCGCCAAAATGATAATGGCGTAACCGTCTATCCGAACGAAGACGGCACTGCAAAAGTAGTATTTGATAACCCGGAACGTGCGATTACACCAGGGCAAGCAGTTGTCTTTTACCAGGATGAAGTCTGCTTGGGCGGTGGTACGATCAATGAGATTATAAAAGATGATAAATATTTAGATTATGTAGGATGATTATGGAGGGGCAGCATGCTAACGTGCTGTCCCTTTTCTCTTAAAAAAAGGTTGAAGGACAAAACAAGGGTCCATCCTTCAAAAAGTGTCCATCATAAGCGAGATGAAGGACAAAACAAGGGTCCATCCTTGAAAAGTGTCCATCATAAGCGAGATGAAGGACAAAACAAGGGTCCATCCTTGAAAAGTGTCCATCATAAGCGAGATGAAGGACAAAACAAGAGTCTAACCTTGGAAAGTGTCCATCATAAGCGAGATGAAGGACAAAACAAGAGTCTAACCTTGAAAAGTGTTCATCATAAGCGAGATGAAGGACAAAACAAGTGTCCATCCTTGAAAAGTGTCCATCATAAGCGAGATGAAGGACAAAACAAGGGTCCATCACTTTCATTACCATTAAACACACTGGCAGACTGTGCTTGCACACTAATTCCTACTTAAGCTACAATAACATCAGGAGGTTTTGACATGACAGAAATCGATCAAGGGATTCAGTATATGAAAGAAGGGAAACTGGAGGAAGCAGCGCAATATTTCACGGAAGCTATTGAAAAAAATCCAGAGGATCCCGTACATTATATTAACTTTGGCAATCTACTTTTACATATGAAAGATTATCAGCGAGCGGAACGCTTTTACCTAAAAGCAACGGAGCTTGATAATCAAGCAGCGACAGCACACTATGGGTTGGGTAATGTACACTTTGAACAGGATCATTACGATTCAGCAAAGGAATATTTTCAGAAAGCAATCAGTCTTGGTTTAGAAGAAGCAGATCCATACTTTATGTTAGGAATGAGCTTTTTATATGATGAACAATTCAAACTATCACTACCATATCTTCAACGGGCAAGTGAATTAAGTCCTGAAGACGTTGATGTTCAGTTCCAATATGGGTTGGCATTAGCTCAGACAGAACAACTTGACGCTGCTAAAGCTACTTTCGAAAAAGTATTAGAACTCCAACAAGAACATAGTGATGCGCATTATAATTTAGGTGTTATTGCTTTATATGATGAAAATATTGATTTGGCTTTGAAGCATTTTAACCAGGCATTAGCTATTCAACCTGATCACCTATTAGCCGGGAATGGAAAAAAGCAAATTGAAAAAATGTTCGAAGAAAACGAGTAAAGAAAGGAGGTCTTTGTAATGGAAAATAGTCATACTGTTGAACAAAAAAGCTTTATTAAAGGGGAAATGATTCATACTATCTTCGAAAATAAAGAGGAGCATTTTTCCATTGCAAAGATCAAGATACTCGAAACCAACCAACAATTTGATGAAACAGAAGTTGTTGTGAAAGGGTACTTCAGGCGTTTAGATCCGGGTGAAACATACGAATTTTATGGACGGGTTGTCGAACACAAACGATTTGGCCGTCAGTTCCAGGTCGAAAGCTATCAACGTTTTCTCCCAGAGTCAAAAGAAGGTGTAATTGCTTATCTATCAAGTGATCTATTTTCTGGTATCGGAAAAAAAACAGCAGAACGTATTGTGGATACCTTAGGAGAATCTGCGCTATCACAGATTTTAAATGACCAATCGGTACTAGCTCAAGTAAAAGGATTAGCAAAAGATAAGCAAGAAAAGATTTATCAAATACTTCATGAAAATCAAGGGTTCGAGCATATTGTCATTGAATTATCAAAGTATGGTTTTGGTTTGAAAATGGCACAAAAAATGTATTCAGCTTTTAAAGAAGAGACTTTAGAGACATTACAGACCAATCCTTATGCGTTTGTCTTTGAGGTTGAAGGCTTTGGTTTTATACGTGCAGACCAAATGGCAAAGGAGAATAATATTCCGATAGATCATCCGACAAGACTGCAGGCAGCATGTATTTATATTTTACAGAATAGTATTCAAGATGGGCATGTTTATTTACCACTTGATCAACTACTGTATGAAATGGACCAATTATTAGATGACGAAACTAATCGAATTGATGCCGAAAAGATGACAAGTGAAATTGTCGAGTTAAATAAAGAAAAACAAATTATTGTTACTGATAAAAAAGTTTACTTACCATCACTTTATTACTCAGAAACTGGTTTTTGTGCCCAAGTTAAACGAATTGCTGACAAAAAAATAGAGCGAGCATTTACTGATGCAGAATTATTAAAAATAGTAGGTGCTATTGAGGAAGAAGAAGCATTAAGCTATGGAAGAGAACAATACCAAGCATTAGAAACAGCTTTATCGGAGAAAATTTTCATCCTAACTGGTGGACCGGGAACAGGAAAAACTACTGTTATTAAAGGAATAATTAATGCGTATGCAGAGATACATGATCTATCATTAGATCGAGATGATTATAAAGAGGACGAAGAATATCCATTCGTGCTAACTGCACCAACTGGTCGTGCAGCTAAACGGATGAAAGAGTCTACGGGAATTGACAGTGTAACGATTCACCGTCTATTAGGCTGGGATGGCCATGAAACATTTGATAAAGATGAAAATAATAAGTTAGAAGGAAAAATTCTCGTAATAGATGAGTTTTCCATGGTAGACATTTGGCTTGCTTATCAGCTATTTCGAGCAATTCCAGAAGACATGCAAGTTGTAATTGTAGGCGATGAAGATCAACTTCCTTCCGTTGGACCAGGTCAAGTACTTGCTGACCTCTTAAAAAGTAATGTTGTTTCATCTGTTTCACTTAAGGAGGTATACCGACAAAAGGAAGGATCTAAGATTATACAGCTTGCACATGAAATTAAAAATAATAAAGTCCAGCCTGACAACCTAACGAAAGCTAACGATTTTAATTTTCTTTCATGTCCAGATTATCAGGTTGTTGATATTGTGACACAAATAGTAAAAAAAGCATATGACAAAGGGGTGGATCTTCGCCAAATTCAAGTGTTGGCACCTATGTATCGTTCTAAAGCAGGTATTCATCGATTGAATGAAGAGCTGCAAGCAGTAATCAACCCACCACAACAAGGTAAGAGAGAAATGCGTTTCGGAGATACTGTTTTTCGAAAAGGGGACAAAGTGATTCAGCTTGTTAACCAACCTGAAGATGGTGTATTTAATGGTGATATAGGGGAAGTTGTCGCCATATTTGAAAAAGATGAAAATGTTGAACAAGAGGAACAAGTGGTCGTAAGTTTCGATGACAAAGAGGTTGCTTATGTGAAGGCAGACCTAATGAATCTAATGCATGCTTATTGTACCTCTATTCACAAATCACAGGGTAGTGAATTTCAAATTGTAATCATGCCAATTATCCCGGGGTATAACCGGATGCTACGAAAAAATTTAATTTACACAGGAATTACGCGTGCTAAACAATCCCTTGTTATATGTGGTGATAAGTCAGCCTTTTTGCGTGGGGTACAAACAGAAGATACCAATCAGCGATATACATCTCTTGTTACGTTTTTGCATGAATTATTTCAAGTAAAAGATATAAAAGAAATAGCCGAAGAGGAAGACGAATCTAATCTAACAGCAGATGAACGTTTGCTTGCTGTAGAAGTAGAACAAGAAGTCTTTTCTCCGTATGATTTTATGGAGTAAAATGAACTATGATTCAACGGGTAATTTTTCCATTTCTCGTAAGTTGATGAACATCGTTTATAGACTCAAAAAGAGATGGATTCCATCTCTTTTTTTTTTGCTAAAACCGTTCCTGCTTTGAAAGTAACAATGGTAGAAAGGGTAAAAAGGAAAATATATCTGTTTTTCCCATAGATATATACTCTGGATTATTTGAAGGTACTGAACTGTAACCAATTGCCCGCTTTATTTTCAGGGGACTTTGTTTGCTTAGACTATCGCAATAAAGTTGAAGAGCCTATTGTATGTCTCCTGAAATCACCAAAAGTCTTCAGCTTTACATTCTTTACCGTATTTTATAAGTAAATGCTTTGAAGATTTTCTCAATATATTATTCTTATTGATAGTATCACAATACTTGTTCGAATGCTCGTCAACAAGTCAAGCTTATTTTGTTCATCTAAAACACTTGATTACTAATCGACGACAGGTTAGACATTAAGGTAAGTAAAATGATTATAGAAGGTACTATAAATTATAAGAGATATTGATGAAATAACATTAATAATACTTCTCCTGTCCAACCAAAGGGTAGGTGCTAACGAGTTGAGGGCATCCTACCTGTTTAGCATAAGGAACTGTAGGAAATCGAGAAATTAGTCGGAGGGTTAGAAATGGAGCAATATTTAAAAGATTTTAAATTGCATAAGTTCCAAGTGAGATCATTGAAAATATAGATACTTGGTGCCTAATGAAATATAAATTTATGGAGTAATTATGGATTTGGCACATTTATGGAAGGGTATTTTAAAAGTGTCCATCCCACGGAATTTAAAGAGATTTTAGCTGAAATTAGTCAAAGGTACAAGGATGTAATAGTAAACCCATACATATGGAGTGAGGGGATAGGCTTATTGTCTCTTGGTCGCGAAAAGAAGGACACAATGATAAAACAGATAGTCTTGGCCGGACAAATAGTGTCAAGGGAAGTTTTAAATTGGTAGAGAGAAGTAGGAAGAGAATTTTAAGAAACTGATGAAATAATTACAAATACGAAATCATGAAGCCGATAGATGTTTACTGAACAGGTAGATTTTATTAAAGTATAATGGTTGCATTCTTATAAAGGATATGGAAATTAAAGCAAAAAGAAAACGCTCTCCCTGTTGTATAAGGAGAGCACTTTATAAAACAATAAACCTCTTATTCCTACATCTACTATGAAATGAAAAAGCTTATCCCAAAAACAACTATAAATCCAACTAAACCAATAATGGTTTCCATAACAGTCCAAGATTTAAGTGTATCCTTTTCAGTCATTGCTAACAATCGGTTAACAAGCCAGAAACCTGAATCATTTACATGAGATAAAACAGTTGCCCCACAAGCAATCGAAATAGCAATAAGTGCCAGCATCGGCTGAGATAAATCAACCATATCGAGAATAGGCGAGACTAATCCTGCTGCTGTAATCATTGCTACTGTAGCGGAACCTTGAGCGACACGAACAAAAGTAGCAATCAGAAACGCGAGGAGTACTAGCGGGAAACCGGAAGAAGCCATTATTTCTCCCATTGCATCGCCAACTCCACTCTGGATCAGAATTTCTTTGAAAACTCCTCCAGCTCCAGTGATTAAGATAACAATACCTGCAGGCTCAAGCGCTTTAGTAGTAAGGGAATGTATTTCCTTTTTTGTGACACCGCGACGTTTACCAAGAAAATATATAGAAAGTAGTGTTGCGATAATTAATGCAACAAATGGATGCCCAATAAACGTTACAATTTCCTTAAAAGTTCCTTCTTCTAATAAAAGACCCCCTGCTGTATTAAACAGAATCAAAGTGAGCGGAGAGACAACAAGAAAGCAAATTAAGCCAAAGCTTGGAAGAGATTTTTTCTCACCGTTCTCCATTTCTTTTCTCGTTTCTTCCTCTTTAATATGTTCAGGAACGTTAACAAAAACTTTATTTCCAATATAACGACCGAATACTGGTCCAGCTAGAATCATAGCTGGAATCCCGGCTATAACACCAAATAACATCATCCAGCCTAAGTCTACACCAAGTACGGATGCAACTGCAATTGGACCCGGTGTCGGCGGAATAAAGGCATGGGCTACTGCCAATCCTGCCAGAAGCGGAATCCCATAGTATAACAATGATTTTTTTGTACGCATTGCCAAACTATAAAGTATCGGTATGAGAATAACTATAGCAACATCTAAAAATACTGGGATAGCCACAATAAAACCTGTTAAACCTAGTGCCCATTGTGCTCGCTTTTCACCAAATTTATCAACAAGCGTAAAAGCTAGGCGCTCAGCACCGCCGGATGTGCGGAGCACCTCGCCAAACATGGCACCAAGTCCAACCACGATGGCAATAAATCCTAAAGTACCTCCCATACCTTGTTCCATTACTTCCAGTAAGTAACTCGGTTCCATTCCTGTAAAAAGACCAATAAAGATACTGGCGATTAAAAGTGCCAGGAACGCCTGCATTTTTGAGTGCATTATTAAATATAAAAGTACAGCAATTCCTATAATTGTGATTAAAATTAAAGCCGTTGATGACATATATGTTCCTCCTTCTGTCAGTTCTCTACCATTCAGCTACACTATTATCTTTGTGACGCCAAATCGGATTTTTCCAATTATGTCCTTTTTCTGCCATCTTTCGAACATGTTCTTCATTGATTTCTATTCCCAAACCAGGGCGATCAGGGATATCGACATATCCATCTTTGTACTTGAATACGCTATCATCTATTAAATAATCTAGTAAGTCAGAGCCTTGATTATAATGAATTCCTAGACTTTGCTCTTGAATAAATGCATTATGACATGTGGCATCTACTTGTAAGCAAGCTGCTAAAGCTATTGGACCTAAAGGACAATGTGGCGCTGCTGCTACATCAAACGCTTCTGCCATTGATAAGATTTTTTTGTTTTCTGTAATTCCACCAGCATGAGATAAATCCGGCTGGATAATATCCGCATACCCGTCTTTTAACAGATTTTTAAAATCCCATTTAGAATACATTCTTTCGCCAGTAGCTATTGGAATTACTGTATGATTGGCAATCTCACGCAATGCTTCATTGTTTTCTGGTAATACCGGTTCTTCGATAAACATAGGTCGAAATTGTTCCAGTTCTTTCGCTAATACCTTTGCCATTGGTTTATGAACCCGTCCATGAAAATCAATTCCTATTCCTATATAAGGACCTACAGCATCACGAATAGCTGAAACATTCGCCAGGACCCGATCAACTTTTTCATGTGTATCAATGTATTGCAGTTCATCCGTACCATTCATTTTAATTGCTGTAAAGCCTTTATCAACGACTTCCTTAGCAGCTGCTCCAACGTCAGATGGACGATCTCCTCCAATCCAAGAATATACCCTAATAGATTCTCTTGCTTTTCCGCCAAGCAGCTGGTGGATAGGCACATTTAAATATTTTCCTTTAATATCCCAAAGCGCCTGATCAATGCCTGAAATAGCACTCATTAAAATAGGGCCTCCACGATAAAATCCACCGCGGTACATCACATTCCAATGATCTTCTATCTGTAGCGGATCTTTTCCTATTAAATAGTCCATCAGTTCCATAACTGCAGCTTTCACAGTAGCAGCTTTTCCTTCAATAACAGGTTCTCCCCAGCCGGTAATGCCTTCATCGGTCTCTATTTTTAAAAATAACCATCTTGGTTGTACTTGAAATAGTTCATAATTTGTAATTTTCATCGCTTTTCCTCATCCTTTTCTTTTACATTTTCCTTGTTCAAGAAACTTTTATTTTTCAGCTACTGCCTGAATAAAATCTTTTGCTTTTTCTGTTAATTCCCGTAAATATGCTTTATTCACTTTCTCCTTAGTATTTACAAGCGAGCTTCCTATTCCAAATGCTGCGGCTCCTGCCTTTTGGAACTCAACAATATTTTTTTTATTTACTCCCCCAGTTGGCACTAATGGAATATGGTTAAGAGGTCCACGTATATCTTTTATATAAGCTGACCCTATACTTGCTGGAAACACTTTTACCAAATCTGCACCTTCTTCATAAGCTGTCAATATTTCTGTTGGTGTAAATGCACCTGGTATACTCACTTTTCCGTAGCGCTTTGTCATTTTAATTGTTTCCTTGCTTATTGTCGGTGATAAAATAAAATCTGCTCCTGCATCAATAGCTGTTTTTGCTGACTCTGGGTCGAGAACAGTTCCAGCGCCAACTTTCATTTCTTCGCCAAATGCTTCCTTCAGGTCTTTAATTCCTTCTATGGCCTGAGGAGAGTTTAATGTCACCTCTATAAGACGGACACCGCCTTCTTTTAAAGCCTTTCCAATTTGTAATAAGTCTTCTTTCTCAGCCCCGCGGATAATCGCAATAATTTTGTGCTGATAAATTGCCTCAAGTGTATGCATAAATATCCTCCTTATCGGTTTACATCATCCTGTATAGTTGATTCCATAAATGCTAGTAATTGCTTTCTTGTTGGCAACCCCTCTATATCACCATCAACCTGAGTTACTAAAGCTCCCATAGCACAGGCGCGTTGTACAGCATCTTTCCATGTTACTTTGTCTAATAAACCAGATAAAAGTCCTGCAGCAAAACCATCTCCTGCCCCAACAGGATCAACTACATATGGAACAGAATAAGCATCTACAAAACCACTTTCTTCACTATTTTCATAGTACGCTCCTTTTTCTCCCAGCTTAACCACGACTACACCAGCTCCTAGATCCCTGCAATATTGGCTGATTTCTAAAGCATCCATCGTGTCAAATAAAAAGTCGCCTTCCGCTTTTCCAGGTAGTACAATATCAGATAAGCTAATGATTCTCTTCAATAATTCTGCTCCACTGTCTTTATCAAGTAATTTCTTTCTTATATTGGGATCAAATACAACCGTTACCTTTTCCTGCTTTGCCTTATCAAGAAGTGCAAAAATCATCTTTTCACATGATGGACTCAAAGCAGGAGTAATTCCTGTTATATACAAATATTTAGTAGCTGAGACATCTACGTTTTCAATATCCTCCGGAGTCATTCTACTGGCAGCTGAGTCTTTTCTATAATAAAAAATCGAACTTGTTTGTGCATTTGTTTTTTCTTTCAAGAAAAGTCCAGTAGCTGCTTCCTTATCTTGTTTCACATAGGTTGTGTTAACTCCCTCACCACGCACAGCGTTTACAATTTTTGCGCCGAGCTCATCATCTCCTACACTGCTGATCCAGCTTGTCTGATATCCGAGCTTTGCTAAACCTATTAACGTATTTGTTTCAGCACCAGCAATTCGTACAGTAAATTCGTTTGCATACCGCAATTGTCCACTTGTCTTAGGAGAAAACAGAACCATTGTCTCTCCAATACTTAACACATCCATTTAAACACCTTCCTTATTCACATACCCCAGTTTTGCTGAAATTTCTGTTGCTGTTTGCTTTAAATGTTTCAAAATATTAGCTTTCTGTCTAAGCATCCTCTCCTTAGGACCTGCCACACTAATTGCAGCTTGAATATCACCTTTCATATCAAATACTGGAGCTGCTAAACAATAAAGACCATCTTCATTTTCCTCATTATCTATGGAATATCCTTGTTGTTTATATTCCTGGAGTCGTTTCACTAATTCTTCTTTGTCCGTAATTGTCTGTTTAGTAATCGCCTTCAATTCTGTGGTATTTAAGTAATGATTGCGTTTAGCTTCATTCATAAATGCAAGATAAGCCTTACCGAGCCCTGTACAATATAGCGGTTTTTGCCCGCCTGGGTAAGCAGAGGTTCTAATGGAACGGTTACTATTAATCTTCGCAACATAAACAAGTTCATGGTCAGCTAATACTGCCATAAATACAGTTTCTTCAACTGCCTCCATTAATTTTTTTAACGATGACTGACCTAAAGAAGATATATCCAGTGACTCCACTGCCGCATTTCCAACAGGAATGAGTTTCGGCCCTAAAATAAATAGATTCTGCTGATTAACAGACAAGTAATTTTCATTAAGCAGTGTTTTGATTAAGCCTGATGTACTGCTTTGTGGAAATTGTAGGGTTTCACTAATTTCTTTGATTGTCATTCCTTCAGTATTTACACTAAGAAGCTCAAAAATCCTTAGCACACGCTCTGCAGATTTAACTGCCATCACATCACCTCCATCACATATGTGATTTAAAATCCTATATATGATTATCGAAAAATATAACATGATTTTTGCAGAATATCAACCATAAAATTAAAGCGTTTCATTTTTTTCGTTCGAGTAAGGGAATAAAGAAATAATTTTTCGTCTCTGTTACACACCTAAGTATGGGTATTAGGTAGTGAAGAGTTATATTAAATGAAGAAGTGAATGGGCTAGCATTAGAATGATAAGTAAAGGCGTAGATATAAAAGATGGTTAAGGAGGTAAAATAGTGAAAAGTAATGTTTCTTTGTGGTTGGGGTAATTTAGCAATGTTAGTAAGTTCGAAAAATAGTAGAAAAAAATAATCATTACTACTTGGAGTTATGAGCTGATTAAAAAACGATAAGAAAACTCATATCTTGAGTGGTTTTACATTTTTCGAAGCTGTTTCGATCACTTCCAACAAGATGATAAACGTGCTTTTCATCCAACTGCTGATTTTCACGGATTTCTTTAGCATTCCTATGTATAATTCCCTCCAAATAGGAAAGGCTGAAAAATAAAAATGTAAAAGTGAGGGAATGTAAGTGATTTGTCCGAATTGTCGCAGCAAGAATATCGGAATTATCGGTCCCGAGCAATATTATTGCTGGGATTGCTTTATTGAATTATCTGTCCAGAATAATATGCTGCATCTGCATGAAGTAGAAATGGACGGATCGTTAAGCTCATTAGATGATTTATTTTCTGATGAGGAAAGACGTGTAGAAAGGTAATGAAGTCCAATCAATCAAGAATTCGTATCGTTCTTCAATTGATTATTCTTTGTCTGGCAGTTTTGTTTCTATACTTAATGTATATATTATTTCCTTTTTATAAGCATGTGCTAATCGTTCTTTTACAGATACTAGCGCCTTTTTTAGTTGCCGGTTTAATCGCTTATTTATTACATCCAGTCGTTGAAAAAATCCATCGTTTGCACATTCCACGACCGTTGGCTATTATTTTTATATATCTCCTTTTTTTTGGAGTATCTGGTTATGGTATTTATATATCCTTCCCACTGTGGATGAAGCAAATTCAGGAAATGCAGCAAAATATTCCACAATACGTAGAATCATATCGTTCCTTTATTTATGGCATTTATGATCAAACCTCATTTCTGCCTGAGGGATTTCACGATAATTTAGATGAATTCTTTGAAAATATTGAAACAACACTAGGTGAACAAATAACCAATCTACTTAGGAATATCCCGATGTTGTTCGATATTTTTGTTATGCTAGCGGTTATACCCATTTTAGCCTTTTATTTTTTGAAGGACTATCAACAATTACAGAGAAGTATTTTGAAAATAGTACCACTAAAATATCAACCTTTTACGAAGAGACTTGCGCATGATATGGAAGAAAGCTTGGGAAAGTACATTCGTGGTCAAATATTAGTCTGTTTTTTCGTTGGGTTAATCAGTTATTGCTTGTTTCGAATAATTGGAATGAATTATGCAGTCGTATTAGCAACCATTATTGGTTTCACTAATTTCATTCCATACTTCGGACCAATCATAGGAGCAATTCCTGCGCTTTTGATTGCCTTTACGATGTCAACCAAAATGGTCTTCTATGTACTTCTAGTAGTTTTAGCTGTTCAAATAACAGAAGGCAATTTACTATCACCGTTTATAGTAGGCAAAAGTATACACATTCATCCTGTTTATCTAATCTTGGTATTATTTATTGCGGCAAACACAGCTGGCATTATTGGGATGATTTTAGCAGTGCCCTTACTTGCAGTAGCCAGAGTTGCCGTCCCATTGATTATTAGACAGGTAAAAGCAATTGACAGATAATCAAATGTTATCTATAATATGCTAACGAAGTGAAATAAATGAAAACGAAGAAAAACCTTAGTACTGGATTACCGTTTTAAGAGAGGAATTTCCGTGGCTGAAAGAAATTCTAAATGCTCTGATTCAGGAAGCTAGTTTGGAGTGCAGCTAATTCCTGCCGGTTCCATCTCCGTTACAGATGTCAAAGTGACAGTCACTTAGACTGTAATTAGGGTGGTACCGCGGATATAACTCTCGTCCCTGCTATGATAGGCAGAGATGGGAGTTTTTTATATTTTGAGAGAAACCAAATTAAACGGAGGCGAATAATGATGAATAATTTAACATCTGCTCAAGTACGGCAAATGTTTTTGGACTTTTTTAAAGAAAAAGGTCATGCAGTGGAACCAAGTGCATCCTTAGTACCGAAAGATGATCCAACATTATTATGGATCAATAGTGGTGTTGCCACTTTAAAAAAATACTTTGATGGTCGAGTTGTTCCAGAGAATCCGCGGATTACGAATGCACAAAAATCAATTCGTACGAATGACATCACCAATGTAGGTTATACGGCAAGACATCATACTTTTTTTGAAATGTTAGGCAACTTCTCCATTGGCAATTATTTCAAAGAAGAAGCAATTGACTATGCTTGGGAATTTCTAACCAGTGACAAATGGATCGGGTTTGACCCGGAGAAATTATCTGTTACGGTACACCCGGAAGATGAGGAAGCATATGTGCTTTGGCGTGATAAAATTGGTCTTTCGGAAGACCGCATTATTCGACTAGAAGAGAATTTCTGGGATATTGGGGAAGGACCAAGCGGGCCAAATACCGAAATATTCTATGACCGTGGCGAAGCTTATGGTAATGATGCAAATGATCCAGAATTGTATCCTGGCGGTGAAAATGAACGCTACTTAGAGATCTGGAATCTGGTGTTTTCGCAGTTTAACCATAATCCTGACGATACGTACACACCGTTGCCAAAGAAAAACATTGATACAGGGATGGGACTTGAACGTCTTGTTAGCGTGATTCAAGGTACACAAACAAATTTTGAAACAGATTTATTCTTACCTATTATTCAAGCAACTGAAGAGCTTGCTAATACTACCTATAATACGAATGAAGATGCTGATGTGGCATTTAAGGTTATTGCCGATCATATCCGAACGGTCACGTTTGCGGTGAGTGATGGTGCTTTACCTTCGAATGAGGGACGTGGCTACGTATTACGCCGACTCTTACGGCGAGCGGTTAGATATGCAAAACAAATCGGAATTGAGAAGCCATTTATGTACCAGCTTGTTCCTGTAGTCGGTACGATTATGGAAGCTTTCTATCCGGAAGTAAAAAATAAAACAGACTTTATTCAGAATGTGATAAAAACGGAAGAAGACCGTTTTCATGAAACATTACAGGATGGCTTACAAATTTTCCACCAAATTATTGCTCAAGAAAAAGCAAAAGGAAATAAAGTATTTCCGGGTGAGGAAGTATTCCGTCTTTATGATACGTACGGATTTCCTAAAGAGCTAACAGAGGAATATGCAGGTGAAGCTGGATTTGCGATTGATGAGGATGGTTTCGAACAAGAAATGACGAAGCAGCGTGACAGAGCACGTAATGCACGTCAAAAAGTCGATTCGATGCAAATCCAAGATGGTGAATTAAATCAAATTACTTCCGAAAGTTCATTTGTAGGATATGATTCTTTACAAGCAGAAACAACAGTCCTTGAAATAGTAGCTAATAAAAAGCGTGTGGAGGCTGTTACAGCAGGAAATGAAGCATATGTCATTTTAGCAGAAACTCCTTTTTATGCAGAGAGTGGAGGACAGATTGCTGATAAGGGGATTCTTTCCTTTGATGGTGGCTATGCAGAGGTACAAGATGTTCAGAAAGCTCCAAATGGACAAAACCTTCATCGTATTTTAATTAAGGAAGGATCTTTAACAAAAGAGCAATCTGTTCATGCACAGGTAGACCAGACAGCACGCCAGTATATTATTAAAAATCATACGGCAACACACTTGTTGCATCAGGCGTTAAAGGATGTTTTAGGTGATCACGTCAATCAAGCTGGTTCACTAGTTGCAAGTGATCGTTTACGCTTTGATTTCTCTCATTTCGGCGCAGTAACTGAACAAGAAATGACAGAGATTGAACAAAAAGTAAACGAAAAAATCTGGGCCTCGCTTCCTGTTTCTATTAGTAATAAAGGCATTCAGGAAGCTAAAGCAATGGGGGCCATGGCTTTATTTGGTGAAAAGTATGGGGATATCGTACGAGTTGTTGAAATTGGGGATTACAGTATCGAATTGTGTGGGGGCTGCCATGTTCAAAATTCTGCTGAAATCGGCTTATTTAAAATCGTCTCAGAATCAGGCATCGGCGCCGGCACACGAAGAATCGAAGCTGTGACAGCCAAAAGTGCCTATCAATTTGTGAATGGTAAGCATCAATTGTTACAAACAGCGGCTAATCAATTGAAAACAAAAGAAGACCAAGTACCTGAACGTTTAGAAATGTTGTTTAAGGATATGAAGGAACAACAGCGTCAAATCGAATCATTACGTGCAAAACTTTCGCAATTAGAGGCGTCATCGATCTTAGACGATGTCGAAGAGATAAATGGCATCAATGTATTAGCTAAAAAAGTAGATGTATCCGATATGAATCAATTACGTCAAATGGTAGATGAAATGAAACAAAAGTTAGAATCAGGTATTATTTTGCTTGCGGCAGTCAATAATGACAAGGTACAGTTAGCATCAGGAGTTACCAAAGATTTAGTAGCCAAAGGATACCATGCTGGAAATTTAATTAAAGAAACTGCCAAGATTTGTGGTGGTGGCGGTGGTGGCCGTCCAGATATGGCACAAGCAGGTGGGAAAGATGCAACGAAATTAGCAGATGCACTTGCCTATGTGAAAAAATATGCGCAAGAGGTTCAATAATTTTGGTAATTTTTATTAATAAAAGGTATAATAGATAGATACAATCCGTTGTAATTATATTTGGGGGTGCTTCCATGGATGGAATGGACAAGACAATGAAATTTGATTTTTCTGAAGAGCCCGTTGAGCAGAATGTAGAGGAAGTGTTGCTTTTAGTGCATAATGCGCTCGAGGAAAAAGGATATCATCCGATCAATCAAATTGTTGGATATTTATTATCAGGTGACCCGGCTTATATTCCACGACATAAGGATGCACGAAATTTGATAAGGAGAATTGAGCGCGATGAAATCATTGAAGAATTAGTGAAGTATTATATCAGCGCCAATAATAAGAAATGACAAAAGTATTAGGACTTGATGTAGGAACAAAAACGATCGGAGTAGCGGTCAGTGATGCACTTGGCTGGACTGCACAAGGATTAACAACGATTCATTGGCAGGAACCAGATTACGATTCAGTAAAAGATACGTTTAAACAACTGATCGATGAACATACTATAGAAAAAGTCGTTATTGGCTTACCCAAAAATATGGATGGTTCAATCGGCTTTAGAGGTGAAGCCTCTCAAGACTTTGCAAAGTTTATCGAAGATGCATTTTCGTTAGATGTGATTCTTTGGGATGAGCGACTCACAACGATGGCTGCCGAGAAAGTGCTATTAGAGGCAGATATGAGCCGCTCTAAAAGGAAGAAAGTGATTGACAAGATGGCAGCTGTCATGATTTTGCAAGGTTATTTGAATAGTCAACCATAAAGGAGGATTACTAATGGCATTAGAAGAAAAAGAACGAATTATCATTCCGGATGATAATGGTGAAGAGCACTTGTTTGAAGTACTGTTTACATTTGACGTCGACCAAACAGAACAATCATACGTGGCAGTAGTACCAGCGGAACAAAAAGAAGATGAAGAAGTAGAAGTGTTCGCATTCCGTTATGAGGAAAAGGAGAATGACGATGACCTTGCGTTATTCCATATTGAATCAGACGACGAATGGGATATGGTGGAAGAAGTACTCAATACAGTAGCAGAGAATGACGATCTAGCTGAATAAAATAAAACAAGACCAGGTTACTGCACCTCGAATGTTAGAGTGAAAAATCTAACTTTCGGGGTGTTTTCGATGGGGAAGTATAGTGGAAAATTAGTATGTTTTATGTATGTTAGTTGAACGTTCTCAATGCCGAAATTCCTAGCTGTTTATTCATAAAATAGTATGTAACAGTTTTTTACGATTTCGTAACACACTTTTTGTTATGTTTCCCTTTTGCGAAATTTGTAGTATAATATACCGGGTGAAAGGGGAGACCTAAATGAGTAATGAAAACGAAGAGAAGAACAAAAATCAAAAAAAGAAACTTACATATAAAGAAATCTCACAAGAGCGTGCAAAAGAAGCAAGTATTGCCCGGAAAATTATCTTCTTTGTACTCATTATATTAACAGGGATAATCATATTAGGAGGCTACAGTGCCTATAAATTCGTAGAAAAAGGCGTATCACCTGTGGATCCGAATAATGAAGAAACCATTGACATCACCATACCCTTAGGTTCTTCAAGTTCAGATATAGCTGCTATTTTGGAAGATGAAGGTATTATTGCAAATAGTTTAATTTATCGCTTTTATGTTAAATTTAATAATGCTTCCGACTTTCAGGCTGGGGAATATAGTTTATCCCCTTCGATGACGTTAGCGGAAATTACTTCAGAACTGGAAACTGGTTCACTTCAGCAAGAGCCTCAACTACGAGTCACGATACCTGAAGGAAGAAATATCGAACAAATAGCATCAATCTATGAAGAACATGCTGCTATTGATAGCGAAGAATTTTTAGAAAAAATGGTAGATCGTCCGTATATAGAAGAATTGATCAATGAATATCCCGATATCTTAACGGAAGAGATTTTAGCAGAAGATATTATCTATCCATTAGAAGGCTATTTATTCCCAGCAACATATGAGTTTTATACGGATAATCCTACTATTGAAGAGATCATTACACAAATGTTAAATAAAACAAATACTGTTTTAAGTCCCTATAATGACCAGATACAGGCATTAGATTTCTCGATACATGAAGTGATTACATTTGCCTCTTTAGTAGAGGAAGAAGCACCTACAGAAGAGGACAGAAGAGAAATTGCAGGTGTGTTTTATAATCGAATCGATGAGGGAATGAGATTACAAACTGATCCAACAGTCATTTATGCTCATGGTGAGCATATCTCAAGATTAACGTATGATCATTATGAAATAGATTCACCATATAATACGTATCAAGTGGACGGATTACCAATTGGTCCTATTGCTAATTTTGGAGAAAGTTCATTAACTGCTGTATTAGAACCTGGCGAAAACAATTATTTATATTTTTTAGCTGATTCAGATGGCAACGTACATTATTCAACAACTTATGAAGAACATCAAAACTTTGAAGATCAATATATTCATAATCAATAGTAAAAGCAGGGGCAGTTACCCTGCTTTTGCCCTGTTAAGAAGGGAATGACAATAATGCACGATACAGATATTATCGAATATCTGAATAGAATAACGTCAAAACAAGTCGATTGGATTCAACAATTAGAGAGAGAAGCGGAAGAAAATGAAGTTCCTATTATGGACAAACAAGGTATTTCCTTATTACAACAATTAATACGTCTTCATAAGCCGACTAAAATACTTGAAATTGGAACTGCCATCGGTTACTCTGCTTTAAGAATGTTAGAAGCACAACCTGATGCTGAAATAGTATCGGTAGAA
This sequence comes from Gracilibacillus sp. HCP3S3_G5_2, assembly GCF_052063305.1. NCBI lineage: Bacteria > Bacillati > Bacillota > Bacilli > Caryophanales > Bacillaceae > Gracilibacillus > Gracilibacillus sp. HCP3S3_G5_2. Next base: position 160,252 of record NZ_JBQHXU010000003.1, on the reverse strand, counting down.
AGAAATAAGGAAATGTATGACCGAGCAATGTTAAATATTAAAGCGCAAAATAAGCAGGAACAAATTGATGTCATTTTTGGAGATGCTACAGAGGTAGAAGAAGAAGTGATAGCAAAAGGACCATATCAAATGATTTTTATAGATGCAGCAAAAGGACAATATCGTCGCTTTTTTGAAAAATATCAGCAATCACTTACTAATAATGGTGTCATCGTAACAGATAACGTTCTATTTAGAGGATTGGTCGTAAACCCCGATGAAGCGCCAAAAAGATTACAAAACCTTGCGAAAAAGATCGATCAATATAATCAATGGTTATTGCAACATCCGTCATATGATACTACTATTTTACCTCTTGGTGACGGTGTCGCAATAAGTATCAAAAAGTAAAAGTAGAGGTGCACAACAACATGAGTAAGAAGAAACCAGTAATTATAGGAGTGGCAGGTGGATCTGGATCCGGTAAGACATCCGTTACAAAAGCTATTCAAAATCGATTTAAAGATCAATCTGTTCTTGTTATTGAACAAGATTATTATTATAAAGATCAATCGGATGTTCCAATGGAAGAAAGGCTACAAACAAACTATGATCATCCGTTAGCATTTGATAATGATCTGTTAATTGAACACATTAAACAGTTATTAAAGCTTCAACCAGTAGAAAAACCAGTATATGATTATACGATGCATACAAGATCTGATAATGTCATCCCAATTGAACCAAAAGATGTTATTATTATTGAGGGAATTTTAATCTTGGATGATCCAAGGTTAATGGAATTAATGGATATTAAAGTTTTTGTTGATACAGATCCAGATTTGCGTATTATTCGCCGCCTATTACGGGATATTAATGAACGAGGACGTTCGATCGACTCTGTTATCAACCAATATATTCAAACAGTCCGCCCAGCTCATTTGCAATTTATCGAGCCTACTAAAAGATATGCGGATGTTATCATTCCAGAAGGTGGGCAAAATGTTGTAGCAATTGATTTATTAGCGACTAAAATTGAAAAAATATTGGAACTTGAATAATTTTACTTGCATGGATTATTTAGGTAATCCATGCATTTGCTAAAATACTACAAATAAAACTATTGAAAAATTTAAAAAAATTTGAGATAGTAGTGGTTAGTAAATAAAGCATTTACATAATGATATATGCTATGAAGGCTATTTTTGATCGAATATCAACCAAATGTAAATGGTATTTGCTTAGGCATTCATAGCAGTAGATAGAAGGAGTGTAGGATTATGGCTGAAGAAAAAGAGTTTTACATGACAGAAGAAGGCTTAAAAAAACTTGAAGAAGAATTGGAATATTTAAAGACAGAAAGAAGACAAGAGGTTGTGGAACGTATTAAAATCGCTAGAGATTTTGGTGATTTGTCCGAGAATTCGGAATACGATGCTGCTAAAGATGAACAAGCTTTTGTTGAATCCCGAATTGTACAAGTTGAGAATATGATTCGAAATGCCGTCATTATTAAAAATGAAGATGAAAACCCTGACGTGGTATCTTTAGGCAGAACTATTACATTTCAAGAACTGCCAGACGGGGAAGAGGAAAGCTATACAATTGTTGGAAGTGCAGAAGCAGATCCATTTGAAGGAAAAATTTCTAATGATTCACCAATAGCAAAAAGCCTACTAGGTCGTTCAATCGGAGAAGAAGTGGTAGTTCCGACACCAGCCGGTGATATGAATGTTAAAATTATTAGTGTTCAGTAAGCTGTAGGAAAAAATGGATGTCTTAAAATGAGACATCCATTTTTGTTGAAAAGAAAGATCTCTAAGCTAAATAATTTTCATTTTGTAGACATTAATAATGGTTTTAATTCTCTTTCAATGAAATATTCTTTATTCTTTTCGAGTATAAATTGAAAGACAAGCTCTTCAGATACAGAATTAAATTGTAGCGTAGTGTCATCGAGAAAATGAATAAATAAGACCTGATTTTCCTTATCATAGCTAATCGATTCAAAGGTTGTTAGTTCCCATAGATTACGATCAAACGTAGTCGTTCTCAACATAGCACACGCTCCTTACATTTTCTTTCAATATAATATATTCCATATATATGGACAAACTCCTGCAAGTATGACAAAAAAAGAAAAAAATCGATCGAATTTCCTAAAATTAGGGCTTGTCATGGTGAAGGGTTCTTATTTTTAGTATAATGACGAATAGGAGGGTGGAATAATGGCAGATGATTTTGGAAGAATTACAAGAAAAAACAGATATGAGAAGAAAAGAACAAATACGAAGGCTATAACATGGTTAAGTATTTTTGGTGGAGTTTTAGTAGTGATCATTATTGCTCTATTTGTTTTTGGAGGAGATGATCAGGAAACTCCAGAAGCAACTGACGAAGAAGAACAAAACAATATAGATGAATTTGCATTGGGTGAACAACCACAAAACCCTTCATTACAGGAAGAAGATGCTGAACAGGAAGAACTTGAAGTAAGAGAAATCGAAACAGAGGAAGATGAAGATCAGGAAAGTAACGAGAGTGTTCAAGTTAATGAAGTAGAATCAGATGATGAAAATGTCCGGTCAGCATATGAAGGTAACTGGCAACCGATTGGTACAGAGCAAGAAGAGCCTCATACTACAACTTTTGAAAAAGACTCCGTTGATTGGCAGGAAATGATGCAGGCGGTCGAAGTGGCTACAGAGATTCCGACTGACGAACAAATTACATGGTGGGTAGGTCGTGCTGGAGAGCAAAGTGTAGAAGTAACGGTTTCCCATCAGTCTAACCAGGATGATACGTATAGAGTGACCTTAAATTGGGTGGAAGAACAAGGCTGGCAGCCTGTGCTAGTAGAAGAACTAATCGAAAATGAACATCAATAGTAAAGAAACAAAGCAAATAGGAGGAGTACACATGATAGGTATTATCGGCGCAATGGATGAAGAAGTAGAGCTGTTGAAAGAAAGAATGAAAATTACCGAAAAGGAAAAAGTTGCTGATAGTGATTTTTTTGTTGGGGAATTAGAAGGTAAGGAAGTAGTTTTATTAAAGTCTGGAATCGGAAAAGTTAATGCAGCGATTGCGACTACGATTCTTTTCGAAAGATATCAACCAGACTTTGTCATTAACACTGGCTCTGCTGGTGGTTTTCATCAAGATTTAGAAGTAGGGGATATTGTCGTATCAACAGAGGTCGTCCACAATGATGTGGATGTAACTGCATTTGATTATGACTATGGCCAAGTTCCTGGACTACCGCCGACTTTTCAAGCAAATCCAATCTTAATTGAAAAAGCAATGCTCGCTGCTAAAAAATTAGAGGGAATAGAAGCCATGAAAGGTTTGATTAGTACAGGAGACTCATTTATGCAAGATGAAGCAAAAGTAAAATTTGTACGAGAGAAATTTCCACAGATGATAGCTGCTGAAATGGAAGCTGCTTCCATTGCCCAGGTCTGCTACCAGTATGCAAGGCCATTTGTCATTATTCGTGCGCTATCTGATATTGCAGGTAAGGATTCTTCTGTTTCTTTTGATGCATTCTTGAAAAAAGCAGCAACCAATGCTGCCAACTTAATTATAGATGTAGTAAAAAATACGAATAACTAAGATAAAACTGCTGTCCAATATGGTGGTGACACCACAAAGTTTTTTAAATTATATAGCAGATTTGGCTGGTTTGAGTTCGGTATTGTATGGGACTCAAACCAGCCAATTTTACTTTTATTCGTTTAGACAGCTATTTTAGTTCATTACGATAATACTCATGAAAGACTTTCATTAAAGCTCTTTTCTCGATTCTTGAGACATAACTACGCGAAATATTTAATTTTTTGGCAATTTCTCGTTGTGTTAATTGATCGGTCTTCCCTAAACCAAAACGGTCAATTATTACTTCTTTCTCCCGTTGATCCAACACACGTAAGTATTTTTGAATCTTTTTTAATTCCATATGCAATTGAATTGCCTCTGTAATATCTTCATTCTCCGCTTCTAAAATATCAATTAGACTGATCTCATTACCTTCTTTGTCCTGACCAATCGGATCTTGTAACGACACATCCTTTTTTGTTTTCTTCATAGCTCGTAGATGCATTAATATTTCGTTTTCTATACATCTTGCAGCATATGTGGCTAATTTAGTTCCTTTCCCACTGGAATAGCTCTCTATGCCTTTTATAAGGCCAATGGTGCCAATCGAAATTAAGTCTTCAGAATCTTCGCCGGTATTCTCAAATTTTTTTACGATGTGTGCTACTAATCGTAAGTTGTGTTCAATTAGTTTATTACGTGCATATTCATCGCCTTCTTGCATTTTCTTAATCATTTCGGCTTCTTCATCTGCTGGGAGTGGTTGTGGAAAAGTGTTATTTTTTACATAGGCAACGAAGAATAAAGCTTCTTTAATCATCGCTAAAATGCCTAATAATATTGACAATATGACACCTCCTAGACAGTAGGTATTCGCCCATATTTCATCCTATGCCGAACGTTTGTCCATTGTGTCATATGTCCAAGTTATATTTTCATTAGCTAAACTTACTTTGCTTGATGCAGATAGATGTTATCAGTGGAAATTTCAACCTTCCTCACTACATTGAATGATTAATATTTTGCCTTATCGATCTGGTGCCTCATCTATCCTTTTTAACAATAAAAAAGCTTTGTGACCTGTTAAAGATCACAAAGCACAACTAATTTTCTTTGTTTTTTAAAGCTTCAGCATATGAATCTCTTGTATTGCCATCATGTGCCCATGGTTTTACACCAGTTGCATGGGCAGATCGGCCAATCATATGAGCAGAAACAGGGGCAGTAATCAGGATAAAAATAATCCCTAAAATTAATTTACCACTTACGATTCCATGCTCCACATATAAAAAGATAAATGCCCCAAGCATAATACCGGAAATTCCTAACGTTGCTGCTTTAGTAGAAGCGTGTAAGCGAGTGTACACATCCGGGAAGCGAATCACACCGATAGAGGCCGATAATACAAAAAATGTTCCAATTACAAGAAACAAAATGACAATAATTTGCATGATGAATTCAATCGTTGTCCCTGTCAATGATAACACCCTTTTCTAAATATTTTGCTAACGCAATGGTTCCGATGAATAATAAGATACCAATTAATAAAATAACATCGTTTAAACGAGTAGTGACAAGCATAATAGCAACTAGACCAGCCATACCCATCAAGTTAATTCCTATCGCGTCAAGTGCTACAGCTCTGTCTGGGTTTGTAGGTCCCTTGACAACCCGATATAAAAGTAAGGAAATTGATATGGTGATGACAATCATACAGATAACAGTAATCATTTCGATGAGTTCATTCATCTTGTCACCTCCATAATTGCTTTTTCAAATGTCGTTTTAATTGCTTCAATTGCTGTTTCATTATCATCAATATCCATTGCATGAATATAGATAGTATCATTATTCTCTGAAACAGCTACTGAAAGCGTACCAGGCGTGAGCGAGATTAAAGAAGTTAACATCGTAATTTCCCAGTTACTTTTTAAATCAGTAGGTAAAGCAAAAATACCAGGTTTATAATCTTTTTTTGGCTTATATACCCATCTTACAATGTCAATATTAGAAATTAATAATTCTTTTATAAAAAGGAACACGAGTTTAATCATATTCCAGAAGCGTCCCAAATAAAACGCATCTGGAATAAATCTTCTTAACATGAATAACAGCAATGCCCCGATTATATACCCGCTCAGGAATGATACAAATGTATATGTCTCACCCAAAAACATCCACATGATCGCGATAATTAAGTTTAAGATTATTTGAAGAGGCATAATGATTTACTCCTTTAAAATAGATTCAATATAATTTTCCGGATTCATTAAATAGTCTCCGATTCCTTCTATGCTTGGATAGAACCATTCTGCACCAACCCCAAGCAAAACAGAGAAAAAGAGAAGAAATGCAATCGGAGCAATAAATCCTCTTGCTGCTTTTCTATTAGGGGTAATCGATTCATCTTTCTCTCCCCAAAAACCACGAATGAAAATGCGCATAACGGACAGTAAAATAAGTAAACTAGAACCTAGCCCGATAATAGCCACGATAATCTTGTCAGCTTCCATGGTACCTTGTAATATGACAAGTTTACCAATAAAGCCACTAAATGGTGGAATTCCGGCCAGTACAAAGGCTGAGATAAAGAACATCCATCCAAGAAGTGGGTAATGGTGGATCAATCCGCGTATCTTTCGTAAGTCACTGGTTCCAGCAAGGTAAGCAATGGCACCAACAAGTAAAAATAGAGCTGCTTTAATGATCATATCGTTTATTAAGTAGTATACTGTACCACTAAAGCCGGTGCTATTATAAACCCCTATACCCAATAGCATAAACCCGACAGCAGGGATTATATTATAGGCGACGATCAGTTTGATATTATTGGTAGATAAAGCTCCAATAGATCCGAATATCAATGTGAAAGCCGCAATCCAGATAAAGAATTCATGTGTTATATCCCGTTCATGTATAAAGATTAACGAAAAAACTCGTAATAACGAATAAATTCCTACCTTTGTTAGTAGGGCACCAAATAATGCCGATACTACCGGATTAGGTGCGATATATGGTCTTGGTAACCAGTAATAAAGCGGGAATAAAGCGGCCTTTGTACCAAAGACAAAGAATAGCAGGATTCCAATCGTAGTTAGAATACCTGTCTGTTCAACTTCTCCAACACGTTCGGCTATTTGTGCCATATTGACTGTTCCAACAACAGAGTATAAGAAGGCAATTGTTGTGACGAACAGCATCGAAGAAAATAGATTAATTAACACATATTTCAGTGATTCTCGTAATTGGACTTTTTCTCCGCCTAATACAATCATTCCGTATGAAGCCATTAATAGTACTTCAAAGAATACAAACAGGTTGAATAAGTCACCTGTAATAAATGCACCTGATACACCTGAAATAAGTAAAAAGTAAAAGGTGTAGAAATAAAATTCTTCTTGCTTTTGACTAAGTGATTTTGGTGCATAGAAAATACATGCAAGTGCAACAATATTGGTTGTTAATACTAAGGTTATGGATAACATATCTGCTACTAAAACAATTCCAAATGGTGCCATCCAATCCCCTGATTCTAATACTACAGATCCATTTTGATGTACATAATATAAAATGTACGCAACAACACCCGTATTGATCACTGTCAGTACTTGTGCATAGATACGAACTATTTTTAATTTTTTATGAAATAGTGCGGCAAGTACACCAGCGATCAACGGTAAAACTATTGGTAATGCTGCTAAGTTACTAATCATTTTCGTTACCCCTTAATTTTTCCATATTATCTGTTCCGTTTTCTTTAGATGCTCTATATGCAAGTACTAATAAAAGACTTGTTACACCAAAGCTGATAACTATTGAGGTCAGAATTAGTGCTTGTGGTAATGGATCTGCATATTGCTCGATATCATATTCTAAAATAGGGGGTGCCCCTAATTTTAATCCACCCATTGTTAAGATAAATAAGTGGGCACCATGTGAAATCAGTGCTGTTCCAATAACTATTCGTAGCATTTGTTTTTGTAACAAGTTATAAACACCTGTTGTAAACAATACGCCTGCAAGAATCGACATTATTATTTCCATTATTCTGCCTCCTTCTTGTTGCGTAATTTAATCAAACCATATATAGCAAACGCAGCAATACCTAATACGACAATTTCAAATAAGGTATCAATACCACGCATATCAACTAATATAACGTTGACGACGTTCGTTCCGCCCCCGAGTTCATAAGATGTTTCTAGGAAATAATCTGAAATCTTATCAAATAGTTTTGTACTGTGAGCGGAAATCGCTACTACGGTCATTAAAGCCCCAAATGCAACCGAGATAACAATATTAATTAATCTCTGGGAAGCATTTTCAGTACGCTCACGTAAATTCGGTAAGTGATAGAAACATAACAGGAATAAGGCCACTGTAATGGTTTCTACAACTAATTGTGTTAAAGCAAGGTCAGGAGCACGATATATTACGAATAACAATGCCAATCCATAACCGACAACACCAAGTATTAAAATCGCGGCAATTTTGTTTCGGGTAAAGATGGTACAAATTGCTGCAACTGCCATTGCTAAAGCAATTAAGATTTCATGGACCGTAATTTCCGCAACTTCAGAATTGTCGAAAGCAAAACCATCTGTCATCCATAACACACCAAAACTGCATACGAATATTGCCACAAGAATCAATGCCATATATAAACGAAGTGAGCCGGTCATATACATATTGGTAATTTTAGCAGATGCTTTTTCAGACTGGTCTACTAAAAAGTCATAGACTTTATTGAAACTTAGCTTGCCAGGGAATAAGCTATAAATGCCACTCCACGATTTTCTAGTAAAAGCAAGGACCGCACCAACACCTACTACGATTAAGGACATGAATAGTGGTGGTATCCAGCCATGCCAGAAATGAATATGTTTTTCTTCCATTGGCTGTCCATAAATTGCTTCAGCAGTATGATGAATCAAAGAACTATTCACAAGATTAGGGAATAGACCAATAATGATAACCCCTAATATTAAAATAATTGGAGAAAGAAGCATGCCAAAGGGTGCTTCATGTGGCTTCATCTTAAGCTGATCCAATTTCTTCTCACCCATAAAGGTACCGAAGACAAGGTACATGGAGTATACAAAAGTGAAAATACTACCAAACACAGCTAAATATGGAATAGCTTGCGCTAATGTATTGGCGAAAGCAATCGATGATTCATTTAATTGTAGTGTTGAATCAAAAAACATTTCTTTACTGTAAAAACCGTTTAAGAATGGTAACGGAAAACCTGCCATAGAAAATGTTCCAAAAAACGCTAATGTTGCCGAAATAGGCATTAAGGTAGCTAATCCGCCTAAACGACGAATGTCACGAGTACCTGTTTCATGATCAACGATACCTGCAATCATAAACAAACTACCCTTAAATGTAGCGTGGTTTAGAATATGGAATACAGCAGCGAAGATTGCGATACTTGTGCCAAAACCAAGCATAGACATGATCATTCCTAATTGACTGATTGTTGAAAATGCTAATATTCCTTTCAAATCAGTTTGACGCACTGCCATATAAGAACCCCAAACAAGTGTCAGTATCCCAATTCCACTGACAAATAGGAAAAACCAATCACTGCCTGAAAAGATCGGTGTAAATCTGGCAACAAGGAAAATACCTGCCTTTACCATTGTGGCTGAGTGCAAATATGCACTTACCGGAGTAGGTGCTTCCATTGCATCTGGTAACCAAATATGAAAAGGGAATTGAGCAGATTTTGTAAAGGCACCTAATAAAATTAGTGCCAAAATCAGTCCAAAGTATTCACTCGAAAGAATGACATCAGCTTGACTAATCATTGTTTGGATACTTGTCGTTTCGGTAATAATGGATAACAGGATAAAACCACCAAGCATACTTAGGCCACCGAATACGGTAATAAGCATTGATTTAAGAGCACCGTATCTGGACCTTTCTCTATAATTCCAATAACCGATTAATAGGAATGATGAAATGGAGGTAAGTTCCCAAAACGAATAAAGAACAAATACGTTATCTGAAAGAACAACACCAAACATGGCAGTCATAAATATCAGTAGATAAACGTAAAATTGATCCAACCTTTCAGAGGTGTGTAGATAAAAGATGGAATATAGTGTAACCAATGTACCAATTCCACTAATTAATAACACAAATAACAAACTTAACCCATCCAGATAAAAATCCAATCCAATATCTAGAGATGGAATCCAATTGTAAGATTGTGTTATTGGTGTAAAATCATTCCCTACATGTGGGATGAAATAAATAAATACAGCTAGTGGAGCCAGTAGCACAAAATAGCCAGTATGTATTTTTTCCTTCCACCTGGTAAAGAATGGGATGAAAATCGCCAGTAGAACTGGCAAAAACACTGCAAATAACATCTAATGATGATCCCCCTTATGTAAATTTATAATCATGTATTTGTAATTTTGACGGTATCCTATTATATTCTAATCTAAAAATATCAAAGATTACAAGAGAGGAGTACTTTCTCTTTGTTGATATATCATGGATTTGACGAGAAATTTCCTATTTATATTATGCATAAAAAATTTTTTCTTATGATTTATTTTTGAAAATAAAAAAACACTCAGACGTGTTGTTCGTCTAAGCGTGAATCCATTGCTATTTAATTAGGATACTCGAGATAGTCCATTAAGGAACGTCGTCTCATCTCTTCTTCCATTAACTGTAAAAATTCGTAGCTGAGTCTTAGTTCTGTGGCTTTTTTGTAGGATTCAATCAACAATTCATCCGATAAGTTTTCCAAGGCTTGTCCCTCCATTAGATAGGATGTCTCCTACATGTTATAGTTAATGTAGCATGAAAAGTGAAAACGGACAACTGTTAACTTATCTACAATCGATTGTTTATAACTTGTGTATAAAACAAAGAAAAGTTGATTCAAACTTGATAGAACAAGTGTGGATCGTGTGAACAAAGTTATCCACAACCTAAACTTTTGTAGTAATTTGTCGAACGATTTTATGAATCAGGTAAAAAATACCTATGAATTTAAGACATTTTGTCACAATGTATGATATAATTTCTATTTTCTATGAGATATCTTTGAACAAAATAAAAAAATTGTTTATGATAGGAAAAGATATGTATATTATTGAAGAAATGGTAGAGGTGGACATAATTGCTGAAAAAATTTTTGCCAAATGAACATGTAAAACGTGTGCTGGATATAACCCCTGCGAAACTGCGTGAAATGGGGATTAAAGGTGTTATCACTGATTTAGATAATACACTAGTAGCTTGGGATGTTAAAGATGCTACACCAGAAGTAATTAAATGGTTTAAGGAAATGAAAGAAAATGATATAAAAGTAACGATTATTTCAAATAATGATGAAGAACGGGTTAGTGTTTTTTCAGAGCCATTAGAAGCACCGTTTGTATACAGTGCAAAAAAACCGCTTGTCCGTGCATTTAACCGAGCGGCCATACAAATGGGCTTGAGTAAAGAAGAAATCGTTGTAATTGGTGATCAGCTGCTTACGGATGTTCTTGGCGGTAATTTTGCAGGATTTCATACGATACTAGTAGTGCCAATAGTAGAGACAGACGGAAAAATAACAAGATTTAACCGGATGATTGAACGACGTATTTTAAACTGGATGCGGAGAAAAGGTATGATCACTTGGGAGGAAAAGTAATGGAGAAGATTTTTTGCGAAGGTTGTGGAGCGGAAATCCAAACCGAAGATAAAACTAAATCAGGTTATGTTCCAAAGAGTGCATTGGAAAATGAACATATTATTTGTAAACGATGCTTTCGTTTAAAGCATTATAATGAAGTACATGACGTTGAGTACACGGATGATGATTATTTAAGAATGATTAATCAAATAAGTGATACTAATAGTTTAGTCGTAAAAGTAGTGGATATTTTTGATTTTAACGGTAGCTTTATAACAGGTTTGCAACGATTGACAGGTAATAACCCGATCGTTTTGATTGGAAATAAGGTAGACCTTTTACCGAAATCGACCAATAAAAATAAGCTGATTCGATGGATGAAAAAAACAGCTAGCGACTATGGCCTGAAAATACAGGAAGTATTTTTAGTTTCTGCTGCAAAAGGACAAGGCTTTGACGAGGTAGAAGAAGAGATCGAGAGCAGGAGAAATGGAAAAGATGTCTATGTGGTAGGTTGTACCAACGTTGGTAAATCAACGTTTATTAACCAATTAATTAATCGATCTAGTGGGGTTAAAGATGCAATCACTACCTCGTATTTTCCAGGGACTACATTAGGCTTTATTCAAATTCCATTGGACCAACATTCATCCTTGTATGATACGCCAGGTGTTGTTAATAGAACACAACTTGTCCATTACGTTACAGACAATGACTTAAAAATAATTACACCGAAAAAGGAAATCAAGCCCAAAATATATCAGCTTCAGGATCAGCAGACGCTCTTTTTTGGAGGATTTGCTCGATTTGATTTCGAAAAAGGATTGAAACAATCATTTGTTTGCTATTTTTCTAATCAATTAATGATTCATCGTACCAAGTTAGCGTATGCAGATGATTTTTATCAAAAACATGTTGGTGATTTATTACAGCCACCAAGTCCGGAAACGCTCGAACAGCTTCCGCCATTATCAAAGCAAACAATAAAAATCCCAAAAGAAAAAACAGATATCGTCATTCCTGGTCTTGGCTGGATTACCGTACCAGAGGGTGGGATTACCGTTACGATACATGTCCCTAAAGGAGTGCAAATTTCGATACGAGCTGCTTTAATTTAAGATGGAGGGGAAAAATTATGGGGTATCACTTAGGATTGATCGGTCATCCAATCAGTCATTCACTTTCACCATGGATTCATCAGCAATTTTTGGATTTGGCAGAGCTTGATGGGGAATATAAATTATATGAAGGAGACCGAGAAGCACTGCCAAAAGTATTGAGGCATTTAAAAGAAAGTGAAATCGATGGCTTTAATGTAACTGTTCCATATAAACAGGTAATGGTTGATTATATGGATGAAGTGGATGATGATGCAGCGACTCTTCATGCTGTTAATACGGTTGTTAATATTAATGGAAAGTGGAAAGGCTATAGTACAGATGGAGAAGGATATGTGCGTTCATTGAAGGAGCGATATCCTAATCTTTTAAACCGTAACACATCTGTGTTATTATTAGGTGCTGGTGGAGCTGCAAGAGGTATTTGCCGGGCTTTAAGCGGACAAGGAATAGACACTATTGATATCGCCAATCGTTCCATAGAAAAAGCTGAAGAGCTTTTGTCTGTAAGACTAGGTGAAGTAAAATCAACTGTATTAACCTATCAGCAAGCTGAGGAACAACTGGCTAAATATGACGTTATTGTCCAAACAACTTCGGTCGGAATGAAACCGAACGCTGGTGATCAAATAATCCGATTGGATAATATTCGTCAAGATACAGTTGTAAGTGATATTGTCTATCAGCCGATTATGACGAAGTTGTTACGAGATGCAAGTGAGCGTGGAGCGAGTATTCACCATGGACACGCCATGTTATTGTATCAAGCACAATTAGCATTTGAAATATGGACAGGAAAAAAACTTGATGTCGCACATTTAGTGAATAAATTGGAAAATAAACTAAGAGGTGAATAATTTGAAATTAACTGGAAAGCAGAAGCGCTTTTTACGCGCTGAAGCACACCATCTGAACTCAATATTTCAAGTAGGAAAAGATGGTGTCAATGACAACATGATTAAACAAATAAGTGAAGCATTGGAAAAGCGTGAATTGATCAAGGTTTCTGTATTACAAAATTGTATCGAAGATAAAGACGATGTAGCGGAAGCAATCGCTGAGGGAACTGGCGCTTTTATCGTACAAATTATCGGAAATACAATTGTGTTATATAAAGAATCAGAAGAGCATAAAAACATTACCTTACCATAAAGTAGGTGGAAAGTTTGAAACGAGTCGGGTTGTTTGGTGGCACGTTTGATCCACCACATTACGGTCATTTATTAATGGCGGAGCAGGCATACCAGCAATTGTCGCTTGACGAGGTTTGGTTCATTCCTTCCTATATGCCGCCCCATAAAGCAGAAGCCAAAACAACTGCAAGAGATCGTGTTGAAATGACGAAAGCTGCTATTCATGGACACCCTGCTTTTCATGTCAATACGATGGAAGTGGAACGAGAAGGGAAATCCTATACATTAAATACGATTCAAACATTGAAAGAGCAATATCCTAATGATCAATTTTATTTTATTATTGGTGGGGACATGGTCGATTATTTGCCAAAATGGTATCGAATTGAAGAATTGCTGCAATTAATTACCTTTGTAGGTGTTGATCGTCCAGGTTCTTCACAGAAAACACCATATCCTGTAGAAAAAATCGAAATGCCTTTGGTCGATATTTCATCAACTATGATTCGAATGCGGGTTAGTAAAGGCCAATCTATCCGCTATTTAACGACACCAGAAGTTATTGCAATCATTAATAAATACAAGTTATATTCATAAAATGTAATAATCCTTTTTCTTAAAAAAGGGAGAGTGAAAGAACATGGAACGTAAAGAAGCACTTAAGATAGTAGAGAAACAGCTTACGAAAACTAGGTACGAGCACACTGTACGGGTAATGGAAACAGCGTTAAAATTAGCCGAACATTATCGATTGAACGAACAAAAAGTAGCGCTTGCGGCTATTTTTCATGACTATGCGAAGTACCGACACCCTGAAGAAATGAAACGATGGATTATAGAAGAGAAATTGCCACACGATTTATTAGATTATCACGAGGAACTATGGCATGGTCCAGTCGGTTCGAGAATGATTGAACGTGAAGTAGGTATTCACGATTCGGAAATACAAAGTGCGATTTTTTGGCATACTACAGGTAAAAGGAATATGACACTTATGGAAAAAGTGATTTTTATTGCAGACTATATTGAACCGGGGCGTGATTTTCCAGGAATGGAGGAAATTAGATCAGTCGTCTTTGATGACATCGACCGGGCTTGCTGGATGGCAGCACGAAATACCATTAGCTATTTAATGAGTAAAAATCAACCGATTTATCCAGATACATTTCAATTATATAATGAAAAATTAGGGAGGAACATGAATGGAAAGTAAACAATTAATTGATCTAGTAGCGAAAGCGTGTGATGACAAACGAGCGGAGGATATTGTCTTATTAGACATGAAAAATGTTTCGTTAATTGCTGATTATTTTCTAATATGCGAAGGGACTAATGAACGCCAAGTCCAAGCAATCGCACGTGAAGTGAAAGACATTGCTGATGAACAAAATATCGAAGTGAAGCGAATGGAAGGATTCGATCAAGCAAGATGGGTATTAGTCGATCTTGGAGATATAGTCTGTCACATTTTTCATCGTGATGAACGAGGGTATTACAATTTAGAAAAACTTTGGGGAGATGCTCCTCAGCTAGAAGTGAAATTATAAAGATGGTTTATTCGAAATTAGCATATATTTATGATGTATTAATGGATGATGCCCCATATGAGGAATGGCAATTTTTTGTTGAACATTTTTGCGAAAAACGTTCCAAGATGCTCGATCTTGGCTGTGGGACTGGCAGGCTAAGCAATCAATTTGCTAAAGCAGGGTTTTCCGTAACTGGAGTTGACTTGTCTGAAGATATGCTTGCTTTTGCTCAAGCCAACACAACTGGTGTTCAGTTTATTCAACAGGATATTCGCGAATTACAAGGATTGACCGGATTTGATATAGTTGTCAGTCTCTGTGATGTAATCAACTATATTAATTCTAAGGCTGACTTAGAAAAGGTATTTATCAATGTGAGGGAAAGCCTTGTAAAGGATGGACTATTTATATTCGATGTCCATAGTATAAAGCATTTTCAGGAAAATATGGTCGGACAAACATTCGCAGAAATTTATGATGATATTTCATACATCTGGTTTTGTGAACAAGGGGGAGAAATAGGAAGTGTTGAGCACGATCTTACTTTTTTTCTCTTGAACGAAGAAACCGGTGAATATGAGCGTTTTGATGAACAACATAGCCAGCGGACTTTCTCTGTAGAAACATACAAGGAGCTCCTCGAAAAAGCAGGATTTGAATCTATTACGATTTATGGTGATTTTTCTCTTGAAAAGTCAAATAAACCTGAAGAGAACCAACGAAACTTTTTCGTTTGTAGAAAGGGATAGGCCATTTATGGCTTATCTTTTTATATGGAAGAGAGATGTGGTACAACGTAGAAGGATCGTCCAATAAAGGCAGTCTAAATTGCAAAATATCGGTAACTCACGTCAAAGGAATAATTGCTAAGTGATGTATTCTTTGTGTATTAAATAATTTTTCTGTACTAATTCTTTTGTGTGCCTATAGTTCATTTATTTGACGTTGACGGCGCTTATTCGTTATTTTATTAATATGCATGAAAGTATCATGCCCATTATCTTTTAAGGAGGAAAAAGAAAATGGCAAAACGTGTACTGATGGTAGTTACCAATCACACAACCATTACAGATGATCATAAAACAGGGCTATGGCTGGAAGAATTTGCTGTTCCATACTTAGTATTTAAGGAAAAAGGCTACGATGTTACAGTAACAAGTATTCAAGGTGGTGAAGTAGCGTTAGATCCAAACAGTATGGAAGATAAGCCAGAATGGAAAGAAGCAGAAGCGGAGTTAAAGTCAACGATAAAATTAACCAAGGAACATGCCGATGCTTATGATGCCATATTTTTACCAGGTGGTCACGGAACGATGTTCGACTTTCCAGATAATGAAACATTGCAATATGTATTACAACAATTTGCTGAGGATGGACGAGTTATCGCTTCTGTATGCCATGGTCCGGCTGGAATTGTCAATGTAACATATGAAGATGGCACACCATTAGTGAAAGGGAAAAAGGTTACCGCATTTACGGATAGTGAAGAAATGGAAATGCAATTAGATCAGCATATGCCATTCTTATTAGAAAGTAAAATCCGTGAAAAAGGAGCAGATTTCCAACACGCTGACAATTGGACAGACTTCTCCGTTAGAGATGGTAATCTTGTAACGGGTCAAAATCCACAATCAAGTCGCAGTACTGCTGAAAAAGTAATAGAAGCATTAGAAGCATAAACGATAGAAGGAGGGACAAGCTTTAAAAGTTTGTCCCTCTTTCTTCTATGAACTGTAAAGTTTATCTCAAACAATCCGTTATGGATTTAAGACAATTTTAATACAATTATCTTTTTTCTGATTAAAAATCTCGTATCCATAGGCAGCATCATCTAACGGCAACTCGTGGGTGATCATCGTTGTTGGGTCAATTATACCATCCAGAATTTGCTGATATATAGGCTCCATGAAAGATCTTGCATGAGCTTGTCCCGTTTTTATTTGAATATTTCTGGAGAAAAAAGCACCCAGTGGGAAAAGATTATAATTACCTCCATAAACTCCAGTAATTTGGTAAGTTCCGCATTTCTTCACTGCTTTTGTTGCAATTTGAATAGGGCCAAGCGTACCACCTTGTAGCTTTAATTTTTGTTCGACAAATTCAAGGGGAGATTTTTTACCATCCATACCGACACAATCAATCACCACATCGGCGCCACCTTTGGTCACTTCTTTTAATGTTTCTCCCATATCATCGTACTCTGTGAAATTATACACCTCCGTATGATGGTGTTTTTTTGCATGCTCTAATCTGTAAGGGATGTAATCAACCGCAATGACACGCTCTGCTCCATTTAGCCAAGCAAACTGCTGTGTCATTAATCCAACTGGTCCGCAGCCAAGGACAATAACAGTATCACCAGGTTTGACTCCGGCATTTTCAACACTCCAACGAGCGGTTGGTAATACGTCTGATAAAAATAAAAGGGATGAATCGTCTAATTCACAATTTTCTGGGATAAGGAAGGGGGTGAAATTACCATATGGGACTCGTAAATATTCTGCTTGGCCTCCAGGATAATTTCCAAACTTTTCAGAGTAACCGAGATACCCACCGGAATCATAGTGAGGATTAGCATTATCACATTGGCTTTCATGATGTGATTCACAATAAGGACATCTTCCACATGCAACGGTAAAAGGTATCACAACACGATCTCCTTTTTTAACTTTGGTTACATCTGGACCTACTTCTTCAACAATCCCCATTGGTTCGTGACCAATCTGATAACCGATAGGAAGGGGGAAATTTCCTTGATATAAATGTAGATCGGAACCGCAAATCGCGGTCGATGTTATTCTGATAATGACATCCTCTGAATCCTGGATACTGGGAAAAGAAACATCTTTCACGGCAACAGAGTATTTTCCTTGATAGGTAACTGCCTTCATTCACATTTCACCTCAGACTTTTGTTATGAGTTTATTTTAGCATTCCAAAATGGAGTGAAGTTATGCACAGCTTGAAGAATTGTGCTAACCGCTTTTATCGAAGAAAAAAATGATCTCTGTATTAAGCAGAGATCATTTATAAAAACAAGTGGTTTTTGTACTTACATGGACTGTGTGTTTTTATTACTATTATTGATTTCATTCATTTTGAAGAAGTAATAGCCAGATTTAATCATCGCAACCTCACCTAAAGCAAACTCAGTACCAGGGATTAATTGAAATTAACATGTAAAATTCGTAAACAATTCAGGATAACACCAATTTATTTGGAATGGATTATTTAAAGTGACTAATTTCATGGTAAAATAGTCTTATTCGTGTTTTAAAGAAGGAAGTGTAGTATGAGTAAATTGAGTAATTGTCTTGATATGCTTCAGATTTTAATGGCAAGACCAAAAGTGAAAATTAGTGAATTGGCAAATGAACTGGAAGTAAAACCAAGAATGATTCGTGTTTACCGTGATGAATTGGAGAAAGCGGGGATTTATATTGAAAGTGTGCGAGGAGTAAATGGTGGCTATTCGCTTGACAGGCGATCTGTACTTCCAATTAGAAATTTCAGTTCTGCTGAAGTGCAAAAGCTGCAAATTGCGATCCAATCTTACTTATCTAAACAGCCTGACAATGATAGTACTCTAGCAAATGCATTAGAAAAAATAAAAGCAGCCCAACGAGATCAATCATTGAGCAGCAAACATTTTTACTTTGCTCATGATTATTTAATTAATACAGAGATAGGAAATGAGTCAGAACATTATAAAAAATTGTATCAGGCGTTTAATTATCGTCATAAAGTAATGATTACATATGCTGCGGCGTCAACGAATACTGTCACAAAACGAACTATTCATCCATATGCCTTTGTCGTTTATGAAGAAAATATTTATTGTGTAGCTTTCTGTGAGCAAAAAAATGCAATGCGTACTTTTAAAATTATCCGTATTCATCATGTGCATTTACTGGAGCAAACCTACTATCTGCCAGATGACTTTGACATAAGAAAACAATTCCCTTACTTAGGATTTATTCATGAACCTAAGGAAGTGGAAGTAATTATTGAAACACCTTTCGCCAATCAGGTAAAGGAATCGATCTACAGTGCTGACCAAGTAATTGAGGAACTACCAGATAATGCGATTCGCTTTAAAGCCACATTAAATGGAGAACTATCCATAAAAAAATGGATTTTAGGAATGGGAACAAAAGCAAAAGTAATTGCTCCGTATTGTTTGAAAATGGAAATTCAATCGGAAATTGAGAAAATGTTACAATACTATCAAGAAAGTTAAAAATTATATTTTTAGTCGCCCCTTTCACGATAAGAGAGAGGGCTTTTTTTTGAGAAGTCATAAATGAATTATATAACTGACATTGATAATGCCACTTTATCCTATAAGATTAGTTTGTATTAAACAATAACATTGAAAAAGAAGGTGAATAACATTGTTCGAGAAGATCATTTTTTCGCGCTCATCTGGTGATGGTGGTTGTCCAGAATTTGATGTGTTCGTACATAATAAGGGGGAAGCTAAATGGTTCGGGAGTAGATATGTCCATCATTATGGGGAGAAAGTGTTTTATATTGATCAACGACGCCTGCAACAATTAGATGAAAAGTTGCAATTATTTAACTTTCGTCATTTCACCTATCCGACTGCTGCGATTTCTACTCCGGGTCAGTCATCTTGTACAATATGGGTAAAATTTGAAGACGGCTTTGTTAAAGAGGTAGAACATTATCTTGGAGATGGGGCGAGACAAGGAACAAAAGATGCACAAGACTTTCAAGAACTTGAGCAGTTTGAGAAGGAGATAGAGGAAATATTGGGACTAAGAAAATTTATCTCTTTAACTAAACGGTCATAAGTTTCGCTAGTTTCTAATTATATTTTTTGATTATTGAAAGTCTTCCTTACTTTAGTGAGGTAGGCTTTTCTTATTTTACTGCTGTAATATCACGCTCGTTATAAGGACTTAAATATTCACGTGTAACCAGAAAATTTTACTAGCTTGTATCCTAATAAACTTTATTGTCTAATGTAGTATTATTAGCCTGTATTTATATTGTGTGAATGGGAAAAATTCTTGTTTATAAGCAAAAAGAGTCTATTATAAAGGTATCCATTTATTATATAATAATAAAGGCGGTGTCTAGATTGTTACTTTTCAATATAGACACCAACTCGTATACAATTCCCCTCAACAGCCAGTTAAAATTACCCAAGAGTTTCTTAGAGTAGGAGAAGAAGGCAGGTACTTAGAAATGAAACGATTTCCAAAAGGTATCCAATTTTGTTATCAATGGCGAAGTTATCAAAAAAATGTTCTCGACAATTTAGACTATCATTTAAAAAATAAACACCTTCATCTTGTAGCGCCACCTGGTTCAGGAAAAACTGTGCTTGGATTGGAAGTAATGAGAAGACTTAATAAAGCAACCTTAATTGTCGCACCTACATTAGCAATAAGAAATCAATGGGCAGACCGTTTCACCTCATTGTTCCTGCAGCAGACAGATCGTCCCGATTGGCTTTCCACTGATATTAGAAAGCCTGCTTTTATGACAATTACTACGTACCAAGGATTATATTCCTTATTACAGCAAGATGCCGATAATAATGACCCAGAAGAAATAGATGATGTCGTAGAGGAACAATTTTCTATACGGGATACAGAGAAACAAAAAGCTATTGATACACTTTATGGGCAAAATTTCCAAACGGTTATTTTAGATGAAGCACATCATTTACGAACCAGTTGGTGGAAAACGGCTATCTATTTTCGGGATCAATTAAAAGATCCTGCTGTAGTGGCATTGACTGCAACACCACCCTATGATGTTGGTCAGGCAGAGTGGCAAAAATATATTGAATTATGTGGACCGATAGATGAAGAAATTGAAATTGCTTCATTGGTTAAAGAAGGAGATCTTTGTCCCCATCAAGATTATATCTGGATGTCTCAGCTTACGAAGAAGGAAAAAGAACCAATTGATATTTTTCACAACGAGGCAGAGGAAGTAAGGATCTCCTTATTGCAAAATGTTTCTTTTCAGAAATTAATAGAGTCACATCCGTGGATAGAAGCGGATAATCTAATGGAAGAAAAACTAGCAAACTATCGTTATTTCATTAGTATGATTGTTTATCTAAAGGAGGTAGGTAGTGAGAAATGGTTTCTACCTTTTAAAGTGATAGGAGAAAAAGCGAACAGCTTACCTGCGTTTGATTTGGAGTGGGCTGAAGAGCTGTTAACTCATTTATTATACCGAGATAAATACGTAATGCCCAAAGAAACTCCCTTGCTTGAAATTAGAAAACAATTATCAGGAATACGTGCTATCGAGCGGAGAAGAGTGAAATTAAATGCTACAGTAGCGATGGAGCGGCAACTGTTACAAAGCACATCAAAGTTAGACAGTATTGTAGAGATCGTTCAATTTGAAAGAAATACCCAAAAGGATGCTTTACGTTTAGTAGTATTAGCGGACTACATTTATAAAGATGATTTACCACAAAGCAAAGGTTCGCTAAAACCAATTACTCGTTTGGGTGTCATTCCTATTTTTGAAAAGCTACGTCGAGAAAACATCAAGAATTGTCGTCTAGGTGTATTAACAGGATCTGTTGTTATTGTGCCAAAGGAAGCGGTAGAATTATTACATGAAAATAACCTTTCCTTTGTCGTAGAAGAGCTAGTAGCAGATGATCGGTACGTACAAATACATTGGAAAGGAAAATCAAGTCAGGAAATGGTTAAAGTAATCACTTTCATTTTCTCCAAAGGGTTGATCAATGTGTTGATCGGTACTACTGCTCTGTTAGGGGAAGGTTGGGATGCTCCAAGTGTTAATACGCTTATTCTCGCATCTTATGTTGGCAGCTTTATGCTCACCAATCAAATGAGAGGTAGGGCGATTCGCTCAGAACCAGGGAATAAACAAAAAGTGGCTAATATCTGGCATTTAGTTTGCGTTGACAATAGAGCATATGACGGCGGTTATGATTTTCAGTCATTGAAGAGGCGGTTCCGATCTTTAAATGGGGTGGATGCCGAGCTGGCAGTTATCCAGTCAGGAATAGAAAGGTTAAGAATAGCTGCTCCGCCTTTATCTACTCATACGATTATGGAGAATAATATCATGATGAAAGAAAGAGCAACAAATCGCTTAAGTCTCTTTAACAGATGGAAGGAAGCAGTACAAAAAGGAGAAAAGAAAAGAGAAGAAGTTATAGTCGATCAAGAAGCATTACCAAAACCATTTGTTTTTCGAAATACATTAAAATCGCTGCTAGTGGTAGTACTCACTATATTAATAAGTATGTTACAGGCTATAGGAGAAGAGGGATATCGGACATGGAATGAATTGCTCAATTCGTTAATGATTGTGTTAATGATCGGAATAATCATTGCTACACCATGGTGGTGGAAAGCATTACGTATCTTTTTGTTCAATGGGACGATAGAGTCCCGAATGAATCGTGTCCTGGAAGTAATATATATGACTCTTTATGAAATAGGTGAAGTAAAAACTCCAATAAGTCAAAATAAGATTATCAGTGAGAAAAAGGAGGATGGAAGTGTACATTGTTATCTGGAACAAGGTAGTACGTATGAGCAGAAGCTTGTTCTTTCATCGATTCAAGAACTCGTTGATCCAATAGAGAATCCGAGGTATATTTTACACAGGAAATCCGGCAAGAAGTTTTGGGTGCGTCATGATTATCATGCGGTTCCACAAGAAATTGGACGCAAAAAAGAATATGTCGAAATTTTCTTTAGAAAATGGAATAAAAAAATTGGAAAAGCTGAAATGATATATACACGAACACCAAAGGGAAGAAAAACATTACTTAAAGCAAGAATCCGGGCAATGTCCTCCAAGTTTATACCTATATCTAAACGCCAAAGCGTATGGAAATAAATAATTCCTATTTATTCAATATTCCTCCGCAGTTTGTAACATTAACTGAAATATTGAATATGGTAGCAATATAAACTTCCTAGGAGGGATACCCATGTATTATCAGCCAGAGCAAACTAATCCATATCACGGAAATCTGTATGGTCAGACAATGGAAGATCGACACATGAATGATAGTCAACATAAAAAACGAATGCATGAAATGTGTAAAGAATATCATTTGTATTTTATGCAGTTCCAAACAACGGATGGTGGTATGCTTGAGGGTATAATAGAGGATATAGATGAAGACGGTATAATATTGCTTATACCAAGTGGAGATATGGAAAGAGTGGACGAAACACAACGCCAATTTGGTTTTGGATATGGTTACGGTTATCCTAGAAGGTTCCGTCGCTTTAGACGCCAAAGGCTTCCTTTTATCTTAATACGAAATTTGCTTTTTCCTTTTTATTATTTCTATTAAATCTGTATATTTGGAAAAAATCTCAAATGCCTCTATTAAAGTTAATAAGAGGCATTTTTTATACTTATTAACTAGTAATTACCCGATTTTTTTCTAATAAGGAATCCTCTAACATTTCTTTTTGTAATCTTGAAGGTTGATGGATTGGTTTAGAGTTTAGTATTTTCCAAAACCAGCCCCAACAATAATCAAAAGGATAAACAAAACGACGATTAGCGCAAAACCGCCTCCATATCCTCCGTATCCATAACTAGACATACATATCCTCCTTTTTGAAGTGGAAATTAGTTTTTCTTTCGTTATATTGTATGCACCTTGTAGTTTAACGAATGGGTGAATAAAGCTGTATTTGAGCACAATTTTGAAAAGTGATGAGAAGGAATAGAAAACTAACTATGTTTCTTATTTTTATTTCCTAATAAAATGGAAAAAATGATCAAGAACAATGCACTAATCAGATAGAAAAAGCTTACCGACGGCACGAATTCAATGAATAATCCACCGATCGATGGACCAACCAAACTACCGAAACTGAAAAATACGCCGCATAACAGGTTACCTGTTGGCAATAATTCTTTTGGTGTAAGATCAGTCATATAAGTGATTCCTAGAGAAAAGATAGACCCAACAAACATACCTGCCAAAAATAAACAGGCAAATAACCCATAGAAGGATTGCTCTAAAAATCCGGCTGCAGAAAAACAGAGGAAGCCTAATAAAAGTACAGTTGGTAAAACCTGTTTTCGGCCGAACTTGTCACTTAAAATTCCGAGTGGCAATTGAAAAATAATCGCCCCAATTGCAAATGCGAATAAAAAAGCAGATACATTTTCAACTTCAATCCCGATTCGAAGCGCATAGACAGGAAAATTTCCATTCAGGGAAGTTTCTAAAAAGCCATAGGTAAATGGTGGTAAGAAAGCAACCCAGGCATATTTCCATGCTTGTTTGAATCGATTTAATGTATTTTTGAACGAGCTTATCCTCATATTCTGTTCGGGTAATTCGTTTCTAAGCCCAAATAAAAATAACCAACCAATCAGGCTTAGTCCAGAAGCAAGCATGAACGGCAAGCTCTCGTTAATGTTAATAAGTGGTACCATTAATGGCCCGATGGCAAAGCCAATCCCAAAGAATAGCCCATATACCGCAATATTTCTACCTCGTTTATGTTCTGGTGAGAATGCAGTTATCCAAGTTTGGGCACCGAAATTGAGTGCATGATCACCAATTCCAATCAATAAGCGTAATAAAAACCAAAACCAAAATGACTGCCACAATGGAAACAGCGCCAGAGAAACCAATACAAGTAGACCACCTGTTATTAATAAGGGCTTATAACCGAATTTTCTTAACGGCTGTTCCATAAAAGGTGATACTAACAGAACACCTATATATAATCCTGTCGCATTTAACCCATTTAGAAATGAAGACACACCACTGCCTTCAAAAATTACTGCAATTAATGGTAATAGCATTCCTTGGCTAAAACCAGAAACAGCAACAATACTAACTAAAATCCAGAACCTAAATCGATTTTTCTCCATGTTATCCCTTCACTTTCTAAAGCTAAAAATTACTTGCAAAAATCTTCATTAAATAATTCATGATTACTTCTCTGTTTACATTCAATACCTGTGCTCATCAAGTCATTTATGTTCTCTCATTATATTATAGAACTTTGTTGAGCTAGTGAATATTGGATTGTAATTGGATTTTTCCCAACATTTGCTATTATATACAATTTGCTAGATTTAACAAACTATATGACTACTATTTTTTCAAGATCCAAAACTGGAATTGCATTTACAGCTGTTGTATCATGTAGATATTGTATTTTACATAAGAAAGTAAGAGGCGATAAAATGAAGGAAATCGGATTGGTATTAGAAGGTGGAGGAAGCAGAGGAGTCTACACAGGAGGAGTGCTCCAGTATTTAATGGAGCAAAACATTTATATACCTTATGTAATCGGGGTTTCAGCAGGGGCATGTAATGGCTCGTCCTATATCTCACGCCAGATAGATCGTAACAAAACAGTCAATATAGATTATGTCAGTCACCCTGATTATCTTTCCTTACGTAATTGGATTAAAAAGCGGGAATTATTTGGAATGGATTTTCTGTTTGATACATTACCGAATGATCTTGTGCCATTTGATTATCAAGTATTTAATGAAGCCACCGAGGAATTTGTTGTTGGTGTAACAGATTGTACAACTGGAGAACCCTTGTTTTATCCTAAATCATCCTATGCTAATGATATGCTCACTCTTCTTCGTGCATCAAGCTCTTTACCAATGGTAGCACCTGTTGTGGAATTTGATAATCTGTCTTTGATGGATGGCGGGATTTCTGCACCAATTCCGATCAAACAATCAATGAAGGATGGTAACAGGAAAAATGTTGTCATTTTAACGAGGAACAGAGGTTACTATAAAAAGCCGCAGTCGTTCAATTGGTACATAAAAAGAAAATATCGAGAATATCCAGGTCTACTTAAAGCCTTGGAGAAAAGACATATTGAATATAACGATACGTTGAACTATTTGTATGAGGAAGAGAAGAAAGGCAATGTTTTCCTGATTTCTCCAACAGAAAAACTAACGGTAGGTAGAATAGAAAAGAACAAGAATAAATTAATGGATCTTTATCAAAAAGGCTATGAAGATGTTAAAAAGCTTGAAAAAGATTTGCAAGAATTTTTAGCATAGTTAATGCTTCCGTAAAAAGTGGAATACGACACACTTAGTTCGAAATGGTATTTCTTTTCTATAAGATAAATTGTTCAAATTAGCTTAAAAATGGAATGTTGGGATAAGCATGTATGTTCTTGTTATTTTGGGTATGTTATAATGAAAGTGGATAATGTTCTTTTAGGGAAGGTCGGCTAATCTCCTTCGAAAGGGGGTGATGCCTCTGGGTATGTATGAAAGTTTGATGGTTTTGTTTAGTTTTGGAACTTTCATCATAGCATTACTCGCCTTGATTGTATCAATGATCAATCGAAAATAGACCTCCCTATTTGCCCTGACAAGTGACTAGGTGAGGTCTGTCTTTTTCAGATGGCCGATCCCTTTTCCTGGGGGAACCGCTTATCGGAAGCCCACAGTTACCGCTGTGGGTTTTTATGATAGTATATGAATTTTCTACACTAATTATAGCAGTACTTTACAAAATTGTCACTAATACTACAATGAGCAATAAGCCTTTTTTTATACTTTCAAAATGAGACAACAAAATGACCATCCAATAAATTTGAGAATTAGACTGGAAATATGCACTTCTTTAAAAATCACCTAAAATTATGAGCGAACATTGCTTTCCTCATCATGTTATTTATTCAATGGATTCTTGGTAATCACCGCAAGCTCCATTCTTTTCAATGAGTTACAATAATCCTCGTGAATATCTTCATTTATTTTTGACGGTTCTTTTCGTAAATAATGAATGACCCTCCAATTGGAATACCAATCGCCTATTTCTGCAGGCTCCTGTTCTACATTATGCCAAGCATTATCTAATGTAGGACTGTATAAGTGCTTTGCTCCATTTATAAGCTTACCTTTCTTCAAACTCTCTTGCAACGGTTCACCAGGACCATACTCATTGATGTCATTAAAAATATCTGGCCAGTAGTCTTTACGGGATCCTGTATGAGCTTGGCTCAGTGCCATATCATAAATTGCAGGGAAATACTGTTCATCAAATAACAATTGATATAACCGCTTTCCTAATAAAATTCGCTCTTTTAGAGAAGCGAATTGATGTACCGTTTGTCCAATCAATTGAACTTCCTTTCCATTTGAAAAAGGAAAAAGGATCTGATTTAACTGAAATAACTCCTGCACTTTTAACTCTAATGATTCCATTAACGTAGCCCGATAATCTTTGTTCTGCATTACTCTGTCTTCAATATAGTTTTGTTCATTAATAATTAGTGCCACAGATAGCAGGTATTCATTTCTATTCTGATAATAGTGGTCCCACAATACCTTCATAAAATGAGATACACCGAAGTGTGGCAGTAAATAGAAAAGGTTTTTATCTTTTTTGATACTTTCTTCATACAATAGTAGTTGAGGAAATGCATCATGAAAAATCAACCAATTACTTCTTTCTAAAAATGTAAAAAAATACGCTTGTTGCTCATTGGACAACAGCGGTGATAACAGACTCCCTTTCAAATCGGTCATACTCCAACCAGCATTACGTGATACCATATGTGCTAAAAACGCCCATTCTATATTAGGATTTCGTTTGAAAAAATTTAAATAAGCTGCAGTTCTGGTTACATTATTACGATTATTTTTTCGGGTTTTTTCTTTTATAGCTTGTACAAGCTTGCTTTCCTCGTCCGTAAGTTTGTTTAAAGAAGTATTGGAATTTTGTTGTTGCTGTAATGCTTTTTTTACTGATTTAAGCTCAGGTGGTATCCTTTTCAATTGCACAAATATTCGTAATCCCTCCAATCTTATTTTTAGGTTATGTATACCTACTATTATGTTTACTAACTGACAATAGATTTATACAAATATAATGTCATAAGCTGGATACCGAGCAACGATACTGGTTGTCTGTGCCACGCTCAAAAGCACTTCTTCTTTAAAAGAAGAAGTGCTTTTTTAAAAAATACCGGAGATTGCCACGTGCTGTAAATTTTATGGATCCTTAAAACCAAAAAAAGCGACATATACATTCCGATGATTCCCTCTACGCCAAAGATTGTTAATTGAAAAGCTTCTATACTATAAAAAATCAGAATTGGTGGCAGCATACTTCATACCAAAATAAATATAGAAATACTTTTATAAAGAGTATGCATTATATCACTTGCTCCTTTTCATAGTGGCTTTCATTCAATATATCATAACTTAATAAGCTAACGTAAAAAAGTTGAAAAATTATAAATGTGGAGAAAAAAACAGATGTTATCACTATTAAAGAGATTAATAGAGAAATTTAGAAACAAAGCTAACTTTTTTAACTCGCATTTTTACGTAGCGACTGCTGCAGACAGCAAACAAGACTAAAGTCTTTCAATTAAGAAGCTAGATGATACACCACGTAGACGAATGAAATAGAAAAAGCTAGTTGTCAAGTATTAATTTAATATAACCAGCATATGCTATAATAAGACATTTTTGGAAAAATAGTCATTTAAGATTCGTGTAAACGTTGTAAATAGTATCTTCTTTATCAAGAAAGGGTGTGAATAAAGTTGGAGAAAGAAACATTGGTTATTTCGGTTCTGGTAGGAGCTCTCCTGTTATTCATATTATTCGTTTACATCCAAAGTTGGCGTAGTTTTCGCAATAAAGAGGATAATCGATTTAATGAAAATTTATATCAGTATAGAAAAACACTTTATTTTCTGTTCGTCTTGTCACTCATTGCATTCTGGATAATTGATTTCATTTCTATTGATGATTGGAAAAGACTAGTAATATTAGCTGGCATCGCTGTATTTATTGATATATTTGTATTTTCTACACCCACCATAAAAAGTATTTGGAAGACGGAGTTTCAATCCTATGATCCTTTGAAAACGTATATACAAGAAAATAGTTATATAGAAGAGAAACAACAAAATAAGTTAAATTACTTCTCCCAATTGTTGCAAATCGCTCCATTAATCAAATCCGATATTGACAAGAAACAGCTTCCTTTCCCAGATGCTCTTGAATTATTTCTCAGTTATTATGCAGATACTTTTGGTTTACGTATTCATCTTTACGAAGTGAAGGCAAAAGATAATGAAATAGAGTACGAGCCTATTGATATTTTTATAAAAATTATTCAGACAATTAAACAAACACATACATTAGATTGGGAAAGTATGCCGGATAACTTAACGGTTAACGATGAGAGGGATATAGAAGAGATTATTATTGAGACATTATGGAATGGAAATATTGTGGCATTGGATCGTGAAGAAAAGCATGGAAAAGGGATGGCTCACATATGTCCTGTATTTGCCGGTGAAAACCATACGTTTGTGTTATTTATCGAGGAGGTTTATCAAAGGGTTTACGAAATTGACGCTTTATTTATCACTAACCTTGCTTGTCTTTTCTGTTTTCTGGAAGATTAAAATTTAGTGAAAAATTAAATAAAAAAGTAATAAATTAAGAATTATCTCCGTAAAATGATGAAGAGTATTTTAAAATCGAGGTATTTTAAAAAGTAATGAAAAGAAGTGGTGGAGGAGGAGTTCTGTGGTTAAGACAGTTTTGGAGTCAAAGGCAAATATAAATGAAAGGGAGGAACTTAATACTGATAATCCGAATATACTAAATCAAGAAACAACTCCCTTAAGTGACATTCTGCGTCGTAAGAAATCGCCAATAACACAGATAGCGGAGCCATCTAAGACACGTTATACGAAAGATTTGGAGAAGCTAAGGCAAAAAGCATTAAAAATGTTATAGTTTATCAGCGACCCTTTTCTTTCTACCTAAGTGTGATAAGGGAGATGGGTTGTATTTTTTTGTCCTACCATAAGTAGTAATTTTTAATGGTGGTAGTAGAAGGAAACGGGGCCATCGAAATCCTTTGCGATAAGCCACGTTTTTTAAAAAAATACAATCCTAATTAGTATGGAGATTGATGAGGGAGAGATGGTATTCATGGCTAAAACAAAAAACGAAGGCACCGATCTCATCAAACAAATAAAGTCCCCTAAAATTACGCAATGGAAAGGAAAGACAAGAGAAGAGAAACGTCATCAGGCTATGTTAAAGAAGGTTAAGAAGTGGCAAAAGAATGACAGCTCTTATTTATAGTTTTTTTACAGTGAGTTTTAGGATTGTGTGCATTCGGTAAGAAGTATAAGTAAACATTACAATTATTGAAACGCTTGGACAATGTTTTCTCTAGATATCCAAGCGTTTGTCTTTTTTAGCGGGAAAAGTAAGTCACTATTCCATTCGACGACGAAACATTCGTTCAAGAACAACTAACCAAATAAGAGTAATCATAAAACCTGTCAAAAGGTTCCACCAATTAGTGCTGCTGCCAGATTCTAAAAATAATTTTACTGGCCAGTAGACAGGAAATAGCATCATAATATTGACAACAGGGTGATTGATTAGGTAATCGAGTAGTGGTGCAAAAAGCATGAGATTAACTACTTTAGTAAGTGCTAGTCCCTCGACTTTATTAGAAGCAAAACTCGTCAATAACATTGTTATAATAGGTGACTGTAATGCTAGTAAGACAGCTATCGGGAGAAAGGTCATAAAATGCCAGACAACCATTCCTTGTATGACTATAAATGCAAACGATATTAAGAAGGTAACCGTTACAGGAGCTAGTATTCTTGCTAAAAGATAACCTGCTTTTGTTATTGGTGTTACAGCATAAAAAAGCAGAACACCTTCGTCACGTTCATCTAAAATGATAAAACCATAGAGCATCCCAATCATTAAAGGAGCCATTACTAATCCTAAGCCAACAATAATTTGAGTATGTGATTGTAATGAAACATTCGAATAGGA
This sequence comes from Gracilibacillus sp. HCP3S3_G5_2, assembly GCF_052063305.1. NCBI lineage: Bacteria > Bacillati > Bacillota > Bacilli > Caryophanales > Bacillaceae > Gracilibacillus > Gracilibacillus sp. HCP3S3_G5_2. The sequence continues at coordinate 129,411 of NZ_JBQHXU010000003.1, read as the reverse complement.
TAGAAGGATATTATATAATTCGGGTAAACCAATACGAATCATGGTTGCCAACAGCAGTACCCCTAGTAAAGAAAACAATAATAAAGGCTCACGTCGCATATTTTTAATATCAGTTAATGATAAAACTAACATTCTTTTGATCAAATTCCTCTCCCCCATTACGAAAAGCATTTAGTTCGTAAAAAGCGTTGAAATGAACGATAGGTCAATGCATAAGTACAGCTGATCCAAGGCACAAAGACGAAAATGGAATAAACATAATCTTGTACAGTTGGATTACCAAATGCTCCTTCTAATAAAATAAGTACAGCCTGAGTAGGAAGTAAGAAAAACAGTATGGAATCATTTAGGTTAAAAAAATGAAGTAAAGGTAAGTACAAAATTATCACAAATAAAGGTGATGTATACAAAAACATGTTAACAGAATCCACTCTAGCTGCCAGTAAAACTCCAATTAATGTAAAAAGAATGGAAGATAACAAAACAGCTAATAAGAATGGGAGGTAATGAATATCAAATTGATGTATAATAATAAAAATGAAGGAACTTGACACTATAGCCAGTAATGTTAACGATAAGATTTTACTAATTAAATAGTGATGAATACGTATCGGTGTAACAAACAGTGTATTAAAAATCGATTGATCCTTTTCGAGCAAAACTAATCCACCAACAAAGAAAAAACCTAATACAGACGGATCAGTAAAAATGATTAAAATGGATATTTTCTCGAGATAGGAGGTGGGCACTAATAATAACAAGCTGATATATACAATGCTAACTAGTGCATAAGCGAGATAAAATCCATGACGAAACTGAAAACGAACGTCAAATAAAAAGAGTTTATAATGCTTCATAATAATGTCCTTCCAGTCACCTTCATAAAAATATCCTCCAATGTTGCTTCTTGTGTATGTATGGTTAGAATTTCACAATGTGATAAAATATGCTGAAAATTCTGGTTCTCATGTAGTTTTTTCAATGAAAATAACTTTTGATTGATACCTGTTGGAGAAAGATATTCTATCTTTAATGCTTTATCTCCATAAGCAACTTTTAATTGTTTCGGTTGATCTATTAATGCAATTTTGCCGTCCACCATAAATGCTACACGATCACAAATCTTATCAGCAGTATCCATATTATGAGTAGTGATAATTACTGTTTTTCCTTTTTCTTTTTCTGCTAAAATAAGTTCCCTTAAATTTCTGGCATTGGCTGGGTCTAACCCTGATGTAGGTTCATCTAAGAATAAAATATCAGGATTGTTTAACAATACTCGACAAAAATTCAGACGCATTTTCATTCCTTTAGAATAATGACTGAATCTTACATGCGCAGCGTCAGCTAATCCAACTTCATCTAAAAGTTTCATCGGATTTTGTGTCTTACTTTTATATAATTTACTGAAAAAAGCTAAATTTTCTAAACCAGTGAATTTTTGATAAAAATTTGGGAATTCAAATCCAACCCCGATCTGTTCATAATAATCAGGTCCTATTTGATTTATTTCTTGGCTATTTATTTGGACATTACCTTGATACTCCTTTAATATACCAATTAAGATTTTTTGCGTTGTACTTTTTCCTGCACCTGATGGTCCTAAAAAGCCAAATATTTCCCCCTTCGCAATTTCAAAAGAAATATCTCTAATCGTGTTTTCTTTTTCCCTTGGGTAACGATAGCTTAAATTGCTGACTTTAATCACTCGTGTCCACCTCCTGTACCAGTCCTGTAGCCAAGCATTCAGCAAGTAAGTCTACCGCTTCTGGATACACTTGCTCACCAATCTCTTTCTTATGAAGAATAATCATATAAAAACCTCTTACTGCAGCAGTAATTGACTGTGAGGATCGATTTATCATGCAATTATTTTCTTGCCACTTAGTAATTAATGGCGATAATATCCATTCATCTTGGTTAACATGCTGTTGCAGTCTTTCTGGAGGGAGTTTTCTAACGAGATGATCCATCTCTTCGCCTTGAAAAATTCTTTTTATGAAAGGATTCTTATCTATTAATTCCATGCCATAAAGTAACATCTCTTTGAAGGATTGTCGTGTAACTTTTTCATTATTTATTTTATTTATGATTTTCTGTTTGATATAGGCTTCTTCCATTTCCAAAATATCAAAAAAGAGAACTTCTTTAGAATCAAAAAACTGATAAAAAGAACCTTGTGCAATACCAACTGCAGAAGTTAGTTGAGCAATGCTCGTTTTTTTTACACCAAATGCTGAAAACAGCTGTTTGCCCACTTCGATTAATTGTTGTTGAATCATTGCCTTTTCATCTTTCGTAAAACCCCTTACCATTTTACTACCACCTTTTGAATATATGAATATTTTGTATTTTTATTCATTATAACTAATATATTCTTTCATGTAAATATGATTATTCTATGTACGGTATTGTTACGAGAGCATATCGAGGATATTACCAATTTTTACAAAAAGTTTACTAGTAGTTTACTTCTTATTCATATCCTGTATGTATAGTGAAAGAGTGACCGAATTAAAGGAGGAATGACGAAATATGAAAAGAAAATGGACAAGCGAGTTGTCACTTCTTGTTATTTTATGTTTAGTTTTTTCAAATGTTTTTACATATGTTCCAGTTGCATATGCTAAAACTGATGAAGAACAAGAAGTTATAGTTGATGATGGAGAAATAGGATCACGTTCAATAGTGGAAGAACAATCCATTATCAAAAGTGATAATTTAGGAGAGGAGAAATCCGAGGAAGCTTCATCATCAAAAGAGGCGCAAATACATAAGGAAGAAATAGAAGAGAAAGAAGAGTCAGGAAAAGAAGATAAGCAAGCTAATGAAACACAAGCTACCAACAATAAAGAAGTAACGTCTGAAGAAAAGAAAGAAGCTTCGCAAGAGAAGCGGGCAGGTTCTGAAGAAGATGCAACATCTACCATCAAGGAAATGGAAGCGCAACCTACTATAGATTATCAAAGCCTTCCACCTCTTTTACTAACAGAAATTATGCCAAGTAATGATGGAGAAGACGACTTTGAATATTTTGAAGTTTATAATAATAGCGATCAAACTATTTTATTAGATTATTATACTATTGCATTACGCTACAAGGATGACAGTAGTGATGATGAAGCTTTTGAATTTCCTGAAGTATCCATATCTTCAGGTGAAACATTAGTGTTCTGGCGCAATCCAAAGCAATTGAGTGTAAAAGATTTTAATGGCCACTACTCGACAGACTTAACAGAAGAACAAATTGTTTCTTATCAGGGAACAGAATTTAATAACCGTGGAAATCATGAACTGGTAATAAAAGATGCACATGAAGAGATTGTAACTAGCAGCTATGAGGAAGAAGATATTGCTTCTGGTAAAGCTTTAACCTATCAGTTTCCAACTCAAGGAACTGAAATGGTACCTCTTTATGCAGTCGCTGACCCTACACCAGGGACTTTGGATAAAGATCAAATACCGGAAGAAAAAGTAAGCTCCGAAAAACTGGAGAAGTCAATAATTGAACATACACCAGTAATGGAAGCGCAAGAAGGTAAGTCAATAACAATTGAAGCCAAATTACCAAGTGAAGAGGGTAAAGTGAAAGGAGTATTACACTATCTTTCAGCAGAAGGATCGTTTAAACAAGTTAACATGAGCTTGGTTGAGGATAATGTGTATGAAGCTGTTATTAGCAGTGAAGACGTCATTACTAGTGAACTAGAATATTATATTTCAGCTACTAATCCACATCAGCGCGCAAGGTATCCTGAGGATAACAGGGAAATGGTTACTGTTGATATAAAAACAGTTGATGATTCTGATGAGGATTTTCAGCGATACCCTCACTTATTAATTACGGAAATATCGCCAAATACAGAAGGTGGAGGAACAGACTATTTCGAATATTTTGAAATATATAATAACACCAATCAGACTCTATACTTAAATCAATATGCACATATTTATTATTACACAGATTCCGGACGTGAACGACAATTTCGAGTTCCAGCAGTAGAAATTGAATCAAAGGAAACACTTGTTTTTTGGTACAATAATGGAAATCATTCATTGGAGGATTTCAATGCTCATTTTTCTACTAACCTTTCAAGTGAGCAAGTGATAGAAGTAACGGATCCTAATTTTCCAGGTTTTGCAAATGGAGGGAATCGTGCGTTGCTCTTAAGAGACACTTCCAATGAGGAAGTAGTATATGCAGAGTATGACGGAGCAGATAATGATAATACTGGTGCAGTTATTCAGTATAAATACCCATATGAAGGGACAAAAATGACAAAGTTAGAAACGTTGGCAGATCCTACACCAGGGACAATTAAATCTGAACAGGTTCCTGCAGAAGTAGTGATGATCGAAAAAAGGGAAGAAGACACCACTGCTCCAGTAATTAAGCATGAAGCTATTTCGTCAGTAGATGCTTTTTCACCGGTAACGATTGAAGCAGAAGTGACAGATGATCAGGCAGTTCCTGATGTTACACTTTTTGTAAAAAATCAAGATTCAGCATATCGAAGTTTGTCTATGGTGCCTGATTTAAGTAAACCAGATACTTATAAAGTAGAAATACCCGGCATCCATGTGGAATCAGATATAACGTATTATATTGAAGCTACTGACGGTGTTAATAAAACAAAAACAGAGCAATTCACCATTTCTGTATCCAAAAATGAAGTGGATACCCAATCATTACCCCCATTACTAGTGACGGAAGTCGTACCAGATTCTACAAATGTAGGCTCTGCGGATGGATATGAATTTATCGAGATTTATAACAATTCGGACCAAGACATCCCTTTTGAGCATTATAAAATACAATACCGTTATGGAAATGATCCTGCCAGTGATGTCATTTGGCCTTCTATCCCCGATGATGTTGTGATTCCTGCAGGTGAAACATTAGTATTCTGGATTATAAATGGGCAAAATAATCATAAGACTGTAGCAGATTTTAACGCTAATTATGGCTCTGATTTAATAGAAAATAAAAACATAGTCAGAATTGAATCAGCTGGAATGGCTAATGGTAGTATGCGGGGGCTAATTGTCGCTTCTAATATAGGACGTGAATATTCGATTGCCTATTACAATGATTTAGATACTTCTAATGATACTGCTCCTGATAAAGGAATAATTTATAAATATCCAACAGATGGAACAAATGTCATGCAAAAGATAAGTGCTGGTATCCTTGATGCTACACCTGGTGTAGTGGAAGATTATCAGGTACCAAGAGAGCCTGTTAAAATAAAACCAGATCATAGTGATCCAGTAATTGAAGATGTTACAAATATTGATGTAATCAACCAGACAAGTGACCTAAATGTCACAGCAGAAGCTTTTGACCAGGAGGAGTTAAAAACTGTTGCAATATATTACCGTACCAATAATATGGAGGAATATCGGAAATCGCTAATTGAAGAGCAGGAAGAGAAAGGAGTATTTACTTACCGTATTTTTGCTCCAGAGTTGATTGGCCAAGAGGAAATACAGTATTATTTTGAAGCTTCTGATGGCGTAAATACCTCAACAACAAACGTCCAGACTGTAAAAATTGAAAGTAATTTAGATACCAGCCCGTTACGCTTAAATATTGATGAAGGTCAAATTTTGAATGGAACATCTGTGTTAAGAGGAACGTCCAATGTTGATCAACCAGTTGATTTGAAAATGCGTATAGATGGGAACCAAGTACCATTAAGCTATCAAGCATTAGAACACGAGGCTTATTTTGCATTCGAAGTGAGTGGAATTAATACTTATTTTCAAAATGGTGTAACCATTGGAGATGAGGTCATTCATATTTTCGATGATTGGATGGCTCAATGGGAGACGATCACCGTGCCAATAGATCCTGACTATTTAGAAGTTGGTGAAAATACGATTACAATTCGAGCAGGAAATAAAGCAAGTCCTTGGGAAGGGGATCCTGGTGAAAACCGTGATGATTTTAACTTGCGAAATGTACGCTTAGTTTTGGCGGATGGTACAATTTTGACGGATCCCAATCATTCTGACCCTAATAATGTATTAGATATGGGGGATGATGGTACTTACCGGATTGCAGAGGACTTTACCTTTACCATTTCAAAAGATCATGCGCGTGCGATGGCTTATGTATGGGATACTACTGAAGCATTAGATGGCGAACATATAATAGAATTAACCGATTCAGATCAGACAATACAAAAAGTGGTCCGTGTTGACAATACAGCCCCTAGTATTGTAGCAACAGTTGAAGAAAATCAATCGTATAAAGGTGCTTTTACAATTGACGCGAGGATTAATGATGATGTTGCAGGGGTTGATAGTTATCATGCGGAGCTGGACGGAGAAAAAATAGTTTTTCCTTATGAAACGTCTTCAGGTGAACTATCGAGTGGAGAACATTTATTAATCATCACAGCTATAGATAAAGTAGGGAACCAAAGAAGTGAAGAAATAAGCTTTTATACCGTTGATGAAAATCCATCCGTTTCTGATAACCTAACCAACGTAAAAGACGGTGATCCTACATTAAGGCTTCGTGTAGAGGACCCTATGGGAGATAAACTAAAAGTTGGGTTCTACCAAGGCTTTCAATATAAACCATCTGATACAGAATCTGTAGTATCATACCAAGGTGGATCACCTGTAGAGCCACCACACACGAATGACGTTGGGGAGTCAGTACAATTGGATGAGCAGGAATTATCGCTAGTGTCTGAAAAGGACGGGAAGTATTTAGTGACAGACGCTACCAAGGAATTTCCCTATCATCGCTTTGACGTCACTTTAGATGATACGGTAAATGAAGATGATATAGTGGAACTAGAATGGAATGGTAACTCCTTAGAAGGTAGAAAAGTAACGATGTATGCTTGGAATTTTGAGACATCCAAGTGGGATATTATTGATTATCGAATTGCAGGTGAAGATGATTTTTCACTTAAAGGTAATGTAGACGTTGCTACCTACAGTAAAGCCCATAACATCCAGGTTTTAATCCAAGATGAAATACCAGTAAATCGAGACGAGTATGACTATACGTTTGTCTGGATGTCAGATACACAATACTATTCTGAAAGCTATCCACATATTTTCGAGCGCCAAACAGATTGGATTGTAGAGCAGCAAGAGGAAATGAAAATTGAGTATGTTTTCCACAGTGGTGATTTGGTAGATGAGGCAGATCAGGAGTATCAATGGCTGCATGCAGATGAATACATGAGAAAGCTTGATGACGCTGAAGTACCTTATGGTGTTCTAGCAGGAAATCACGACGTATTACAAAAAACAGAAGACTATACTGAATACTATAAATATTTTGGAGAGGACCGTTTCGCTGACAAGCCTTATTATGGTGGATCATATTTGAATAACCGTGGTCATTATGATTTGATCTCAATAGAAGGTAACGACTATATAATGCTATATTTAGGGTGGGGTATCGATGATGAAGGTATCGCATGGATGAATGAAGTATTAAGTCAACATCCAGATAGAACAGCAATCCTAACGTTCCATGAGTATCTTCAGGCAACAGGTACACGTCATCCACTTGGTGAAAAGCTATACGAGGAAGTAGTTATTCCCAATGAAAATGTTGTGGCAGTTTTAGCAGGCCATTATCATGAAGCACAAACATTAGTTGATGAAATTGATGACGATGGTGACGGGAACCCTGACAGGAAAGTATATCAGATGCTAGCAAACTATCAGGCTGGTCCCGAAGGCGGACAAGGTTATTTGCGGCTGTTACATTTTGATACGGATAATAATCGAATATTTGTAAATACTTATTCACCATACTTGGATGATTATCATTACTATGATACAGATGAATATCCAGGTAAAGATGAATTTATCATTGAACTCGATCTAACAGCAAAACAAAAACGTGTCGCAACAGATAGTTTTGCCGTTAATGTTTATACCAATAATGCAATTGGTACGGTAGAGGATTTAGCAAGTGGAGATATTGCTGAAGTTACATGGAAGGGGCTTACTGAAGGAGAGCAATATTTTTGGTATGCTATCGTTTCTGATAATTATACAGGTCAGACTCGTTCCCCAATCTGGTCTCTAGTAAAAGGAAAGGATAAGACATCAGAAAAAGAGCTTGGAAATGAAGATGAAAATCGTGATGAGCAGTCTGAAAATGAACGAGAATCACAAACTGATACAGAGCATGATTCGACGCATAGACCAGACTCAAATGGAGGAAATAGTGAACAGGGTTCAAAACAAGTATCAAAAAGTGATGAAGATCAAATAGCAGAAGGATCAGAAAAAAATCGAAACCAAGACGATACATTCCATAACAAGACGATTCATTTACCAAATACCGCTACTAACATGTATCAGTATTTAGCATTAAGTATCATCTTACTTCTGACTGGTGCCATCATATATTACAGAGCACACAGATCACGAAAACAAAATAAATTAATTTAACCAGAAAAAAGAGGAGATTGGGACATAACCTATTTTCTTAACATCAAATACGAACGATGCAATAAATATTATTGCGCAATATAGGGGATGCTTTTCACTAACTTACGTCTTATGATATCGAGTGGAAGGCATCCGCTCTGGCTGATCATTTCGCTTTTACCCATAGGGCATAAGTCAACATCTGTTCAAGCAAGCTTTCACAGTGTTTCCTATACCGAAGGGCATGCTCTTCAGCTAACTTTTGCAAAGAAGATCACTTTACAAAAGTGGATCTTTAGATCATGCTAATCCCTCAGAAGTCGAAACGATCGGCCTGCGCTATTTGAATAATCGTTTGGATTTTTGTGATTATACAGTTCTTTTGTTCCAGCCTCTTCTCTATCTGAGTAACAAGGAAAAAACAGAGTTATCTATTTTGATGTGCTAGAAACTAATTGACACTTACTAACGAATAGTATGTAGAAGCTATCATAGTTCTTTCTTGATAAACGATAAGCAAGATTTCAAGCATTCCTCCTATCCTATACACATCCTAAAGTTTTCCAAAAATAGGGTTGAATTTTCCAGGGAGATGTTGTATGATTGCTTTATGGTAAAAACTGCATATTTTCTTATCCAGAGAGGCGGAGGGATTTGGCCTAATGATGTCTCAGCAACCAGTCATGTATGACACGGTGCTAATTCCAATAGATAAGAGGATTGACTTTAGCTTATAATAAAGGCCTTCTTCTTATAGAAGGTCTTTTTTTACTGGGTAAGATATGCTAACCAAATTCATTTTTACTAGAGGAGAGGTAATATGACAACAAAAACAGTAACAGCTCCATTTCGAGCGGATCATGTGGGTAGCTTATTACGCCCAGAGAATTTATTGAAGGCGAGAAAAGATTTTAAGGAAGGTGTTATCACAAAAGAGCAATTACGTGAAGTGGAAAATAAAGAAATTGCTCACATCATCGATAAGCAGATTGAAGTAGGATTAGAGCTTGTTTCAGATGGAGAATTTCGACGTCGTTTCTGGCACACAGATTTCTTAGAACATTTGAACGGAATAGAAGGATATGTACCAGAAGTGGGATATATATTTAATGGAAATGAAGAGACGGAACGATACAATATTCGCAATACTGGTAAGATTTCATTTAATCTTGATCATCCATTTATCAAAGACTTTAAAGAATTTAACGCGCTAGTAGATGGACGTGCTGTGGCAAAGCAAACCATACCAAGTCCTAATCAGCTATTCAATAAGGGTATCCGTGATGTTAGCATTTATCCAGATATTGAGGATTATGCCAGCGATGTCATACAGGCATATCGAGATGCCATTCAAGCATTTTATGATGCTGGTGTACGTTATTTACAGTTTGATGATGTCTATATAGCAGGATTGTCTTCACCAGATATTCCATTTAATGATGGAGAATTTTCACGAGAATTCTTAATTGATCTTGCTTTACGAGTAGTAAATGGCGTATTAGAAAATAAACCGAGTGATCTTATTGTTACTACTCACCTATGTCGGGGAAATTATCGTTCGAATTGGGCTTTTGAAGGCAGCTATGATTTGATTGCCCCTACTTTGTTTGCGAAAGAAAAGGTAGATGGTTTCTTTTTAGAATATGATGATGAAAGATCAGGAGGGTTTAAGCCGCTAGAACACATTCCAGATGGGGGTGCAAAAGTGGTGCTAGGCTTAATAACTTCCAAAAATGGTGAATTAGAAAACAAAGATCAAATTAAGGCAAGGGTTGAGGAAGCATCGAAATATGTGCCACTCGAACAACTTTGCTTAAGTCCTCAATGTGGCTTTGCATCCACTCATCATGGAAACAACCTAACAGAACAAGACCAATGGAACAAACTTCAGTATGTTGTACAAATTACGAAAGAAATATGGGGTTGATCCTCCTAAACTTCTTTAGTTCCTAGTTTTATTAAGTAAAGATGATCGAAGAGGGAACCTTTATAGCATTTATTGCTGTAAAGGTTTTTCTGTCGTTTGGCAATAGGCTTAGATTTTGTTCGAGATGAGGTAGCAGAAAATCAACTAAGACGCTCAAAAGTTATTCATATCATTAAATGGACAGCCTTTTTGCTTTATTCTTGTTGGTACAGTGTGAATGGTAAATTTCCTCGGGTCTAATGTATCCGTTACTTCATCCCAAAACAATGGAGTTGCAACAGTTGCTTCGTCAGTCGCCCTTGTTGAATAAGGTGCAATAATTGTCTTACCTGGTGCGTGCTGTACATAGTCAATGTAAAGACGGTTGCCTCGTTTTTTCTTTAAACGTTCAATCGTAAAATGCTCTGGATCGGATTCAACTAACACATTAGCGGTTGCTTCCATTAAAGTTCTTGTCTGATTATACGTCATGTTGACCACTGGTATATGAATTTGTAAGCCCGTTCTTCCCGAAGTTTTGACAAAAGGTGTGAAGCCTTGATTTTCCATCATTTTTTTAATTAATTTTGCAGCTCTTACAGCATACGGGAACTGATCTAACGATGGCGGATCAAGATCGAAAACAATTTCTATAGGGTTTGTTTCTTTTATCGTGTTAAATGGAACATGAAATTCCAATCCACCATGATTACCAAACCACATTAAACTATGCAGATTCTGGCAAAGTATATCTGCTTCTCCATCATTACCTGCGATTGTTTGAATATAGGAAGGTGCATAGTCAGGTAAGTGTTTTTGATAAAAAGAGTGCTCGTGAATACCATCAGGATAGCGAATGACTGTTAGTCTTCGATCCTTTAACCCCCGTAATATAAAAGGTGCGATCCATCTTAAGTAACAGAGGAAATCCAATTTCGTGACATTTGGGAATAACTCTTTTTCTAAACGAGATAAACTAACCTCTTTTGGGAATTGTGCTAACCCCTCTTTAACCGTCTTTTGGTTACAATCTGTCGGATCAATATCAAATCGAAATTGGTGAAAAACTGGTTCGCGCAATTCCCCAGCTTCAGCATCGAGACAATTAATATCCATGCATATGGAAGGCTCTACTTTCCACGTTGTCTGATTTACTTTTTGACCATAGCGCTTAATAAAGGTTGTTAACGTATCTTTTTCTTGGCGTTCTAGTCCATTTTTGCATTTTCCAAGAATTTCAAGTGTTTCGTCCTGATAATAACTCAACTTGAAATAATCATTTTCGGTATTCCAGTTTGTAACTATTCCTGGAATGGTGCGGAAATTTTTAATTTTAAGCCATGTTTTACTTCGTTTTCCCTCTATATAAGGAGCTTTTCTATTTTTGACAACGATGCCTTCTGCTTGATGTAAATCAACTATTCCTAAGATGGTTTCCAAGTTTTCAAACGTAACTGCCTTTTGAATTCTTCCCATCCAATTGTCCGAAAGCGAAGATAATAACTGATCCCGTTCTAAGTAGTTTTTTTTTCGCAAATCTTGACCGCTTAGTTCCAGTATATCAAAGGCAATAAATGTTGCCGGCCGCTTTTTACTGTATCTATTGATATTTGTTTTTAATCTTGACCGCTTTTGCAGTTGACTAAAATCTGTTCGATAGTTACTGACCGTAATAACCAATTCACCATCAAGAAATAGTGGTAAATACTTTTTAAATCTGAAGGTGTGTGCTTGACACCATGAAATGATTTCAGGAAATGTTGAACTGATATTGTGGCTATTGCGACTCCATAATTGGGCCTCATCTTTTGTCCAATACAATCCACAACGATAGCCATCGTATTTTACTTGGTAAAGCCATTGATCTCCAATTGGTGCTTCATCTACAAGTGTTGGCAGCATCGGTTTCCACATAAGATAAACTCCTTTTACAATCACTAATCAGTAATATTTTTGACAAACTGTTGTATGATTATGTCCTAAAAAAGAAAAACTATTTAAAAAGAGGTGATAACATGCATACCATGTGGAAAGGAACTATCAGTTTTGGTCTAGTTAATATCCCTGTCAAACTTCATTCAGCAACAGAGAATAAAGACATAAAGCTTAGAAATTTGCATAAAGAGTGCCAATCTCCTGTTAAATATGAAAAAGTTTGTCCTGTTTGTGAAAAGGAAGTCGAGCAAGATGACATTGTAAAAGGGTTTGAATATACGAAGAATAAATTTGTTATTTTGGAAGATGAGGATTTAGAAGCACTTAAAGAAGAAAATGAGGATAAAGCTGTCGATATTGTTGATTTTGTTAAATTAGAAGAAATTGATCCGATTTATTTTGACCGCAGTTACTATTTATCTCCAAACGAAGGTGGAGCAAAAGCATATGGTTTATTGCGTAAAGCACTAGAAGAAACCGGAAAAATAGGATTAGCAAAAATAACAATTCGTTCAAAGGAACATCTCGCAGTTGTTCGTATTTACGAGAATACCTTGGTAATGGAGACCATCTATTATCCTGATGAAGTCAGGGATTTTCAGGAAGTACCTAATATACCCGAGGAAACGAATATTGTGGAAAAAGAACTGGAAACGGCAAAATTATTAATTGAACAGTTATCGACAACATTTGAGCCGGAAAAGTATCATGATGAGTATCGCACAGCATTATTGGAACTTATTGAACAGAAGAAAAAAGGCGAAGAGGTATCTACGGCTAAAGAACCCGCAAAAAAAGACAATGTTACAGATTTAATGGAAGCACTCGAGAAATCACTGAACAAAACAAAGAAGGGAAAAAAGAAAACAACTACGAAAGGCAAGAAAACAACGAAGAAATCTACTTCTCAAAAGGCAAAAGCAAACTAATGCACCCGGGCTTAACTAAAGAGCCCGGTTTATTTGTTTTGATAAGTATTAATACGTGCTATTATAGTACGTAGTTCGCAGAAAAAAGGAGAAACTGTTTATGAGTATCAAACGAATGATAATAATAGAAGTAATTTACTCGCTTATTTTAGGCATTGTCTTCTCATTCGTATTTAATAATTTTTTACTAGGAATGCTTGGAGGATTTGCTGTAGGAGCATTAATGATCCTAATTATGACTGTCATTATAAAGAAGAACAATAGCCAAGAAAATAATACCAATCAAAATAACACATAAATTTACTGGCAAAAAAGAAAACTATCTTCGATAATTAAGGAGGAGGATAGTAATATGGATGCACAACGCGCACAAGAAATTTTGGATTCACCTGATATGCGAAATGTAACATATAATGGAGATCAAGTATATATTGAACATGTCGATCAAGGTACAGGACATGTCACCGTTCATCCGATTGAAAATCCAGAACAAAAGCTAATGGTAACAGTGGAACAATTACATGAGCAATAAGCAGAAGCTGCATTCCTGTTCTAAATTTATGGAATGCAGCTTTATTAAATAAAAAATAACATTATTTATAAATATTTTGCAGGAATTAGCCGATTAATATCGAATAGTATATATTATATGATCAACTTACTAGTGACATTGTATATCTATATTATTACTAAGTTATTTCGAATTCAAAGGTTATTCGCTCGGGGGATGTGTAATGCAATGGTTTGAACCTTATCCACTATATATTATCGTTACGGCTTTTTTTATATTATTTTTATCGTTTAACCTTCTAAAAAAGCCAGTCAATCTTGTTCGAGTATTTTTATCCATCAGTTTAATTCTTTCCAGTTTATTAATGATTTTATCTGCTTTAGAGCTATACATCGATGATTTTAATGCAATGTTATGGTTAAGAAATATCCAGCAAATTGCATTATTTTTATGTCCGGTTTTCCTTTTTGGTTTTGCTAGAGAAATAACCGATCCAAATGCTAAAAAGAATATTACATATGTATGTTGTATAGGAGTCCCTGCATTAATGGGGATAATCCTGATATTAACTAATCATATCCATCATTGGATGCGGTCCAGCGTGACAACTCATACAATATGGGGGTTTACTGAAATTACGATTTCTCCAACGGCATTGGGTGTTATATTGCTCTCCTATATAACTCTTGTAACTATAATTACGGCCTTTACTTTTTTATGGTATATGTATGAACTGCCTTCACATCTAAGAATTAATTATTTTTTAGCTTTTGTTGCGATTCTACTTCCGTTAATTATTGCTTGTATTTTAACTCTGTGGCCTGTAAATATTCCTGGGCAAGTTGCTTTATCCTTTTCGCTAATGAGTGTTTTGTTAGTTTTTAACTTCAAACGTTTTGATTTTAATTTAATGTGGCCAGTTTCTCGTAACAAAATTTTGGAATCATTAAATGAAGGAATTGTTCTATTCGATCCAATGTATAACCTTTTAGAAATAAATGAGGCGGGAATTCAGTTAGTAAGAAGGTGGATGCCTAATGTGGATTCAGATCTAATTCTTGGTAAAAAAGTAGATCAAGTATTTGCTAATAAAAGAATTCAGTCTGGTATATACCAAAATTCATCCACCTCTTTTGAAACAAAGGTGGAATTAGGCGAAGTAGATATGTACTTGCAAGTTAACATTATTCCCATTGAACGCTTCGGACACAATGTTGTCATGGTTGTACTACGTGATATAACAGAGAAGAAATTAATTGAGAAACGATTATATACGTTAGCTCATTATGATTCATTAACTAATATATGTAACAGACATTCTTTTATTGAAAAGTTCAATTCGGTGATGGAAAATAAAGAATTACCTATATCCTTCTTATTAATGGACATTGATCATTTTAAACAATTTAATGATCAATATGGGCATATAGTTGGTGATGAAGTATTGAAAGAATTTGCTGCGATATTAACTGAATTTTTTTCGCCGTTAAAACATACGATTGTTGGAAGGATTGGAGGCGAAGAGTTTGGCGTTTTATTACGTAAGGATGCTGTAGAGGCTGAGGAACTGGCTAACTACTTTCAGCAAAAACTTACGAATCACGCTATTTTTGTTGATGGCAATCAACAAGAAAAAATTACTGTAAGTATCGGATTGACTACTACTGTTGAGCCAGTTAGTTTTGAGATAATGTATAAGGAAGCAGATAAAGCATTATACCAAGCAAAAAGAGCAGGAAGGGACCGTGTGCAAATGACTAATGCTTAAAGGGGGATATAAGATGGCTGATATTAGTCAACTGATGGAATGGACATTTTATGAAGAAGTGAAAGTACCGGCTGATATAAATGAGCTTTTAATTGAAGGAGAAGTAGCTCATACTGCGTATAAAACTGTACGTGACGTTGCGGTGATAACAAATAAGCGATTTATTATTGCAGATCGACAAGGGATTACAGGTAAGAAGGTGGAAATATATACAATACCTTTTAAATCAATAGATATGTATTCTTCAGAAAATGGCGGTAAGTTTGATTTAAACGCAGAGCTTGAATTGTGGACTAGATCAGGAAATTTCAAATTAAACCTTAATAAAAAAGTGGATATCCGAAAGTTAGACAAAATTATTGCAGAGTATGTCTTATAGTCATGCAAACTACTTTTTACGACATGAAGGGTGAATAAGAAAGTCGTAATTTGCGGTTTCCCGGGCAATATTTTGGGCACTGAGTAAAATGCAGTGCCCGAAAATTTACTAATTACTTAATTTATTTGCAATCATTTCTTTATCTTCGCTAAATTTATGATGTGTATGGTATATCAAATCTTCAAATAAACCGTTCATATTTCTTTCTAATGAAGCAATACCTACGCCTGTGACTCCACCTTTTACGCATACTTTTTCTATTAATTCATTTAAAGTAAAGTGATTCTCTGATAATAACTTCCCAAACCCAATAAACATTTTTTCCATTAATTGAGTTGCTTGTTCCGTTGTAATTTCTGTTTGATTGACAGCATCTTGAATATATCTCTCTGCTAAAAATGCAAAAAAAGCAGGACCACAAGATACGATGTCTGACGTTATTCTCATAATATTCTCCTCAATTTCTACTGGTTCCGAAAATTGTCTGCATCTTTTCATAAATAATTCTTTCCTAAATGAATCTACTCTATCACCGAAAGTTAATAGGGTTACACCAGCAAGAGCGTAGTTCGTAATACTTGGAACCATCCGTGCTACTTGACAATCAATAATGGACTCAATCTCTTCCACTGACATCACACTTGTTATCGATACTAATAGTTGTTTTTCGTCCAATATTGGTTTGATTTCTCTTAACACATCAATCATGTCTACTGGTTTAACGCATAAAAAAATTGTATCAACTTTTTCAATTAATGCAAATATATTTTCCTCTACATGAATCTGTGGATACTTTTGCTGGATGGCATATGCTTTTTCTATTGTTCGATTATTAATATAAAGGCTTTCCTGATCAATGACGTTAGATTCAAGAAAGGCCGTTACTAAAACTGCACCCATATTACCCGTTCCTATTAATCCCCATTTCATTTCATCTCGCCTCCTGGATAGTTTCTAACAATATCCTATGAACAACTTTACTATTCTATGATAAAGGAATGATAAACATGTCTTGGATAACGAAAAATTGGTATATTATTTTAATCATCGCTGCAATTTTGGTTTGGTTAGTTATTGATCCTTCAGTAGAGGCAGACAACCAGGTAGTTATAGAGCATCCAAAAGAAAACGTGGAGACCTTGCTGAAAAAAGAAGAATCAGTATTAATAGAATATAAAATCGATATTAAAGGTGAAGTAAAAAGTCCAGGGGTGTATAAGGTTAGGGAGGATGACCGAGTGGAGGATGCGATTCAATTAGCTGGAGGTTTTACCGATAATGCAAGTAGACATACGATAAACCTAGCGGAGCGGGTATATGACGAAATGGTTATCTATATACCGACAATAGATGAGGAAGGAGAGGAGATGCAGCAAGAACAAGCAATAGAAAATGAGGATCAAAAGGTTAAAGTAAACATAGCATCGATGGAGGAGATTCAGACAATACCAGGTATTGGGGAAGTAAAGGCGACTGCTATTATTGAGTACAGAGAGACTTACGGCAGGTTCGAGAAACTGGAAGATTTAACCAAAGTATCAGGAATTGGCCAAAAAACAGTTGAGCAAATGGAGGAATATGTACGAATACCATGATTTTATTGACGCTTTCCAATAGGATCGTTACACTTTTATATATGTGAGATAAAAAGAAAGGGGTATGAACAATGGAAAGGATTTCCTGGCATCAGTATTTTATGGCACAAAGTCATTTGTTAGCTTTAAGAAGTACCTGTCAACGTTTAATGGTAGGGGCGACAATTGTTAGAGATAAGCGTATTATAGCAGGAGGATATAATGGAAGTGTCTCTGGTAGTGTACATTGTATCGATGAAGGTTGTTATGTGATTGATGGTCATTGTGTTCGCACGGTTCATGCAGAAATGAATGCCATTTTACAATGCGCTAAATTTGGTGCTTCGACAGAAAATGCAGAGATTTATGTGACACATTTTCCATGTTTAAATTGTTGTAAAGCAATTATTCAAAGTGGAATAAAAACGGTATACTATGCGGAGGATTACAAAAATCATCCATACGCTGTAGAATTGTTTGAAGAAGCTGGTGTGCATGTTGAAAAAGTCGAATTAGATCAGCATTACATAACGTTAAAACCATAACCTTTTGTAGAAAGTGAGGGGGGTGATGACTGCTTGTATCAACGATTACATTGGTTTGTTTTATTATATATAATTAGTTTTGTGATGAAAGATGCTAGTGTTAAATGGTTTGTTATGACATTAGTTGTCTTAACTTTCTATTTCGTTTACTTTCATCGATTTCCTAAACTGCTCATTACCTTCCTTATTATTTTTGGACTTTTTTCTCATTATCAGATTCCAATTTTAAACCCAAAAGCTATTACAGAAAGCACGAGTTCCTCTATTCAAGGTAACATTCATTCTTCAGTTGAACATAAAAGTCAATTTCTTCGTTTTACACTTCAATCACAAGATCATCAGCTAATTCAAGTGTATTATTTTTTACATAAAAACGATGATCCACATAAGTATTCCTCTTTTCGAATGGGAGCTTCCTGTACGTTATATGGGAATTCTCAACAAATTCCTATGGCACGTAATCCTGGCCAATTTAATTATCAGCATTTTCTGGCATCTCAAGGAATTGAAAAACAATTTGTAATCGAATCGCTTGATCAAAGCAATTGTGATGGACAATCATCTTGGCAAAAGATTTATGATTTACGTGTACAAATTTTAGAGTATATCGAAAATAATGTCAGTACTTTTACATATGCCTGGTTTGCTGCACTTCTATTTGGAGATCGGGATCATCTCGAAGAAGATATTATAACTCTATTTCAAAATTGGAATTTAACCCATTTACTCGCGATTTCCGGTTTACATGTAGGATTGATTTTGGCAATTGTTTATTTTATATTATTATTTGTGTGTCGTATAACTATCGAGAAGGCACAGACTATTATATTATGTTTATTAGTTTTTTATCCCGTGATGGCAGGTGGAGCACCATCGGTTTGGCGAGCTAGTCTGTTAGCAATTGTTGTAATCATCCTATCTAAGTTACCCATTCGTCTTAGCATAACCGACATGTTAAGTATTGTTTTTTTATTAATGGTAATGATGGACAGGTTCGTCATCTATTCTACTGCATTCCAATTTAGCTTTTTGGTAACTTTTGCAATAATGTTGTCAAGAAAAATAATAGATGGAGATAGTGGCTATATATGGTCAGTGCTAAAGATATCACTTATCAGTATGCTTATTATATTACCAATACAACTTCATCTTTTTGATCATTTTCAACCATTATCAGTTTTTCTAAATGTGTTAGTCATTCCTTATTTCACAGTAGTGGTCCTACCATTGTTGTTTCTTATACTTCTTTCGTCATTAATTCCAACTTTATTAGCCATTGTCGATTATATGTTTGTACAGCTTCATACGATAGCACTTCATGTTTTAACAATCGTTGACAGCCTAATGCCGTCTTCATGGTTAATCGGCGACTTTCCTATTTATTATTATTTCCCTTTTTATGTTTTATTATGGTTATTTCTTATTTATTTTGAAAAGAAACAATTGAAAAAAGCTGTTCAATTCGGTTCGTTATTAGTATTATTGCTGATATTTATTAGTATGAGGCCTTACTTTGATCCACATGGTTATATAACCGTACTTGATATTGGACAGGGAGATGCGATTGTTCTCGAATTGCCTTACAGAAAGGGAGTTTTTATGATTGATGCAGGTGGGAAAATGGAAGCAGACTATTCCAATCCCTCTACTCAAGTCTTTGATCAAATCATCGACCCATTTTTGCAATCAAAAGGAATAAGTAAAATAGATGCTGTCATATTGTCTCATGCTGATCATGATCACATTGGCAGTGTACCGCATATTTTAGCGGATTATCAGGTGAATTATCTGATCACGAGTCCCTATTTTGATACTCAAATGATCGAACATTATAAGAATATAGCTAGTGAAACTCATTTTTTTACAGTTAAAGCCGGAGATAGCTTCGAGTTAAGTCAACAAATTTTTGAAGTGTACTATCCTAATACAAAGCAAACAGATAAAAACCAGAATTCACTAGTTATTAGCAGTACATTTGGTAAGAATACTTGGCTATTCACAGGAGATCTTGGAGAAGAGGGGGAAGCAGAAATAATGAATACCTATCCTAATCTATATACTGATGTGCTGAAAGTAGCACATCATGGTAGTAATACTTCAAGTTCGGAGTCATTTTTGCAGGGAATAGATCCCAAAATAGCCTTGATATCAGTTGGGGAACATAACCATTACGGCCATCCTCATAATGAAGTTTTGAATAACTTGGAGAAGCATCGAATAAGAGTAATGAGAACAGATCACCAGGGTGCACTTATTTATAAATTCACAGAAGAAAGTGGAACCATTTTCCCTTATTTACCATATAATACAGTAGAATAAAAAAGTGCAAAGTAACAGCGTGTAAATTTAGTGAATACGTATACGCATGCGATTAACGACACCTAAAAGTAGTGGCTTTCCAAGTATCTTAATTTCACATAATTTGCATTAGATAGCAATGTAGCCCAATTTCTTTTCTATAGGTTAGACATCTTCCATACTGCTTCTTTCAATAAAAAACGAGACTATATCAATAGCCTCGTTACAATTATGAACCAATAGCATCAAAAATAACACCGATAAAGAAAATAATCATAAAGAATAAAAACGAGAATACAAAACCAAATCCAGCATCAAAAATATCGTGGCGTTTCGATTGAACATCCTTTTCAAATTCATTCATTGTTTATTACCTCCTTAAAATATCAAATCGAAGTAACATTTATTACTCCTGTTTTTAAATTTAATTTTTTCATCCATATCTCAGGATTCCCTTACTTAGCAAGAGTTAACACCTATATATTTTGGGGTATCAGGTCAATCTATATATAAGAAAATATCGCAACTTGGTTAGATTCCTAGGGCTAATGAAGTTGCGTTGATATAGATTGCAGAGGGAAGGATGAAATGCCTCCCTCTTTTCCATTAATATGTATCAATAGGTATTTTACATTCTGCGTTCTTTTCAATAGTTAAATCTTATTATACAATAATACATACTCAGTTTTTTTTCAACTTTTAAACGATAAACATATAAATTTTTTGATAAATGACAAAGGACACATTTCTTCAATGGAGAAATAACTGCTTAATTAGTAAGGATTTGCAAGAGTTTATAATACATATTTGGAGATGAGTAAATGAGTTATCTAACTTGTATAGAAGAAATAAAAAAGGAAAAATTCGCTCCTGTTTATTATTTTCATGGAACAGAAACATATATGATCGAAGCGTTAAAGCAGGCGCTAATTTCGAATGGTTTGGACAAGGACGAACAAGATACGAATTTGTCTATTTATGATTTAGAGGAAACGCCTATTCAGGACGTGGTAACTGATGCAGAAACATTTCCTTTTCTTGGGGAAAGAAAGATTATTATTGCAACAAATGCAGATTTTTTAAAAGCAAAACCAGCAAAATCGGAAATTGAGCACAAACCTGAAGTATTAATTGAGTATCTGCAAAACCCTGCTCCATATTCTGTATTAGTAATAATTGCTCCATATGAAAAAGTGGATGAACGTAAAAAAATAGTAAAACAACTTAAAAAAGTGGCAAAATCAGTTGGATGTGAGCCATTGAAAGAGTGGAATATTCAAGAAGTAATTGGCACCATTGCACAGGAATATGGTGTCAGTATATCTGAAGAGGTAATGACATACTTTATAAATGAAATTGGTACGAATCTAATGATCATCCATTCAGAAATGGAAAAACTTGCATTATATGTAGGGGAAGGAAATGAAATTAGGTTAGAGGATGCAGAATTATTGCTATCTAGCCAAGAGAACAGTTCAGCATTAAAGCTAATGGATGCTATTATGGCAAATGACTTGGCAAAAGCAATAGATATTACAAAGGATTTGGAAAAAATGAACGAGGATCCGATTGCTTTAATTGCATTAGTAGCATCACAATTCAGGACATTGTTACATGTGAAATTATTAAAGCAAAAAGGCTATACGCAACAGCAAATGGCTAGCCAATTAAAGATACACCCGTATGTTGCAAAATTGTCTATACAACGCCAAAGTAAATTCCAAGTGAAGGAACTGAAGGAAGCAATCGATTTATTGACAAAAACGGATGCCCAAATAAAATCCGGCAAAATGGACAAGTCCCTCGCATTTGAATTGTTACTATATCGATTAATTTCCAAACGGAAGATTGTATCTTAGTTGAAGGTATCTAATTGGAAGAAACCCAATTTATGTACACGTTACTTGACCGTTTATGGATAGTGTACACATTTATTTATTCTTATTTAGTAATAAAAAACCACAACAGCTTTTGTCTGTTGTGGTTTTTTATTATGCACTTAGTCCGTTTACTTTTTGTGCTAAGCGAGATTTTTGACGGTTACCTTTATTTTGGTGGATAAGCCCTTTTTGTACGGCTTTGTCAATTTTTTTCACTGCGGTTACAAGTGCAGCCTTTGCATTTTCAACATCATTGTTTGCTACTAATGCTTCCACTTTCTTAATATGTGAACGCATTTCTGCTTTTACGGTTTGATTTTGTTGACGGTGATCTTCATTCACACGAACACGTTTAATTGCTGATTTAATATTAGCCAATGTCTTCACCTCCATCTTGCTTCATACCTAAAGTTAGGTCAAATGACATTTTACCAAAGCTTTAAAGAGTTTTCAATAAAAATTGTTGTTTCTCCAGAAATATACATGGTGTATCTTTTTGAACTACTCGGTAAAACTATTAAAAAAGTATGAGGAGGATATGATTGTGAAAGATCACTCATTTGAAGTAAGAACAGATTTAGCAGTGGAAGCAAAAGATATGTATGTCGAAAAAGAAGAAAATAAAAAGCAGAAAATAGAAGGGGTAACAATAAGTGAGAACCAAATAGGAAATATCGAAGTAACGAATGTAGAAGTTGATGAGCAAGGTGCAAAAAATATTGGGAAAAGTCCTGGATCTTATCATACGATTTATTCAAATGCAATTAAAAAACAAGATACCAAATCACAGAAGGAAACAGCACAAGTAGTAACTAAACAACTACTTACATTAATGAATAAAAACCAGGTGGCTAAAGATGCTCCGGGTTTAATTGTAGGTTTAGGTAATAGAAATGTAACACCAGATGCTTTAGGCCCTATGACGATTGATAAAGTGCTCGTTACCAATCACTTATTTGTTCATGAACCTCAATATGTACAGGAAGGTTATCGCAAAATAGCGACCATTAATCCGGGCGTAATGGGCGTTACAGGTATTGAAACAAGCGATATTATTAAAGGTGTGATTGAAAAATATCAACCAGGTTTTGTCATTGCCATTGATGCACTTGCTTCTCGTTCCATTGACAGAGTAAATGCAACTATTCAGTTATCAGATTCTGGCATACACCCAGGGTCTGGCGTTGGTAATAAACGAAAAGAATTAAGTAAAGAGACTTTAGGTGTACCAGTATTCGCTATTGGTGTACCTACTGTAGTAGATGCGGTTACTATTACAAGTGATGCCATTGACTATGTGCTAAAACATATCGGTAAAGAGTGGAAAGAGAAGGATAAACCTTCTAAATCTTTAACACCAGCAGGATTAAACTTCGGTGACCGTTCTCTTTCGGAAGAGGATTTACCACCAATTGAAAAGAGAGAGAAGATATTTGGCATGATTGGTGCATTAGACGATCAAGAAAAGCGGGCTTTGATGCAAGAGGTATTGACACCGCTTGGTCACAACTTAATGGTAACACCTAAAGAAGTGGATGGCTATATAAAAGATATGGCTCATTTATTGGCAGAAGCGATTAACGCAGCAATGCATGAAAACGTTGATATTAGAAATTTTGCTCAGTATACAAGATAAAAAAAGGTTCTACTTTCTATCGAATCATCATAGGATCTACTAGAGATGATAGAGGAGATAGAAAGGAGAACACTATGCGCCGTCCTTACCGTTCAAAAAAGCGAGTGTTATTGTTATCAAAACATAAATTATTTGTCATTATATCAGGGTTTGTTACCGCATTTTTCGCGATGTTTATTTTAGTAGGTGTCTTAACAAGCATTGATCCCAATTATCGTGTTGCTTCTAATACAGTAAAAAAATGGACAAACAATGTAACGGAAGTCCATTTCTTATCTTTGATGATGATGGAAAACCGTATTTTTAAAGAAGCACTTCCGGACGAGAGGACACCTATAGATATGTGGAAGGTAGTTTTTGAATTAGGTACGAATGTCAGAATGCATGATGTTAGAAGCTTATTGGGGAGAGAACTTCCTGGGTTTGAGATGTATGATCGGCAAATTTTAATTGCAGGTGAAGGAACAGATTATACAAACCTTACAGTAGAGTCAACCCCACCACTTGATATTGTGTTGGAAGAGAGAGAAGCGACAACACCAGAAGAGAGAGAGGAGGGTAAACAGTCTCCTGAAGAGCAAGAAAAAACGACAGGGGACAAAAATGTTGTCTTTATATATAACACACATAACCGTGAATCATTCTTACCATATTTACCTGATACAGACGATCCTAATGATGCTTTTCATCCTGAAGTAAATATAACAAATGTCAGTGAACAGCTTGCGAAAGACTTAGAGCGTCATGGTATTGGAGCAGAAGTAGATGATACAGATATTGGTACCATCTTAAATGAAAGAGGTTGGAATTACTCGTCAGATTCTTACACAGCTTCTAAAGAAGTGGTCGAAGCGGCATTAACTGATAACAAAGATGTTAATTTTGTGTTTGATTTACATCGCGACAGTATCCGAAAAGATGCAACAACTATTGAGATTGATGGTAAATCTTATGCCAAGATTATGTTTGTCATTGGTGGAGACAATCCGGAGCATGAAAAAAATTATGCATTAGCAAAGGAACTACATGATTTATTAGATGAGAATTATTTAGGATTGAGTCGCGGAGTGGAAATGTATGGTGGTGCTGGAAGAAACGGAGTTTATAATCAAGATATCTCAGAAAATGCCTTAACGATAGAAGTTGGGGGAGTGGATAACACAATGGAAGAATTGTATAACACCACAGAAGTTTTTGCAGAGATCTTTAGTGAGTATTATTGGGATGCAGAAAGTGTCTCTGGAACTAATGAGGGGGAAGAATAAGGTGAAATACTTTTTTTATCTATTGATGTTAAGTTTGGTTTTTTCGTTAGGTATGTACATTGGTATTGACCGTAGTGAAGTAGCCGCCGATCATTCAATGGAAAATTTGGCTAAGGAATCAACGGAAACAAATGAGGTTGACGTAGTGGATAGAGATAAAATTGTAGAAGAAGTAGAAGCAGAAATAATCGTAAGTGAAATAGAGCCTACTTTTTTGCATTCTATCGCGAGTGAGGGTGAAAAAATCGTCAAAGTCATTTTTGATCGGATTGTAGATGTCACGTATGCAGTAGTTGATGGTATTTTTTAAAGAATAAGAAAGAATTGAGAAGTTCCTCACGCATATTTCTGTTGAACATCCACATGTTCACTGCTATAATCAATGCTAGGATTGTGGTCGAATATAGGAGTTGAAGGACATTGGCGAATAGTAGAAATCAAAGCAAAGTGCGTAATTTTTCAATCATTGCACATATTGATCATGGAAAATCAACGCTTGCTGATCGAATTTTGGAAAAAACGAAAGCATTAACGTCACGTGAAATGAAAGAGCAGTTTTTAGATGCAATGGATTTAGAACGTGAACGTGGTATAACTATCAAATTAAATGCAGTTCAATTAAAATATGATCGTGGTGGAGGAGACGAATACCTTTTTCACTTAATTGATACACCAGGACACGTCGACTTTACATACGAAGTTTCACGAAGCCTTGCGGCGTGTGAAGGTGCCATTTTAGTTGTTGACGCGGCACAAGGGATTGAAGCACAAACATTAGCAAATGTCTATTTGGCATTAGATAATGATCTCGAAATTATACCAGTTATTAATAAAATTGATTTGCCAAGTGCAGATCCAGAGCGGGTGAAACAAGAGATAACAGATGTAATTGGTATTGATGGCGATGAAGCTATATTAGCAAGTGCAAAGTCAGGAATTGGTATTGATGAAATATTAGAACAAATTGTTGAAAAAATTCCTGCACCTGAAGGTGACCCTGATGAGCCTTTAAAAGCACTTATTTTTGATTCATTATATGACCCATATCGTGGAGTTGTTGCTTACATTTGTGTCAAAGAAGGAACCGTAAAAGTTGGCGATAAAATCAAAATGATGGCAACCGGGAAAGAATTTGAAGTGAACGAAGTAGGTGTCTTTAACCCGAAGCCAGTACAACAAAATGAATTAACTGTCGGCGATGTAGGGTATTTAACTGCATCCATTAAGAATGTTGGCGATACACGTGTTGGTGATACGATTACCTTAGCAAAAAATCCAGCGCCTAAGCCATTACCCGGTTACCGTAAATTAAATCCAATGGTATTCTGTGGACTTTATCCAGTGGACGCAGACAAATATAATGATTTGCGTGAAGCCCTTGAACGTCTAGAATTGAATGACTCTTCTTTACAATATGAAGCGGAGACTTCTCAAGCATTAGGTTTTGGTTTTCGCTGTGGTTTCCTTGGATTGTTACATATGGAAATTATCCAAGAACGTATTGAACGTGAGTTTGGCATTGATTTAATTACAACAGCACCGAGTGTTATTTATAAAGTTGTGAAGACAGACGGGGAAGAAGTTAACATTGATAACCCATCATTTATGCCAGATAATCAATCTATTCAAGAGGTGCAGGAGCCTTACGTTCAAGCAACAATTATGGTGCCAAATGATTTCGTAGGACCTGTAATGGAAATTTGTCAGAAAAAACGTGGAGATTTTCTGGATATGCAATATTTGGATGATAATCGAGTAAATGTTATTTACGAAATTCCATTATCAGAAATTGTCTATGATTTCTTTGATCAATTAAAGTCTCAGACTAAAGGTTATGCGTCTTTTGATTATGAAATGATTGGCTATAAAGCATCGAATCTTGTGAAAATGGATATATTACTTAATGGTGACACGATAGACGCGTTGTCGTTTATTGTTCACCGTGATTTCGCTTTTGAGCGTGGAAAACAAATTGCGGAGAAATTAAAGACACTGATTCCTAGACAACAGTTTGAGGTTCCTATTCAAGCCGCAATTGGTAACAAGATTGTCGCAAGATCTAATATTAAAGCGATGCGTAAAAATGTTTTAAGTAAATGTTACGGTGGGGATATCTCTCGTAAACGTAAGCTTTTAGAAAAACAAAAAGAAGGTAAGAAACGCATGAAAATGGTTGGTTCTGTCGAAGTACCTCAAGAAGCCTTTATGGCTGTTTTGAAAATGGATGAGGATTAAATCAATTAGATACGAAAACGGTGGATTTATGGCTCATATCAAACATGTTCTCGATGAAGGAGAGCATGTTTTTTTATGTAGCCAACCCTTTGAGAATAATTTTTTCATGTAGTATAAAATATACTAATACGAAATTAACTTTAGAACATTATTTAAAAGTGCGTAATAACATTAAAAAAAGATTGTATAAAGGCAGAGCCTTGTTCTGATAGTTAGGCTAAAAAAACAATGTCATAACAATAAATTTATTATTGACTAAGATGATTCATTTGATCTATAATTAGGTCGAAAGAGGTGTTTAATCGTTATGGAACTTTTTTATAAAATCAGGATAAAATACCTAAGAATGCTTTTGAATAGTTGTATTGATCCAAAAGAGGAAAAAAAGTTGACTGCTAAGATTATTCATTATTTATCCAAAACAACATAAGAATAAATCAGCTTAAAGATAAAAGCTGATGAGTGAGTTATAATTTTCGGATGATCAGTATAGAGCTGGATCTTAAAGCCTCACACTAAAACCTGACACAATATCGCGAATGATAGGATTTTTATTAGTTTAAGCATTTTTTGTTTTCTTCTACATGGAACAAACTGTTGATTTTTCTTTTTATTTTCTAGAAGATAATAAGTAGTTGATTGATAATTATTTATAGATATAATAAAATACAAATATTATTGAATTCTACCTAAGAAGACTTTTAGATATATTCTGTACTAGAAGTAACGATGGATAGAAGTGTGATAAACCCTTGTCAGATGGCAAGGGTTTTTACCGTAGGAGGAAGGAGGAAAAAGTGATGGTATCATCCGTATATATTCACATCCCTTTTTGTGAAAAAATTTGCCATTATTGTGATTTTACTAAGTTTTTTTATGAAGAAAAGATGGCAGATGATTATCTACTTGCATTAGAGAATGAAATAAAAACGAATATACAAAAACCAAAGAAGAAAATGAAAACCATTTTTGTCGGTGGAGGAACTCCCACTGCATTAAATAACAGGCAATTGACGAAATTAGTGAAGATGATTGATTTCTTTTTTGATGTAGATAGTGCAGAAGAATATACATTTGAAGCAAATCCTGGTGATTTAACACTGGAAAAAATTCGTATTTTAAAAGATCATGGTGTCAATCGAATTTCAATGGGGGTCCAAGTATTTGATGATGAAATGTTAGAGCAACTAGGTAGACTGCACCGGGTGAAAGATGTCTATCAAAATGTAAATGATTTAGTGAAGGTGGGAATTGACAATATTAGTATCGACTTAATGTACAGCCTGCCAAATCAGTCGATCGAGCATTTTGAAAACAATTTGAATGAGGCTTTACAATTTAACTTGCCACATTATTCCGCCTATTCATTACAGATCGAGCCTAAAACGATTTTTTATCAGCGTTATAAGAAAGGAACACTGACGAAGCCACCGGAAGAGATTGAAGCTGATATGTATGAATTACTGCGCACAAAAATGAAAGAAAAAGGTATTCAGCAGTATGAAATTAGTAATTTTGCTAAACCTGGTTTTAAAAGCAAGCATAATTTAACCTATTGGAACAATGATTATTATTATGGGTTTGGTGCCGGTTCTCATGGATATTTGCCAGGGCAACGGATTATAAATATTCGTCCATTTCCAACATATGTAGAAGCGGCAAAGACAACAGGGAAACCTGTGCTACACATAGAAAAAATTGGTCGCAAAGAACAAATTGAAGAAGAAATGTTTCTCGGACTAAGAAAGAGTGAAGGGGTATCGATTTCCCTTTTTGAAGAAAAATACCAAGTGACAATAGAAGAGTTGTACGAGGAAGAATTAGTCAACCTAGAGAATAGAGGTTGGATTGAACGTGATTCTTATTCCATAAAACTGACGGAGGAAGGAAAACCTTTTGGTAATGAAGTATTTCAATCCTTCTTGTTGGAGAAGGATTTATAAGATTTTGAGCAATTAGTTTAATTACCACTAACCCCAAAATTAATCAATGTTTCCTAATTGACATTTAGGGTGGGATTTGATAATTTATTAGTAGATTTAGCACTCGATGTTTCAGAGTGCTAACAGAGGTGATCATCGATGCTTACAGAAAGACAGATACAAGTTTTGCAGGTTATAATTGATGAATTCATCCATACGGCACAACCGATTGGATCGCGAGCTATTGCAAAAAAAGAGGATATAACTTATAGTCCTGCTACGATTCGGAATGAAATGGCAGACTTGGAAGAGATGGGCTTTATTGAGAAAACCCATACTTCCTCAGGACGTGTTCCTTCTGAGAAAGGATACCGTTTTTATGTTGATCATTTAATGTCACCATTTCGATTATCGCAGCAAGATATGAATATTATTCAAAAGGCTTTTGAAAGGAAAATGATCGAATTTGAAAAGGTAGTACAGAAATCAGCACGAATTTTATCTGATTTAACTAACTATACTTCGATTATCCTAGGGCCTGAAGTGTTTGAAACCACTTTAAAGCAAATTCAAATTATCAGTTTGTCTAAGCATACGGCAGTTGCAATACTTGTAACAAGTACGGGACATGTCGAACATCGATATTTTAATGTGCCGAAGACAATGCAAACTTCAGATTTAGAAAAACTGGTGAATATTTTAAATGATCGCTTAGTTGGTGTACCGATTATTCATCTTCAACAGAAGATGTATGGAGAAGTTGCACAACTTTTACAGCGTTATAGTTCGGATTTTGAAACGACATATGCTTATTTAAAAGAAGCTTTGTTAGAAAAACAACCTGTAAAGCTTTATATGGATGGAAAAACAAATATTATGTTGCAACCAGAGTTTAATGATATTCAGAAGATTCAATCTCTTTATTCCATAATGGAGAAGGAAGAGGAAATTGCGAACCTGCTTAGAACTTCTGGTAAAGGTATTAAAGTATCGATTGGACAGGAAAATCAGTTGGATGAGATGCAGGATTGTAGCTTGATTACCGCTACTTACTCATTAGGTGATGAACAACTTGGAACGATTGCTTTACTTGGACCAACAAGAATGGAGTATTCAAGAGTTGTATCGATATTGAATGTGTTATCAAAACAATTAACCCAAAAATTTAATTCGTGGTATTAATAAAAGAATGAAATCCGAAGTACCGTACTTTATTTTGGTGAGAGCATATAGCATGAATAGAACTGTCCACGCAAGCGCCAATAGCTAGGCGACTTCCTTATGTGTGCTTAGATAGCCATCTTTGATAGACAAACTCATCTGAAACTAGGTGGAAGGATTCTAAGCAGGCGCTTTGCGTTTTTATTTATTGTATGTAAAAAAATTTGATTATTTCGTCAAAGTATGTTTAGCTATACAATGGTTTTATTTAGGAGGTGACAGGAATGGAAGAAAAAGATGTACAACAAAAAGAACAAGAAGATGTAAAAGAAGAAGTAGTAGAAGATGCTGAACAGGAGCTTGTCACAGAAGAGGCTTCCAGTGAAACGGAGGAAGAGGTTGAAGTTATAAGCAAAGAGGAATTTGAAAAGCTTCAACAAGAAAAAAATGAATTACAAGATCACCTTCTTCGTGTGCAAGCAGAATACGATAACTTCAGAAAACGTACGAAAAAAGAAAAAGAAGCAGACCTGAAATATAAATCACAATCGGTAGTAACAGAGCTTTTACCGGTTTTAGATAATTTTGAACGAGCGCTTCAAGTGAAAATTGAAGATAAAGCTGCCAAAGGCGTTGTAGAAGGTCTGGAAATGGTCTACCGACAATTAAAGACAGTCCTGGAGAATGAGGGTGTTACGGAGATAGAAACAGACGGTCAAACATTTGACCCGAATATTCATCAGGCAGTTATGCAAGTGGAAGAAGAAGGTTACGAATCAAACCAGATTGTGGAAACATTGCAAAAAGGATATCAGTTAAAAGATCGAGTAATTAGACCAGCAATGGTAAAAGTAAATCAGTAATTACATATGTTGTGAAGGAGGATTTTGAAAATGGGAAAAATTATTGGTATTGACTTAGGTACAACTAACTCATGTGTGGCAGTAATGGAAGGTGGCGAATCAAAGGTAATTCCAAATCCTGAAGGTAACCGTACAACACCTTCTGTTGTTTCATTTAAAAATGGAGAACGTCAAATTGGTGAGGTAGCAAAACGTCA
The DNA here is from genome assembly GCF_052063305.1 of Gracilibacillus sp. HCP3S3_G5_2. NCBI lineage: Bacteria > Bacillati > Bacillota > Bacilli > Caryophanales > Bacillaceae > Gracilibacillus > Gracilibacillus sp. HCP3S3_G5_2. Next base: position 97,992 of record NZ_JBQHXU010000003.1, on the reverse strand, counting down.
AGCTATTACAAACCCAAATACTATCCAATCCATTAAACGTCACATGGGTACAGATTATAAGGTGGAAATCGAAGGCAAAGAATATACGCCACAAGAAATTTCTGCGATTATATTACAGCATTTAAAATCTTACGCAGAAGATTATCTAGGAGATACTGTAGATAAAGCAGTTATTACTGTTCCTGCTTATTTCAATGATGCAGAGCGTCAAGCGACAAAAGATGCTGGTAAAATTGCGGGACTTGAAGTGGAGCGTATTATTAATGAGCCTACTGCAGCAGCGCTTGCTTATGGTATAGATAAAGCAGAAGAAGATCAAACAGTGCTTGTATATGACCTTGGCGGTGGTACATTTGACGTATCCATCCTAGATATTGGTGACGGGACGTTTGAAGTAGTGTCTACAGCAGGTGATAACCGTCTTGGTGGAGACGACTTTGACCAAGTGTTAATTGACTATATGGTTGAAGAATTTAAGAAAGAAAACGGAATTGACCTAGCACAGGATAAAATGGCACTACAACGTTTGAAAGATGCTGCGGAAAAAGCCAAGAAAGACCTTTCTGGTGTAGCACAGACACAAGTATCGCTTCCATTCATTACAGCAGGGGATGCTGGTCCATTACACTTAGAAATGAATATTACGCGTGCTAAATTTGATGAACTTTCTGCTGATCTAGTTGAAAGAACAATGGGACCAACTCGTCAAGCATTAAAAGATGCTGACCTTTCTGCAAGTGAAATTGATAAAGTATTGCTTGTCGGTGGTTCTACACGTATTCCAGCAGTACAAGAAGCAATTAAAAAAGAAATTGGAAAAGAGCCTTCTAAGGGTGTTAACCCAGATGAAGTGGTTGCACTTGGTGCAGCAATCCAAGGTGGAGTATTACAAGGCGATGTCAAAGACGTTGTATTATTAGACGTTACTCCGTTATCATTAGGTATCGAAACAATGGGTGGTGTAACGACAAAACTTATCGAGCGTAATACGACTATTCCTACAAGTGCGCAACAAGTGTTCTCAACTGCAGCTGATAATCAAACTGCTGTTGATATTCACGTACTACAAGGTGAACGTGAAATGGCACAAGATAACAAAACACTTGGTCGTTTCCAATTAACAGATATTCCACCTGCACCTCGTGGAGTACCTCAGATCGAAGTATCCTTTGATATTGATGCGAATGGTATTGTAAATGTACGAGCAAAAGATTTAGGTACAAATAAAGAGCAATCCATTACGATTAAATCTTCTTCGGGTCTTTCTGATGAAGAGGTAGAAAAAATGGTACAGGAAGCAGAAGAAAATGCTGAAGCAGATAAGAAACGCCGAGAAGAAGTAGAGCTTCGTAACCAAGCAGATCAATTGGTTTTCCAAACGGATAAAACATTGAAAGATCTAGGCGACAATGTTTCTGAGGAAGAAAAACAAAAAGCAGAAGCAGCAAAAGATGAATTGAAAAAAGCATTAGAAGATAATGATTTAGAGCAGATCAAAGCGAAAAAAGAAACATTAGAGCAAGAGGTTCAAGCTCTTTCTATGAAGCTTTATGAACAAGCACAACAACAAGCTCAGGCGAGTGGCGATGCTGCAGGTGCAGAAGGACAGCAAGCAGCAAACGATGACGTAGTAGATGCAGACTATGAAGAAGTAGACGATGAAGATAAAAAATAAACATTAATGCTTTATGAAAGTTTGGAAAGTCAAAGTCAGTAACACATGACTTTGGCTTTTTCCATGAGATAACCAATTTTAAGTTGAAGCATCGGGCAAGTATAACGTATTAATGTTTGCCTATCTTAATCAATCAATGTTATGATAATGTTTATGCAATTAACGAGCGGGAGTGTGATCAGTCAGTGAGTAAACGAGATTATTATGAAGTACTTGGTGTATCCAAAGATGCTTCTAAAGAAGAAATAAAAAAAGCATACCGTAAACTTGCAAGAAAATATCACCCAGATGTTAATAAAGAAGAAGGTACGGAGCAAAAATTTAAAGAGGTTAAAGAAGCTTACGAAGTGTTAGGTGACGATCAAAAAAGAGCACAATATGACCAGTTTGGTCATGCTGGCCCTCAAAGTCAAGGTGGATTTGGTGGCTTCGGAGGTGGAGAAGATTTTGGTGGGTTTGGTGATATCTTTGATATGTTCTTCGGTGGTGGTCGAAGAAGAGATCCAAATGCCCCTCGCCAAGGAAACGATCTACAATATTCCATGACATTAGATTTTGAAGATGCTATTTTTGGTAAAGAAACAGATATTCACATTCCGAAAGAGGAAGAATGTTCAACATGTCACGGATCTGGTGCAAAACCAGGTACAAAACCAGAAACATGTAGTCATTGTAATGGTAGTGGTCAGTTAAATGTTGAGCAAAACACACCATTTGGCAGAGTCGTCAATCGAAGAGTATGTCACCATTGTCAAGGTAGCGGTAAAATGATTAAAGATAAATGTACGACTTGCGGTGGTCAAGGAAAAGTGAAGACCCGTAAGAAGATTCATATTAACATACCTGCAGGAATTGATGATGGCCAGCAAATTCGTGTTGCAGGACAAGGTGAACCTGGTATTAATGGTGGGCCAGCCGGAGATTTATATGTTATTATTCAAGTCAAAGAGCATGAATTCTATCAGCGTGAAGGCGATCATATATACTGTGAGATGCCGATTACTTTTGCACAAGCAGCGCTTGGTGATGAAATTGAAGTACCAACTTTACACGGTAAGGTAAAACTTAAGGTTCCATCTGGCACACAAACTGGAAAAACATTTCGTTTGAAAGGGAAAGGTGCTCCTAATGTAAGAGGATACGGCCATGGTGATCAACATATCAAAATCCGTGTGATTACACCGACTAACCTAACTGAGCGACAGAAGGAATTATTAAGAGAATTCAATGAAATTAGTGGTAACCAGCCGACCGACGAACATGAAAATTCTTTTTTTCAGCGAGTAAAGCGAGCGTTCAAAGGAGAATAAGTAATACGTCTATGAAAATTTTAATAAAGTGAGTTGATCTGCGTGAAGTGGACAGAGCTGTGTATCTATACGACAAACGAAGCAATTGAGCCTATTTCGAACATTATTCATGAAGCAGGTGCCAGTGGTGTCGTAATTGAAGATCGACAGGATTTAGAAAAGGATTGGGAAAGCATTTACGGAGAAATCTATGATCTGAATCCTGACGATTATCCAGAAGAAGGAGTCCGTTTGAAGGCATATCTCCCTGTTAATAGTTTCTTAGGTGAAACGGTCTCTGAGATTAAGCAAGCAATTAATAATTTACTTTTATATGATATTGATATAGGTTTGAATAAGATCACACTGAGCGAAGTAAATGAAGAGGATTGGGCAACTGCTTGGAAAAAATACTATAAACCTGCTAAAATTTCAGAGCGTGTGACGATAACACCAACCTGGGAAGATTACCAGCCTGTCTCTACAGATGAACTCATTATAGAGTTAGATCCAGGTATGGCATTTGGCACAGGTACACATCCTACTACAGTTTTAAGTATACAAGCACTTGAAAGATACATTGAAAAAGGTGACACTGTACTTGATGTTGGCTGTGGCTCGGGTGTCTTAAGTGTTGCTTCCATACTATTAGGTGCAGAACGTGTTTTTGCCTATGATTTAGATGAAGTTGCGATTCAAAGTACCAAATTGAACGTAAAAGTAAATAAAGTGGATAACTACGTAAAAGTGAAGCAGAATAATTTATTAGAGAATGTAGAGGAAGAAGCTGATATTATTGTAGCGAATATATTGGCAGAGATAATTTTACGCTTTGAAAAAGATGCTTTCACAAGGTTAAAACCGGGTGGATTATTTATTACTTCTGGAATTATTCAAAAGAAAAAGCTGGACGTTAAAGAAGGATTAGAAAATGCAGGATTTGAAATAATAGAAATTAACCAGATGGAAGACTGGATTTCGATTATAGCCCAAAAACCTAAAGAAAGTAGGTAACGGGATGCAACGATATTTTATAGAAAAAGCTAATTGGCTTGATGATAGAATACAAGTTACTGGTGATGATTTTCACCATATTGTCCATGTAATGCGTATGACCGAAGAAAATCGATTTATTGCTAATCGTCATGATGGACAGTCAGCGATAGCTCGTATTAAAATCATTCAAGATGATAGGTTGGAAGCTATAGTGGAGGAGTGGCTTCAAGAACAATCGGAGTCGCCCATTGACATTACGATTGCACAAGGGTTGCCAAAAGGAGATAAATGGGAGCTGATCCTTCAAAAAGGAACGGAACTCGGAGCTTCTCATTTTATCCCTTTTCAGGCTGCTCGCTCTGTTGTAAAATGGGATCAAAAAAAATTGAAAAAAAAGTTGCCTAGATGGCAAAAAATTGTGAAAGAGGCAAGTGAACAGTCGCACCGCACAAAAATACCAGAGGTTTATTCGGTTACCACCATAAAAGAATTAGTCCATAATAGTAAATGCTATGATTGGAAATTTTTTGCTTACGAAGAAACTACACGTAATGACCAATCATTGAGATTACATAACTATTTTTCACCAATTGAGAATAGCCAATCGGTATTGATCTGTATCGGTCCAGAAGGCGGATTTAGTGAGAATGAAGCAGTAGAATTAAAGAATGCAGGCTTTCAAGCGATTCGACTCGGACCAAGAATATTACGTACAGAAACTGCACCTTTATACGTGCTTTCTAGCTTATCTTACTACTTTGAAGAAATGAGGTGATGAAATGCCAACAGTGGCTTTTCATACATTAGGCTGTAAAGTAAACCATTATGAAACAGAAGGAATTTGGCAAAAATTCAAAAACGAAGGTTACGAGCGTGTGGATTTTGACCATCATGCTGACGTTTATGTAATTAATACATGTACGGTTACAAATACTGGTGATAAAAAAAGTCGACAGGTTATTCGTCGTGCAATTCGCAGTAATCCGGAGGCTGTTGTATGTGTAACTGGTTGTTATGCTCAAACATCCCCTGGAGAAATAATGGAGATTCCAGGAGTTGATATTGTTGTCGGTACACAAGACCGTGGTAAAATGATTCAATATATTGAAGAACATCAAGAGCACCGTCAACCAATTAATGGTGTTTCTAATATTATGAAAAACCGTGTATTTGAAGAAATGGATGTTCCGCAATTTTCCGATCGTACACGTGCATCTTTAAAAATTCAGGAAGGCTGTAATAACTTTTGTACATTTTGTATTATCCCTTGGTCCCGAGGGTTACTACGCTCAAGAGAGCCAGAAAATGTTTTGAAACAAGCTCAACAATTAGTAGATGCAGGCTATAAAGAAATTGTCTTAACTGGTATTCATACAGCAGGATATGGCGAAGACATGAAAGATTATAACTTTGCACAGCTATTACGGGACCTTGAGTCAAAAGTGGATGGTCTGAAACGTATTCGTATCTCCTCCATTGAAGCTAGTCAAATTACTGATGAAGTGATTGAAGTATTGGATGCTTCGGAGAAAGTTGTACCACATCTACATATTCCGCTACAATCTGGTTCGGATACTGTTTTGGAGAGGATGCGTCGGAAGTATACGACTGAATTTTATAAAAACCGTGTGGCGAAAATTCAAAATGCTTTACCGCATTTGGCGATAACGTCTGATGTCATTGTCGGATTTCCAGGGGAAACGGAAGAAGAGTTTCAAGAAACGAAAAACTTTGTCAAAGAAATAGGATATTCTGAATTACACGTTTTCCCATTCTCTCGAAGAACTGGAACTCCGGCAGCACGTATGGATAACCAAGTAGAGGAAGAAGTGAAACATCGACGTGTGCAAGAATTAATTGACCAATCTAATGAACAAGCACTAGCATATGCTAAAGCTTATGAAGATGAAGTAGTGGAAGTTATTCCTGAAGAAACTTTTGATGACAACCAACCAAATTTACTTGTTGGGTATTCTGATAATTATTTGAAGGTGAAATTTGAAGGAACGAAAGATATGATCGGAGAAATCGTTCGGGTCAAAATCACTAAGGCAGGCTATCCATACAACGAAGGTCAATTTGTCCGAATCATGGACGACACCGCATTATCAATTTAAGATGAAAACCATAGCAGAAATTCTGTTATGGTTTTTCTTCATAAACCTCGACTATTTTTGCAATCTGAACAAAGTTAAAAGAATGCTATTTTAAAGTGGAATTTCATTGGTTAAAAGTTTGTATATATAGATAATCATAGTGAATTTTGACTTTGGATATTTAATAAATAACGAAAGCTGTGCAAGCTGAATGGTTGGTATCGTAACTTGTTTTTTCTAGTTAAAACGGTTGACCATTATTCACTGGTATATTATAATTGCAAAGAGACATATGTATATGCATATGTTGGATTAATTTTGTTGTTATGCTTCGGAGGGAGGGAAATTAGCATGTCTAACACAACTCGCGTTCGTAAAAACGAGTCACTTGAAGATGCTCTTCGTCGCTTTAAACGTAGTGTATCAAAATCTGGTACATTATCTGAATACCGTAAGCGTGAATTTTATGAGAAACCTAGTGTTCGCCGTAAGAAAAAATCGGAGGCTGCTAGAAAGCGTAAATTTTAAAGAGGGTGTAATGAAATAATGGCAATCGTTGAACTTTTGAACCAGGATATGAAACAGGCGATGAAGAACAAAGATAAAGTTAAATTAGGTGTAATTCGAATGGTCAAAGCATCGATGCAAAATGAAGCCATTAAATTACAGAAAAATGCATTGTCTGAAGAAGAAGAATTAACGGTTTTAGCTAGAGAGTTAAAACAAAGAAAAGATTCCCTCCACGAATTTAAAGAAGCTGGACGCGAAGATCTTGTAAGCAAATTAGAAGATGAAATTAAAATAATACAAGCTTATATGCCTGAACAACTGTCTGATGAAGAATTAGAGAAAATCGTTGTTCAGACGATCGAAGAAGTTCAAGCTCAATCAAAAAAAGATATGGGAAAAGTAATGAGTGCGCTTATGCCTAAAGTAAAAGGTAAAGCGGAAGGATCTAGAGTGAATCAATTGGTTCAAAAGAATTTATCATAAACGAACATAATGAATTCATTCACAATAAGGCCCTTGGCTTAGTCAATAAGCCAGGGGCCATTTTAATAAGTATAGAAAATTTAAAACGGGATAGTCTAACTTCGAACACCAGCAAGGTGTAGGGGATATCCGCTTTCAACGATTTGCACAAAGTAGCATATACTGCTACTTATATAGTGCTTGCTTGATAAAATAGTAGTAAGCCAATCATTGCATTAAGCAAGTGTAGATAAATTATCATAGCGAAATACTTTTCCATGCTTATATAAGTATGATAAACTGAAGGCGTTGACATAATATTTTGTTTTATGAATGAAACTTTTTATACATAATAATCGTATATGTTTGTATATGTCTAAGTACTTGTGAAGGGAGGTCGGGATTTGAAAAAGTACGTAGCGTTATTGTTGCTTTCCATTTCAATTGTAGTAGCAATAATTTCTCTTACCACTGATTTCCAGACTCAGGTTTTTGCTGAAGAGAACGGCGAAGGTAAATTGGTATACATTATTCCAATAGAGAACGAGGTAGAACGGGGTTTAGAAGCCTTTATAAGAAGGACAACAACCGAGGCAACCGAGGCTAATGCAGATCACATTATTTTTGAAATCAATACTCCAGGCGGTAGAGTGGATGCTGCTGAGTACATTGGCGAAATATTACAGGATCTTGAGATTGAGACCACTTCTTTTATTACAGTCAGAGCACTTTCTGCAGGGTCTTATATTGCTCTCAATACTGATAATATTTACATGAAGCCCCAAACAAGTATGGGAGCAAGTGGTGTGATTAATGCTGATGGTACTGCTGCAGATCAAAAGGCACAATCTGCATGGATTGCAAGCATGAGAGGAGCAGCTAGCTCTAAAGGCCGAGATCCTTTATATGCGGAAGCAATGGCTAACGCAGAGCTTGATTTACCAGAATATGGTGCACCAGAAGGTGAATTCTTAACATTAGATGCCAATTATGCAGTGGAAGTTGACTATGCTCAAGGAATTGTAAGTCATCGCACAGAGCTTCTAAATGAATTGTCGTTATCAAATGCAGAAATTGTTGAAAACGAACCAACTGCTGCAGAAGGATTAGCAAGATTTTTGACTAATCCTGTGGTAGTACCAATATTATTATCGTTAGCGAGTATTGGTTTAATTGTTGAATTATATTCACCTGGTTTTGGTATTCCAGGTTCAATCGGAATAGCTTCATTAGTGTTATATTTTTATGGGCATATCGTTGCTGGTTTAGCAGGCTATGAAGCCATTATACTACTGATACTTGGTATTGTTCTAATTGTTATTGAAATATTTGCCCCCGGAGGTATTCTCGGCTTCATTGGGATTGGTGCGATAGTGGGGGCATTATTTATGTCATCGAATGATCCTGGTCATATGGCCATGAGTATAGCTATCGCACTAATTGCAAGCATTATTGTAGCAGTTGTTTTGTTCAAAACAATTGGTTTAGAAAAAGGAGTCTTTCGCCATGTCATTTTACAAGATTCTACAGCCACTGAACAAGGTTATGTTTCTTCTGTTAATCGTTCAGAATTAGTTGGGAAAGAGGGAATAGCTGTTACGCCACTTAGACCATCAGGAGCAGCTGAATTTGAAGGTGAAAGACTAGATGTAGTGTCAGAGGGTGCATTTATTGACGTGGGCAGCCCAATAAAAATTATAAAAGTTGAAGGATCACGTCATGTAGTGAGAAAATTATAAATACAAAATAATTAGGAGGATGTAGTATGTCATCAGAATTAGAATTCATTTTGCCAATAATCTTTATTGGTCTCATTGTAATTGCGGTTGCAATTCTCTTTACTTTTATCCCAGTAATGCTATGGATTAGTGCTCTTGCAGCAGGTGTAAAAGTAAGTATCTTTACATTAGTTGGGATGCGTTTAAGAAGGGTTGTACCTTCACGTGTTATTAACCCGTTAATTAAAGCTCATAAAGCAGGATTGGATGTTACTACTAATCAGTTAGAGAGTCATTTTTTAGCTGGTGGTAATGTAGATCGCGTTGTAAATGCGTTAATTGCTGCGCAACGAGCAAATATTGAGCTAAGCTTTGAACGCTGTGCTGCGATTGATTTAGCTGGCCGTGATGTACTTGAAGCAGTACAGATGAGTGTTAATCCAAAAGTAATTGAAACTCCTTTTATTGCGGGTATTTCAATGGATGGTATTGAAGTGAAGGCGAAAGCCCGTATTACAGTAAGAGCCAATATTGATCGCCTTGTTGGTGGTGCTGGTGAAGATACTGTAATTGCCCGTGTTGGGGAAGGAGTCGTAAGTACAATTGGTAGTGCCAAAAACCATAAAGAAGTTTTAGAGAATCCTGACTCTATTTCTCATAACGTATTAAATCGTGGACTAGATGCGGGTACTGCATTTGAAATTCTATCGATTGATATTGCCGACGTAGATATCGGTAAAAACATTGGAGCAATATTACAAACAGATCAGGCAGAAGCAGACAAAAACATTGCACAAGCGAAAGCAGAAGAACGTCGAGCAATGGCCGTTGCACAAGAGCAAGAAATGGTTGCGAAAGTTCAAGAGATGCGCGCGAAAGTGGTCGAAGCAGAAGCAGAAGTACCACAAGCCCTTGCCGAGGCATTACGTTCTGGAAACATGGGTGTGATGGATTATATGAATTATAAGAATATTGATGCTGATACAGATATGCGTGATTCTATTGGGAAATTAACAGAAACAGACAATGATGATGAGGATGACTTTAACAAGTAACAATCCTCATAGGGACTTTTAAGTATATCAAGGAAAAGTGTCTGACATCTCAGAACTACTAGCGGATATTTATTATACACGCGAATTAATTCCTTGAATAGTTCCTGAAAGGAAGATGTAAATTGAATGATTTGCTAAGTTTTATTGTTCCGATACTAGCCATTTTGTTTTGGGTTTTCGGTCTATCCAAGTCTAAAGAACAGCAGCAAGACCAACAAAGGCCATCCAGTCCGCCAAGAGTGGATCAACAAACAACTAGTCATACTCAACAACAAAAAAACGATACTGCCCGGCCTGAGCCTGATTACCAAAGCATCGAATCAACTATAGAATCTGCAGGACAGACATTTGCTCAACAGAAAGAAAAGCAAATGGAAAAGTTGAAGGAAAAAATTCAACAGGCTGAGAATATACGGGATAAAACGCGAGATCAAGAGCTTGGTATACATGATGCCATAAAAGATGGGCCAAAGCCAAAATTACAGCGTAAAAGTAATGCGAAAGAACTTTCATTATCTGTTGAAAAAAACTTAACGTCAAAAGGAATCGCACAAGGAATATTCATGTCGGAAGTGCTTGGACCACCACGCGCTTATCAAAAAAGAAAATACTATCGGAATTACCGATAACCTTAAGTCGAATGGGAAAACCCATTCGACTTTTTTCTTTTCTCTCGGTTTTCCATCGATATATGAAAAATTAGTTTTCGGTGGAGCTTATATTATTCCGATTCTGATAGGTAAGGTAAAAATGGAATGGAATACTTATTTTGGCCTGATATTTTCCTTATGATCTTCTACTTGCTAAGTTTCCGTATAACTGTTCTTAATTTTGTATATTTTCATAGAATGGAGTTGAGGGGAGGCATATGTTCAGTGAAAAAGATAAAAGAAAAATTTATGACTGCTATTACACGTACCTTTGATCTGCCTTCTGAAATAACGATGGAATTGCCGCGTATTACCATGATAGGATCGATTCACGCGTACATAGAAAATCATCAAGGTCTCGTCATCTTTTCTTCTACCGAATTACTTTTAAAAGTTCACCAAGGACATGTACGAATAAAGGGAGACGGTTTTGTACTAAAAACGATGATAGACAAAGACATTTTATTAGAAGGAAATATAAAAGATATTACTTTTGAAAAATCGTAAAGTTTAGATTCGGAGGGAAGATTTATGTTTGTCAAGCGTAATAATTGGTTATCAGGCTATATTATTTTAGAAATAAAAGGGCAATACCCTGAACGCTTTTTTGATTTATGTACAAGATATGATATTCCGATTTGGGATATCAGAAAAAAGAGTGAAACAATAGCAACAGGAAAAATAAAATTAGCTGATTTGCCTAAACTAAGAGTAGTAAAAAGAAAGACCATTTATAAAGTGTATTTTAAAGGGAGAGCTGGATTTCCTTTTTTACTACGTAATTTGACTCATCAAAAGCCTTTACTGATTGGCTTCTTTATTTCCATCGCTGTCATTTTCTTTTTATCTAACATTGTTTGGCGAATTGATGTTAATGGTTTAGATGAAGAAATAGAAATAAAAGTCCTCCAGCAATTGGAAGAATACGGTTTAGAAGAGGGAAGCTTTCAATGGAATGTTGCATCACCTGCTACGATTCAGAAACAGTTATTAGCTGACATACCGGAATTGTTGTGGGTTGGTGTCAAAAAAAATGGATCTGCTTTCCACTTGGAAGGTGTGGAAAAGACAATAGTCGAGAAAGAAGACGACGACAAGCCTGGACACCTCGTTGCGACGAAAGAAGGGGTAATTGAAGATTTGTTCGTCACAAGAGGACAACCTTTGGTAGGAACGAATGATGTAGTTTATGAGGGAGATATTTTGGTGTCTGGCTACCTTAATCAATCAGAAGAAAATGGAGAAGAAGAGGATGTAGATACGGGAAAACCTGTGGCAGCTGATGGAGAAGTCATTGCAAAGGTATGGTATAAAAGTGAAATTACCGTTCCATTGGACAACCAGTATCAGGTATTGAATGGACATAATGAGCAAAAACATTATTTACATGCTTCCCAATTTTTAATTCCTATATGGAACTTTAAGAATCCCGAATATGAACATTATCAAGTTGATGTTGAGGAAAAAAACTTCTATTTTTTGAAGTGGAAAATTCCGCTTAGTTACGTGAGGCAGACTATTTATGAAGCTGAGGTAGTAGAGGAAGATATTACGTTAGAACAAGCGAAGGAAATTGCGATAGAACAAGGTAAAAGAGAATTAATGCGAGAAATTCCACACGATGCAAAAATAACGGAAGAAAAAGTTTTGCACGAAAGGGAAGAGAGTGGTAAAGTAAAATTAACCTTGTATTATACTGTACTAGAAAATATTGCAAAGAAACAACCAATTACTCAAGGAGATTGATTATGTCAGAAGATCTAAAGATGATTGATTTACAATTAGAAAATCCAAATGAAGCATTAACACTTTTCGGTACAGAAGATCGTCATTTAAAGCAATTAGAAGAACAATTGCAAGTTTCCATTACTTCTCGTGGCGAACAAATTAGTGTTTCAGGTAGTAATACCGATGTAACGATTATTCAAGAAGTATTAAATGGACTATTGACGATCATCAGAAAAGGAATAACTATCACTGAGCGGGATATTATTTACGCAGTAGACCTTGCGAAAAAAGGTAAAATAGATCAATTGGAAACGCTATTCGAAGATGAGATCACGAAGAATGCAAAAGGCAAATCGATCCGTGTAAAAACTTTAGGCCAGCGGAACTATTTGCAGAACATGAAGCAGAATGATCTTGTCTTTGGTATAGGGCCCGCAGGTACTGGTAAAACATATCTTGCTGTGGTGATGGCTGTGCATGCACTAAAAAATGGGAAAGTAAAACGAATAATTTTAACAAGGCCAGCAGTAGAAGCAGGAGAAAGCTTAGGTTTTCTACCTGGAGATTTAAAAGAAAAAGTCGATCCGTATTTACGACCTTTATATGATGCTTTACACGATGTTCTTGGTATGGAGCATACGATGCGGCTAATTGAGAGAGGAACTATTGAAATAGCTCCACTTGCTTATATGCGAGGAAGGACCTTAGACGATGCTTTTGTTATTTTAGATGAAGCGCAAAATACGACAAATGCACAAATGAAGATGTTTTTAACGCGTTTAGGCTTTGGTTCTAAAATGATCATTACTGGTGATGTTACGCAAATTGACTTACCTAATGGAGTGCAATCAGGTTTAACTGAGGCCAAAGAAAAGTTAGCAAATATGAAAGGGATCGGCATCGTTTATTTATCACAATCAGATGTCGTCCGACACCCAATTGTTCAAAAAATTATCGAAGCATATGAAAAGTAAATAAACTGCTTAGATTATACAAAATGGAGTTGTCTCAAAAGTGCTTATATGCAAGGACTTATGGACAACTCTTTTCTGGGACAACCGATTGTCAGATATCAGCCCAGAGAATAGGGGGAGCAAAATGAAAAAGTTTAAGCTAATAAAACAAAAGTTCATTTCTTTTTTTCAGCATAATCTTATTCAATTAGTGACAGCTTGCATTGTCATCGTAAGCATCTTTTTTGTTGTGAGCTTCCAGAACGTTCACACTGAAACCTATGATATCGAAAAATTCTCTGTGGCCAATGAAACAATACGTTCCCCTATTACGATAGAGAATACGAAAGAGACAGAGAGAAGAATTAGAGAGGTTGTTCAATCTGTAGAGGACCATTTTGAAATATCTGAAGAAGTAACAGAAGAGCAAATTACATATATCAACGAAGTGTTTGAAGCAATTGACAAAATCGAAACCGGAAATATTGAATTAGATTCAGAAGAAGAAAAACTAACTTCTATTTCTGATAAAGTTGCTTATCTTGAAAATTTAGTTCATGATGAATTACTGACAGAAGTTGAAACAGATACGTTTCAAGCGCTATTTCAAGCTTCAGCAGAAGAGAGAGTATTAGCCAAGGAACTGATTACTACAGCTATTTATGATGCTTATTATAATGGTATTAAAGTAGAAGAAGTAGATCAAGCTATTGAGGGAGCGCAGCAAAGACTTACGTATTCTACTTTGGATAATGCTTTCGTTGAATCATTGAAATCACTGATTGTGTTTAGCATACAGCCTAATTCTTTTTTTTCAGCTGATCTAACAAATGAAGCACAACAGCAGGCAAGAAATAGTGTTGAACCTGTTATGATAAGAGCAGGTGAAGTAATTGTTGAAGAAGGCCAATTGATCACCAATGAAATATATGAAGAGTTAGAGATTACCGGGCTTTTAAATGAAGAACGAAATCTATACCCGACGATTGGTTTGGTACTTTTAGTGTTATTAATGGGCTTATTTTTATGTTTTGAATTACGTCATCACATGAAACACGCTGGATTAGATATTCGTAAATTGATTGCTATTAGTGTGTTAAGTATATTTCTAGTGCTTATGTTGAAGGTTGTCAGTTTTTATACAACTTCCATTAATCCATTATATTTAGCTGCTCCGGTAGCAACGGTATCTATGTTACTAAAAATTTTAGTCAACGAACGAATCGCTATTGTTATGTCATTGTTTTATGCTGTGATTGGCAGTGTCATCTTTAATGCTGATATTCCAGGATTGTTAAATATGGAAGCAGGAATATTTATCATGTTTTCCCAATTGGCTAGTATTTTCTTTTTATCTGTCATTAAAGATAGAGGGTCGATCATTAAGAGTGGTTTAGCTACATCTATTATAAACATTATAACAATCTGTTTATTTTTATTCTTATCATTTGAAAAATATTCATGGTTAGATTATTTGTCTTTCAGTGGCTATGGTTTTCTTTCTGCTATTATTGCTACTATATTAACATTGGGCATGTTACCGTTGTTTGAAACGGGTCTAGGTATATTGTCTGATACGAAACTTTTAGCTTTATCGAGTCCTAATCACCCATTATTACGAAAATTGCTAATTGAAGCTCCGGGAACTTATCACCATAGCATTATGGTAGCTAATTTAAGTGAAGTTTCTTGTGAAGTGATTGGGGCAAATGGACTTTTAGCAAGAGTGGCTGCTTACTATCATGACCTTGGTAAAACGGTCAGGCCGCATTATTTTATCGAAAACCAGATGGGGATGAAAAATCCTCATGATTATCTTGATCCTTATCAGAGTGCTGAAATCATTTTACAGCATCCTATTGATAGTGCGAAGTTATTGAAAAAAGAAAAACTTCCACACGAGATTATTGACATCGCTTTGCAACATCACGGTACCACTTTATTAAAATTTTTCTATTATAAAGCGAAAGAGCGTAATGACCAGGTAAAGGAAGATGACTTTCGTTATGATGGGCCAAAGCCAAAAACCAAAGAAGCAGCAGTAGTATCGATTTGCGATTCGATAGAAGCAGCAGTCCGTTCGTTAGCGAATCCTAATCAGGAGGAAATTGAAAAAATTGTTTCAGCTATTTTTGAAGATCGGTTATTAGACGGTCAGCTAAATGATAGTTCGTTAACATTTAATGAATTGGAACAAATGAAATTAGTGATTTGTGAGACACTAAAAGGTATCTACCATTCCCGTATCCAGTATCCGAAGGAAAACAACATGAAGGAGGCGAGATAGAAATGGAAATAGATTTTTATGATGAAACGAAAAAGGTATCACAGGAACACATTCAATTAATTAGCCAACTGCTTTCATATGCTGCAAAACAGGAAAATATTGAAGAAAATGCAGAGCTATCGATATCCTTTGTGGATAATAATGAGATTCAGCATTTGAATAACCAATATCGTGGACTTGATCAACCTACTGATGTCCTATCATTTGCTCTTGAAGAAGCAGCAGATGACGAAATGGATATTGCAGGAGCAGATATTCCGTTGGCACTAGGAGACATCATTATTTCTGTCGACAAGACTAATGAACAAGCGGCTGAATACAACCATTCGTTCTCTAGGGAACTAGGATTCTTAGCTCTACACGGTTTTTTACATTTACTTGGATATGATCATATGAGTGAGGAAGATGAGAAAAAAATGTTTTCAAGACAAGAGGAGATCTTAAATGGCTTCGGACTATCGCGGGAAAAGTAAATTTCATTTCGGGTTGCGGTACGCACTGAACGGTTTTAAAGTGGCCATCTTGACAGAACGAAATATTACCATTCATATCATTGCAGCAATTATCGTTTTCATTTCAGGTATTCTTTTTTCTATTTCAATGATAGAATGGGCGATTTTAACTTTGACAGTTGGAGCAGTTATCAGCATGGAAATGATGAATACTGCTTTAGAAAGAGCTTTAGACCATTTGGAGCCAGGGCATCACCCTCAGGTAGGGATCGCCAAGGACATTGCAGCTGGAGCAGTATTCATCACGGCAATAGTGGCAATAATCATCGCAATTCTGATTTTTTTGCCAAAGATTTTGTCTTAAGCGTAAAAGGAGCACAGATCGTAAAACTTTACCACTAGTTTTGTCGAAAGTATGAAATCTTAGAGAAGTTATAGTATTATTATGTTATAAATAAGCAACATGATGTTAAGCGGAGGAAAAGTTATGCATAACCATTTCAAATCAGGATTTGTAGCCATTATTGGTAGACCAAATGTAGGAAAATCGACCTTTATGAATCGTGTTATTGGTCAAAAAATTGCCATTATGAGTGACAAAGCACAAACAACCAGAAATAAAATTCAAGGTGTATACACTGATGAGTATAAACAAATTGTATTTATTGACACACCTGGAATCCATAAACCTAAGCATAAATTAGGTGATTTCATGGTGAAAATAGCGGAAAATACCTTAAACGAAGTTGATTCGATTATGTTTATGATTAATGCAGATGAAGGCTACGGAATGGGTGATCAGTATATAATCGACCGATTAGAGGCGATCAAAAAACCGGTTTTTTTAGTCATCAATAAAATTGATCTTGTTCATCCAGATCAGTTGTTACCTCTTATAGAGCAATATAAGGACAAGTATCCATTTAAAGAAATTGTCCCTATTTCAGCTCTGGAAGGAAATAATGTCAATCATTTAATGGAAGTATTCACAGAACATCTTCCGGAAGGACCTCAATACTATCCTGAAGATCAAATAACCGACCATCCAGAGCGATTTATCATCGGTGAACTGATTCGCGAGAAGGTATTACAATTAACGAGAGAAGAAGTGCCACATTCGGTTGCAGTAGTAATTGAACAAATTGATCATCGAGGTGAAGGCGAAAAAATACTAGTACAGGCAACCATTGTAGTTGAGAGAAAATCACAAAAGGGCATTATTATCGGCAAACAAGGTCAAATGTTAAAAGAGATTGGAAAAAGGGCAAGACAAGATATTGAACGGCTATTAGGCTCGAAAGTGTATTTGGAATTATGGGTCAAAGTTCAGGAAAATTGGCGAAACAAAGCCCATCAACTACATGAATTTGGATTCAAGCAAGATGAGTATTAGAGTGAATGGAGTACTCAGGCATTTGTAAATGTTGTAATGTTGGTTAGTTTGATACATGGTAAATTTTTTTACTAATTGAAATAAAATTAATGGAAATTCTAATATTGAACACAATGAAAGATTACCATAAGGAAAGGTGAGGTTTGTTGTGATCGATGTACCATGGAAAATATTTAGTCAAACAGGCAATATTGAAGCTTATTTATGGATGAAACAAGTTGAGTCAGATGATTATCAAGAACAAGAAGAAGATGTAGACGATTCATTATTAGAGGATACACATTTCTAAGACTGAAAGGGATAGGTGAAGCTTGTGTTTGAAAAAGTTGAAGGCTTCATTTTGAAAACACAGGATTATGGGGAAACACATAAAATTGTGACGTTATTAACACCAACATTGGGAAAAGTTGGTGCAATTGCTAGAGGGGCAAAGAAAACAAAAAGTAGAATGGCTGCTATTACGCAGCCATTTATTCATGGTTCGTATTTGATACAGCCTGGCTCTAGTCTTGCTACTATTCAACAAGGCGAAGTAATTAACTCCTTTCGTAAAATAAGAGAAGATATTTTTAAAACAGCTTATACAAGCTATCTAGCAGAATTAACAGATAAGCTGATTGATCCTAAGAAATATAATCCTTCTATCTATCAGCAGTTATTGCATACGGTACAGCGAATAAATGATGGAGAGGATGCGGAGGTCCTCGCAATGATTTATGAATGGAAAATGTATAAAGAAGCGGGATTTGCTCCAGTAGTAACAAAATGTGTTTCTTGCGGAAATACACATGATTTAAAAGCATTTTCTATTTCAAATGGTGGCTTGTTGTGTAGAAATTGCTTGACACTAGATGAGAATGCCATCTCCATTCCTGAAAAAGTAGCCAAGCTTATGGCATTATTTACTTGGGTTGAAGTAGCGCAAATCGGGAGTATTTCAGTGAAACCAGAGAATAAAAGAATGCTCCAACAAATTATGGATCAATATTATGAAGCCCATGGTGGATATTATCTGAAGTCAAAAAGGTTTTTAACACAAATGAACCAGTTAAATGATCATTTATAATTGACAAGTCGCGTAATGTTTCGTATGATGTAAAAATAAAATGAATAATGGATTGCAAAGAAGGAGAGTAGTACTGATTTATTGTCTTTCAAGCGAGTTCAGGGTGGTGAAAGCTGAACAAGTTCAAGGTCAGGAAGGCGTTCTGGAGCAATTTTTAGGAAAGTGGTCATCTTTTAAACAGATGACAAGTAGGGTGGAACCGCGGGCAAACCCGTCCCTATGCCTTATCAAAGTGATAAAGCATAGGGACGGGTTTTTCGATTTCTCTTTTAGCCCTTAAAAAACGAAAAACAGCGAAGTGATTTTTCGATTTGATTCTTTTTTTCGTCCTGATTTTATTGAGCAGTAGTCATATGCTCCGGCAGAATACTCCGCTTTCAGCGGGCATGGCCTAGCCTCAGCCTCCTCGAAAAGCAAAAATCGCTTTTCTGCGGGGTCTTCAGCTCGTGCTGTCCCCACAGGAGTCTGCCTATTTTGGCTTCGCTAGTTATAATTTTCGAATGACTTTTCAGAGTGTTTTTCTTGTAAAGTTAGCTGAAGTCGAACCGATGGAACGCTCATGTATAAAACAGGATGGAAGAATGTTTCACACGGACAATTGCCATTATTTCGTAATAGATCTCTATTGCAAATTCGTTTTTATAGGAAATGAAAAAATTCTTTACATAGGAGGATGAAGTATTGATGAATATTCAAGAAATGATCTTAACACTACAGAAGCATTGGTCAGATCAAAATTGTATTTTAATGCAAGCATATGACGTTGAAAAAGGGGCGGGAACGATGTCACCGATGACCCTTTTACGCAGTCTTGGACCGGAACCATGGAATGTTGCGTATGTGGAGCCATCACGCCGTCCAGCAGATGGCCGCTATGGGCAAAATCCAAACAGACTATATCAGCACCACCAATTCCAGGTGATTATGAAGCCATCGCCTGACAATATTCAAGAACTCTACTTGGAGTCATTAAGAAAATTAGGAATTGATCCGGCATATCATGATATTCGCTTTGTTGAAGATAACTGGGAAAATCCAACGTTAGGTGCAGCAGGCCTTGGTTGGGAAGTTTGGTTAGATGGCATGGAAATTACACAATTCACTTATTTCCAGCAAATCGGTGGTTTAGAAGCAAAACCGGTAGCTGTTGAAATCACATACGGTATAGAACGTTTGGCTTCCTATATTCAGGATAAAGAAAATGTATTTGAGTTAGAATGGACAGAAGGTGTAACTGTAGGAGATATTTTCTACCAGCCGGAGTATGAGCATTCTAAGTATACATTCGAGGAATCTAATACTGACATGCTTTTCACGCTATTTTCAACGTATGAAGAAGAAGCAAAGCGTGCGATGGAAAAGGATTTAGTCTTTCCAGCATATGATTACGTGCTTAAGTGCTCACACACTTTTAATTTATTAGATGCAAAAGGGGTAATTTCCGTAACGGAGCGAACGGGATACATTGGAAGAGTTCGTAATTTGGCTAGAGAAATCGCTAAACTGTATGTAGCGGAAAGAGAAAGACTTGGATTCCCCATGTTGAAAGGAGAAGAGGTTCACCATGAAAACAACTAATGTTTTGTTTGAAGTTGGATTAGAAGAAATGCCAGCTCGTTTTATGAATGCTACTGAAAAGCAATTAAAAAATAAGACGATATCATGGTTAAAAGAAATTCGCTTAGCATATCACAATCTGACAACATATATAACACCAAGACGATTTGCGGTTTTAATTGAAGGACTTGATTACAAACAAGTTGATCAAGAAGAGGAAGCTAAAGGTCCTGCTTTAAAAATTGCTCAAGATAGTGAAGGTAATTGGACGAAAGCTGCGATCGGTTTCTCTAAAGGTCAAGGAAAGTCTGTAGAGGATCTTTATGTAAAAGAGATGAACGGCACGAAGTATGTGTTTGTAAATAAATTTATAGAAGGTAAAACCCAAGAAGAGTTGTTGCCAGCATTTAAAGATATTGTTCTTAGTCTAAACTTCCCTAAAAATATGCGTTGGGCAAATCAAAATTTACGCTATATTCGTCCAATTAAATGGCTTGTGGCATTACAAGATGAGAAAGTAATTCCTTTTGAGATAGCTGGGGTTCACACAAGTAATCTAAGCTATGGTCATCGTTTTTTAGGTGGAAAGATAGAAATTAGTAACCCATCTCTCTATTCAAAAGTTTTAAGTGATCAATATGTTATTGCAGATAGTGTAAAACGCCAGGAAATGATTGTAGACGGTATTAAAAAACTCGAGAAAGAAAAAGGTTGGAAAATACCAATGGATGATGATTTACTAACTGAAGTAACCCACTTAGTGGAGTACCCAACAGTTTTCTTCGGGCAATTTAGTGAAGAGTTTTTGCATATACCGAAGGAAGTACTTATTACTTCTATGAAAGAACATCAACGTTATTTCCCTGTCCAAAATGAAAAGCATGAACTGCTGCCTTACTTTATTGGTGTACGCAATGGAACAAGTGATCATATTGAAACAGTAGCAAGAGGTAATGAGAAAGTATTACGAGCACGATTACAAGATGCACAGTTTTTCTATGAAGAGGATCAAAAACAATCGATTGATAGTAATTTACAACTTTTAGATCGAATGGTTTTCCAGGAAAAGCTCGGAACAATTGCAGATAAGGTAAAACGAATAATAGAAATTAGTAGTCTGATCGCTGATGATTTGAATTTGTCTGACAAGGAGAAATCTCAGATTGAAAGAGCTGCAAAGATTAGTAAATTTGATCTTGTTACCAACATGGTTAAAGAATTTACTGAACTTCAAGGAATAATGGGCAGAAAATATGCAACTATTTTTGGTGAAGATGATGTCATAGCGCAGGCCATTGAAGAGCATTATATGCCTAGAAACGCTAATGATGAATTACCTGCTAGTTCTGTTGGCTCTATTGTGAGTATAGCAGATAAGCTGGATACAATTGTTGGTTGTTTTGCGGTTGGCTTAATACCAAGCGGATCACAAGACCCTTATGCACTAAGAAGACAAGCTCTTGGTATACTTCAGATCATTCAACACCATAACTTGGATTTAAGTTTGAACCAATTAATAGAAAAAGTATTCGCATTATTTGATGCAAGAAATATTTCGACAATGGAAAAATCTCAAGTATTAGTTCAATTAGAATCATTTTTTAAACAACGTGCTGCATATATTATGAAAGAAGCTGACATCGAAGCTGATATTATTGATGCAATTCTGGTCAGTAAATTATCAGATTTCGCCTTTTTATTAGAAAAAGCAAAATTGTTGAAAACAAAACGAATAGATTCTCAATTTAAAGATAAACAAGAAGCATTTGTTCGTGTGATGAATTTAGCAATGAAAGCTGATGGGGATCATGATGTGCAACCTAGCATATTTGAAAAGAGTGAAGAAAACAAGCTATATGATACGTATCTAGAAATAAGAGATCCCTATAGAAAAGCAATTGAGGAGAAAGATGCTAACGAAGCACTTGACCAATTAACATCATTAGTAGAGCCCATTCATCAATTCTTTGATCATACAATGGTAATGGATGAAGATAAAAATATACGAAATAATCGTCTGGCGCTATTAAAAGTAATTGCCGATGAAATTAACCAATTTGCAGATTTAACCAAAGTCCAATGGAAGCAAACACAGGTTCATGCGGACTGAGGAGGACATGGCGTTCATGGAAAAAGCAATTATTTATATTGTTTCTGATTCAGTCGGTGAAACAGCAGAATTTGTCACGAAGGCAGCACTTAGTCAATTTATGAATGAAAATGACTATGATTTATATCGTATTCCCTATGTGGAAAATATTGAAGTTTTGCGTGGGGCAGTTTACCACGCAAAACAACTAGGTGCTATGATTGGGTTCACTTTAGTTAATCCAATGTTTAGAGAGTTTTTAATTCAAGAAGCCTCGAATAAAGGGGTTGAATGTGTTGATATAATGGGGCCAATGTTGCAGGCAATGGAACGAAAATTCCAAAAGCAACCTAAGCAAGAACCCGGCCTCATTCATAGACTAGATGAAGACTATTTTAGAAAGGTAGAAGCAATAGAATTTGCAGTACGCTATGATGATGGTAGAGATCCAAGAGGAGTAGAACAAGCAGATATTGTATTAATCGGAGTATCCCGAACATCTAAAACCCCATTATCACAATATTTGGCACATAAGCAACTGAAGGTTGCCAATGTACCTATTGTCCCAGAAGTTGAACCTCCATCTTCATTATTCCATATTCCATCTCATAAGTGTATTGGATTAAGAATTAGTCCTGAGAAATTAAATGGTATTAGAAAAGAACGGTTAAAGAGTCTTGGGCTAGACGACCAAGCTGCTTATGCGGATGTAAATCGAATTGAAGCAGAATTAGCATATTTTGACAAGATCATTCATCAACTTGATTGTCCAGTTATTGATGTGTCGAACAAAGCTGTCGAAGAAACTGCCAATCTTATTTTAAATATGATCAATCAACCCTATTGGGACTTACACGATAATAAGGCTAGTGAATAAATAAGCAAAGATATTGGAAAATAAGATGAACATATATTATAATTATATTTTGTCAAAATGTTTATATTATTAATAAAATGTCCATTACTTACTAATATAATAAACTTTTGCCATTTGTTTCCTGCTTTAAACAAATGACAACATTTTTTTAAAAAAACTATGAAATAAGCAGGAATTTGCAGTTTTGTGTAGAATTATGTATCTATACAGATCTTTTGTTATTCGACATTTTATGAAGATCGCCTAAGTCTTGAATCTTGTTTATAGGATTTAGATTAGAGGTATTAGGTTATTAAGAGCTGTCAATCAGCAAATTTTAACTTATACCAATGATGAGAAAATTGTCGAAGTGTTAATTTGAATAGTAGTGAGAAATGGTGATGAAATATGGCCAATCAAGTGTCAGATGAAACAATTGAATCTCTTCGTCAAGCGAATGATGTAGTTGATATCGTAGGAGAATATGTACATTTAAAAAAACAAGGCCGAAATTATTTTGGACTTTGCCCATTTCACTCAGAAAATACACCTTCATTTTCCGTCAATCAAGAAAAACAAATTTATCATTGTTTTGGATGTGGTAAAGGTGGTAACGTTATTACCTTTATCATGGAAATGGAAGGTTACTCTTTTCAACAAGCTATTCGTCATTTAGCTGAAAAAGCTGGTCATTCTATTCCGGAACTAAAAGACTCTCGAATGGAAAGGGCTAATTCTGGGGAACAGACAATGTTAGATGCATACCAGTGGTTAGTTAAACTATACCATCATTTATTACGACATTCAAAGGATGGTAAAAAGGCATTAGAATATCTTTATAATAGAGGTTTTTCTGATGAAGCAATTGATCAATTTCAAATTGGCTATTCCCCAACATCAAAAGATTTTATTCCACAATTTTTGGAAAAGAAAGGTTTCCATAAACAAGTAATGGCTAATGCTGGATTATTAACGGCTGGAAATGATGGAAACTATTATGACCGATTCCAAGCAAGAGTTATTTTTCCAATCCGTAATCATTTAGGTAAAACAGTCGGGTTCGTAGGAAGAACTATTACTGATCAGGAACCTAAATACTTAAATAGTCCAGAATCATCGTTGTTTAAGAAAAGTCAACTACTTTACAATTTTGATTTGGCTAGGAGTGAAATTCGGAAACAAGGAGAAGTAATACTTTTTGAAGGGTCTGCAGATGTTATATCCGCTTATCAAGCTGGTGTCAAGAATGGCGTAGCATCACTAGGAACCTCTTTAACAGAATCACATGCCAATCTTTTAAGAAGGTATGTCGATACGGTCCTGCTTTGTTATGATGGAGATGATGCAGGACAAAATGCTACTTATAAAGCCATTCAGTTATTTAAGAAAGTTGGCTGCAATATCAAAGTAGCACCATTACCTTATAAGTATGATCCTGATCAATATATCCAAGAGTTTGGAAGGGAGAAATTCCGAGAACAAGTTATTAATGCTGCAGATTCCGAGATCGTCTTCTTAATGAAGTATTTAAAAAGGAATTTTAATTTAAAACTTGAAGGAGATCGACTGCAATATGTAGAAAAAGTAATAGGGGAAATTGCACAATTAGAAAGTTCTATTGAAAGAGACCACTATATTCGAGAATTAGCAGAAGAATTTACTATTTCATATGATGCTTTATCACAAGAGTTAAAGTCTCGAATGCAAAATATCAAAAAAAATGATGATAACCGCGGGAGGTTTGGAAATACTAATGGTGGAAATCAAGAGAAATATCGATCAAAATCGTTACATGTTTTACCACCAGCATATCAAAATGCCGAACGTCGCTTAATTGCATTTATGTTACAAAATGCTCACATTGCTGAAAAAGTACAAGAAACAATTGGCTCGAAGTTTAATGTAGAACAACACCAAATTATTGTAACCCATTTGTACGGATATTACGAAGAAGGGAATCAACCTGATCCCAGTCATTTTTTAACATATTTAGATGATGCAAATCTTCAACAGACAGTTGTTGAACTATCGATGATGGATTATTCTTGGGAAATGTCAGAAAAGGAGCTACAAGATTATATTCATCTCATTCAATCAGAACAAACAGATAATGAAAAAATAAAACAACTTAAGCAGAAAATGAAACAGTTAGAGAAAACAGACCCTAAGGAAGCTGCTAAAATAGCAATGGAGATTATAAAGATAAAACAACAATCGAAAAATGGAAGTTAGTTTTGGAAGGAGGGGCACTCATGGCAGAAAACAAGCCATCACGTTCAAAAGAAGCTGAATTAACAGTTGATCAGGCAAAAGACCAATTGTTGGAATTAGGTAAAAAACGTGGTGTATTAGCATATGAGGAAGTAGCAGAAAGATTAGCAAATTTTGAATTAGAATCCGATCAAATGGATGAGTTCTATGAGTACTTGAATGAACAGGGGGTAGAGGTAATAGGAGAATCAGATGATGATCCTACTATGCAACAACTCTCAAAGGAAGAAGAATTTGATCTAAATGATTTGAGTGTACCATTAGGAATTAAAATCAACGATCCAGTCCGTATGTATTTAAAAGAAATAGGTAGAGTAGATTTATTATCAGCTTCGGAAGAAATCGAACTTGCCAAAAAAATCGAAGAAGGTGACGAATACGCTAAAAAAAGATTAGCTGAAGCAAACCTTCGTCTTGTTGTAAGTATTGCGAAGCGTTATGTCGGCCGCGGTATGCTATTTTTAGACCTTATTCAAGAAGGAAATATGGGGCTTATTAAAGCAGTTGAAAAATTCGATTTCAGAAAAGGTTTTAAATTCAGTACCTATGCAACATGGTGGATTCGACAAGCAATCACAAGAGCTATTGCAGACCAGGCAAGAACAATCAGAATTCCTGTTCATATGGTAGAAACCATAAATAAATTGATTCGTGTTCAAAGGCAATTGTTACAAGATTTGGGTAGAGAACCAACCCCGGAAGAAATAGCTAAAGATATGGATTTAACACCTGATAAAGTAAGGGAAATATTAAAGATTGCTCAAGAACCTGTTTCATTAGAAACACCAATTGGCGAAGAAGATGACTCACACCTTGGTGACTTTATCGAAGATCAAGAAGCTACATCACCATCAGATCACGCAGCATATGAATTATTAAAGGAACAATTAGAAGATGTTTTAGATACACTAACAGATCGTGAAGAAAATGTATTACGCTTGCGTTTTGGTTTGGATGATGGCAGAACAAGGACTTTAGAAGAAGTTGGTAAGGTATTTGGCGTAACAAGGGAAAGAATTCGTCAGATTGAGGCGAAAGCATTACGGAAATTACGTCATCCTAGTCGTAGTAAACGATTAAAAGATTTCTTGGAATAAAGCTCTAAGTGTACCTAATGAACTATCTTCCTTTCTGTGAAGATAGTTCATTTAAATTTATTCGGACCTATCAATGTTTCACACAATTATCCGATATAATGATTAGAGCAAATCAGACTTGGAGATGGTATTTAATGGAAGAAGGTCGTAAAAGAACGATAATTAATGAAATTAAGTACTGGAAGACGCATCAATTATTACCAACTCAATATTGTGATTTTTTATTAGCTCTTTACACAGAAGGTGAGGGGACTACAGCAGAGAATGTTATCGAAAATAAACGGTCTCCATATTATTTATTATTTTATTTTGTAGATACATTAGTTATATTACTGCCTTTTATAATTTTCCAGCTTACCAGTAGTTTTCTTATACAAACGGTTGGTATCGTTATCAATCTATTTATTGCATTCAGTATGATAAAGCTTTTTTCTAAGTATAAGGAATTACAGACCTCTTATGCAGTGATGATATTTTTCGTTGTATTTTTATTTTCGACAATGTTAGGGTTGAGTCATTATATCAGTATTAGTTGGATAACCTATTCGTGGATTTTTATAAATAGTATTTCTTGGATCATATTTGGTAAGCTTAAAAAGCAATTTTTCTTACAAGTTGCTGGCGTTTTTATTTTAATCATTCTCATTATTATGATGGGTTTTTACTATTTTTAGACATTTTCATGAATTTTAATGAGTATTACTTTTCTAATTGTCTAATTTGAAGTAAAATAAAGATGGTTTTCCATATACATATTTGTTAAATTTGTTGGGCAGTGCAACCCAACTTGACGTCTAATTGAAGGAGGAAAAAACAATGAAAAAAAATCCAATTATTCCCTTTGCACTAATTGCTGTTCTTGGGATTTTAGCAATGATTATTTTATCAGTTGTAGGTCTAAATGAACAAGAAAGAATTGCAACTGGTGGAGAAGAAGGAGAAACGACAGAAGCAGATCCAGAAGCATTAATTCAAAGTTGTATTGGATGTCATGGCGGTGACCTGGAAGGTGGAAGTGGTCCAGCTCTTAATGATGTTCACGAGAGATTGGATGTAGCTGAAATTGAGGATATCATTATCAACGGTACAGATGGTGGTATGCCAGGTGGTTTAGTAAGTAATGAAGAAGCCGCAGTATTAGCTGAATGGCTATCAGAAGGACAAGAATAAAAAGTGGTAAAAGCTTTCTGTTTTAACAGAGAGCTTTTTTCTCTTTTAGTTTGTATGAAGGGACATAAATGAATGATGCTATCAAAACGACTCGAAAAAATTGCTGAATACTTACAAGAGCCGATCCAATTCGCTGATATTGGTTCGGATCACGCATATTTGCCGTGCTATGTTTGTTTGCAAAACGAACATGCGACTGCAATTGCTGGAGAAGTAAACCAGGGTCCTCTTGAAAGGGCAAAAAACACGGTGAAAGAATATGGTTTGAATAAACGAATAGAAGTAAGAAAAGGCAATGGATTGGATGTTATTGAACAAGGTGAAGTCAACCAAATAACGATTGCTGGAATGGGAGGGAAACTTATCCAAACGATTCTGGAAGAAGGTAAGCTTAAATTATCTGGTGTTTCACGATTAATTTTACAGCCGAATATTGATGCACCAATAGTTCGAAAATGGCTGACAGATCATCAGTATGAAATTATGGCGGAAGAAATTGTTTCAGAGGATGGTTATATTTATGAAATTATTGTCAGTGATCGTCAAATTACGCCCACTTTTCTTTCAGAAAAAGAATTGTTATTTGGTCCATTTCTTCTCAAAGAAAAAAATGACGTTTTTATAAAGAAATGGACTAGTGAAAAAGAGAAACGAATATGGTTAATTAAACAAATGCAACAAGCAGCCAATATACCAGTAGCGAAAATCAAGAAGCTCGAAACAGAAATAAAGTCGATCGAGGAGGTATTAAATAATGACAACTGTTAAAGATGTAATGCGATTACTGGAAAAATGGGTTCCTGTTCATTATGCAGAGTCCTGGGATAATGTCGGATTACAAATTGGATCAAAAGAGCAAAAAGTAAAGAAAATGATGATTACACTTGACGTAATAGATGCGGTTGTTGAGGAAGCGATTGAAAAGAAAGTAGATTTTATTATTGCGCACCATCCATTATTATTTAACGGTTTAAAAAGAATAGATTTTCAAGATCCAAAAGGACAAGTTGTAAAAAAATTAATCGAGCACAATATTTCTGTTTATGCTGCTCACACCAACTTGGATGTAGTTAAAGGCGGTGTGAATGATATGTTGGCAGAGAGATTGGAACTGTCAAATACAAAGGTTTTAGTTCCAACTGTAGAGGAGCAATTACTAAAATTTATTGTCTATGTTCCACAAACGCACCTGAGTGACCTTGTGGAAGCAATAGGAAATGCTGGAGCAGGACATATTGGTAATTACAGTCATTGTACGTTTCGTTCTGCGGGAACAGGAGCTTTCAAGCCATTGGAGGGCACACAGCCTTATCTTGGTACTCAAGGAGAAATAGAAGAAGTAAATGAGTATAAATTAGAAACAATCATTAAAAAATCACAATTGTCTGTTGTCCTGCAGGCAGCAAAAAAGGCACATCCATATGAAGAAATGGCATATGATTTAGTACCACTTTCCAATAAAGGGGAAAAAGCGGGCTTAGGGCGTATCGGAAAACTTTCTAAGCCAATGAAATTGTCTGAGTATGTGGAGATAGTA
The DNA here is from genome assembly GCF_052063305.1 of Gracilibacillus sp. HCP3S3_G5_2. NCBI lineage: Bacteria > Bacillati > Bacillota > Bacilli > Caryophanales > Bacillaceae > Gracilibacillus > Gracilibacillus sp. HCP3S3_G5_2. The sequence goes on along the minus strand of NZ_JBQHXU010000003.1, from coordinate 69,085 downwards.
AAAAGTAATTTGAATATTCCAGCTTTACGCTATGTTGGTAATCAGAATCAAGTGATCCAAAAAGTTGCTGTATTAGGAGGAAGTGGGAAAGGTTTCATTAATGCTGCTCGAAAAGCTGGAGCAGATCTTTATATTACAGGAGATTTAACTTTCCATGAAGCTCAAGACGCAGAAGAAGCTGGCCTTTGCCTGCTTGACCCGGGCCATCATGTAGAGGAGGTTATGAAAGAGGGAGTAAAAGATTATTTCTTAACTAATCTTCACCAATTACCAGACAAAATAGAAGTTGAAGTCTCGACTTTATCAACCGATCCATTTCGTTATCAATAAAGCGAAATGATAGGACTGTTGATTAAATCATCGTATTAGTGGTTTTAAAAGAAAAAAAGAAGCAGGCACCAAATTGGTGCTTGCTTCTTATTTTTTAGCTTTTACTTTTGGTAAAATTTTATCTTGCTGTACTTTTGATGTTCGATCCCATGTTTCCGGGTTATTTGGGTCATATTGCTCGATGAATTTAATTACTTCTTTTGCGATTGGAGTTGGTGTGGAAGCACCAGCAGTCACGGCAACTGTTGATACACCTTCTAACCATTCATATTGTATTTCAGAAACATCAGCAATTCGATAAGCTTGAGTACCCGCCTTTTCAATAGAAACTTGTGCTAAACGATTAGAATTGTTACTACGTGGATCACCAACCACTAATGTTAAGTCAGCATCCTTTGCTTTTTCTGCTACAGCTTCCTGACGAACTTGCGTAGCCATGCAAATCTCTTGTTCCATTTCAGTTTGCGGGTATTTTTCCTTTACTTTTAACATAACATCATGAACATCCCATTGACTCATTGTTGTTTGGTTAGTCACCAATATTTTTTCTGCATTTAAATGAAGGTTTTCTACATCCTCCTGATTTTGAATTAAATGCACATGATCTGGTGCAACACCTACTGCACCCTCTGGCTCTGGATGTCCTTTTTTCCCTATATACACAATCTCATAATTTTCTTTTACTTTTTCGCGAATCAAATCGTGTGTTCTTGTAACGTCTGGACAGGTTGCATCAAGTACTGTTAAGCCTTTTTCTTCAGCACGTTTTTTCACTTCTGGTGATACACCATGAGCAGTGAAAATAACTGTTCCATCATCGATATCTTCTAAAAGCTCTGCTCGATTTTTTCCGTCTAATGTATAGACACCTTGTTCTTTAAAGGCATTGTTTACATGCGAATTATGAACAATCATACCAAGTATATAAATAGGGCGAGGTAGATTGGGATCCTTCACTGCGTTTTGAGCAATAACCATTGCATCGACAACTCCATAGCAATATCCTCTGGGAGCAATCTTAATTACTTTCATTATGGTTCCCCCTCTGTACTTTCTACTAGAGATCAAGTAAAATGTTTAATAACGGACTTGAATTTGTCCAATACTTACATTATAAAGGTATTTAATACAATTGACAAAGATATTTAGTTAGTTAGAAGGAGAATAACATGGAAAAGCATTTATTTAGACAATATGCATTGGATGATTGGATGAATGAAGTAATTGGGCAATTGGGATTTTATGAACCCACTCCTATTCAAGCAAAAGTCATTCCAGAAGCTTTAAAAGGTAGAGATATTATTGGACAATCAGAAACAGGTTCAGGTAAAACACATGCCTTTTTGATTCCGTTATTGAATAAAATCGATACGAATCAATCTGAAACACAAGTTGTTTTAACAGCACCAACAAGAGAACTGGCTATTCAAATATATGAAGAAGTTAAAAAGATCATGCAGTTTTCTGGTAATCAAGATAACTGGCGTGCAAAGCTTATTATCGGTGGAACAGATAAAAAACGAATGGTAGAAAAAATGAAACAAGCACCACATATCGTTGTTGGGACACCTGGACGTATTCTAGATCTAATTCAGGATGGTGTATTGGATATATACTCAGCAAAGTCTTTTGTCATGGACGAAACAGATTTAATGCTTGAATTAGGTCTTATTGAAGAAATAGACCGAATTCTTACACATGCAGATCCTGATATACAAGTAATGGTGTTTTCAGCAACTATTCCTGAAAAGTTACAACCATTTCTTAAAAAATATCTGCACGGACCAATCTATGTGAAAATTGACGATCGTTTAGCGCCTGAAAAACTGGAACATCGGCTCATTGATCTTAAGCACCGAGAGCAGGCTGATGTAATCTTTGAGATTTCTAAGTTGATCCAACCATATTTAGCGATTATTTTTACAAATGGTAAGGAAAATGCTAATCAGTTAGCGGAAAATTTACAGGCTAAAGGATTAGCAGTCGGGCTAATTCATGGGGGATTAAATCAACGTGAAAGAAAAAGAGTATTGAAAGAAATTCAACAGCTAAAATATCAATATATCGTTGCAACAGACTTAGCTGCACGCGGTATCGATATTAAAGGGGTAAGTCATGTAATCAATGCGGAATTACCAAAAGAAGAGGCGTTTTATTTACATCGTGTAGGAAGAACGGCTCGTGCTGGAATGGAAGGAACAGCGATCAGCCTTTATCAGGAAGAAGATATCCCACTTATTAAGAAGTTGGAGAAAAAAGGGTTAACTTTTACATTCCATGATATTGTAAAAGGGGAGTGGCGAGAAGCAAAAGCATGGAATATAAGGCAAAAGCGAGAAAAAGGGGAAAATGAGATCGAGAAAAGAGCTTGGCAGCAAGTAAGAAAACCGAAAAAGGTAAAGCCTGGGTACAAGAAAAAAATGAAGAAACAACAACAACATGTTAAAAAGAAAATAAAAAGAAATCAAACGAATAAATAGAAAAGGTGAGAGGATTTTATGTTAAAAATAGGTTCACATGTTTCAATGAGTGGAAAGAAAATGCTTTTAGGATCTAGTGAGGAAGCAGTGTCGTACGGTTCTACAGCACTAATGATTTATACAGGAGCTCCCCAAAATACGCGACGAAAACCAATCGAAGAGTTAAATATTGAAGCTGGCCGTCAACATATGGAGGAAAACGGTATTTTAGACATAGTGGTTCATGCTCCTTATATTATTAATATCGGTAATGCTACGAAGAAGGAAACGTTTGAACTAGGAGTAAATTTTTTAAAGAGTGAAATAGATCGAACAGAAGCATTAGGTGCTAAGCAAATCGTCCTTCACCCTGGTGCCCATGTAGGTGAAGGGGTTGACACAGGTATTGCGAAAATCATTGAAGGCTTAAATGAAGTACTTGATCCAAATCAGGATGTACAAATAGCTTTAGAGACGATGGCTGGAAAAGGATCGGAAATTGGTCGTAATTTTGATGAATTAGCAAGAATCATCGATGGTGTTACACATAATGAGAAGCTATCGATTTGTTTCGATACTTGTCACGTTCATGATGCAGGATATCCGATTGTAGACGATTTTGATGGTGTGTTAAATGAATTTGACAAGATTATTGGGATCGATCGCTTAAAAGTAGTTCATATTAATGATAGTAAAAATGTGCAAGGTGCAGGAAAAGACCGTCATGAAAATATCGGATTTGGTCATATCGGGTTTGAGACGATTCACCAAATTGTCCATCATGACCAATTAACAGAATTACCTAAGATTTTAGAAACTCCATATGTTGGAGAAGATAAGAAAAATAAAAAACCACCATATAAGTTTGAAATAGAAATGCTGAAAAACGGTTCATTCATTCCAGATTTAAAAGAACAAATTGTGAATCAATAATTATTTTCATACATGCTGCACCCTGTCAAGTGGACAATGAAAAGCAAAAGATATAGGCAATGGCCTGATACCGATATTCTAATGGTGTCAGGCTATTTAATTTCTCTTGGTAACGTTCTTCGTTATATGATTGAGAGGCTATAGTTGCGTAACAATCGTTCGGCTGTCCACTTTCCTTTCCTCGGGTTTTTGCCCCGCGGAAAGCGAAACGATCAGCCAGAGCCGATGCTTTGCACTCGATATCATAAACCATAAGTTAGTGAAAGATATTCCGTAATTATACGGATTGCATCGTTTAATTGATGTTAAGAAAATAAGTTATGTTCCAATTTCTTTTTATGTTAAATAAAACAACTCCGATGGAAAGCTTAGTGTTCTAATCATACTATATCATTTGAAATAACTTTCAAGTCCATATTCTTTAATTAGTTTATTGAATAGTTGTTGGCATGCTTTCGCAGTTTTAATGTCTGTGATTTGGGCAAGTTTTCTCAGCATCTGAGCACGGTCTTCAGCATTTGTTGGATCATAACGGTTACGTTGTAAATGGCTAGATATTAACCTTGCTTGGTGTTCATTAACCGTGATGTTGTACTTGTTAGCGTATTCAATGATTTCATTTGCACTGATTTTTTTCAATTTGCTTATGATAATGCGTTTTGAGATTCCGTTCATTTAAAAAACTCCTTTTTTGTTATCTTTTTTTATTTTATGCAAGAATGTTTATTTTTTGTGAATAAGGGTAAAAAAAGTAGGATGTTTATTATTTGCACTAATCGACAATTTTCGCTAATATAGAGCGCTGTAGAAAAAACACCAAGTCGATTAATGCTTTTACAGCTAAGGAGTGAAGGAGTACATGATAAAAAGAATGCAATCAATTAGCATTGTATTGGCTTTTGTGCTTGTAGGTTGGAGCTATTATCAAATAAAATCATATAAATCAGAAATACAAGCACTACAGTATGATAATGTTGAATTGGAGCAAGAGATAAACAATATGGAATCTCAAGCACGTTATATCTTAAATCGGACGCATCAAGAAGAATGGGAGTTAAATCATGAAACATGGCCAAAGTATTTTGATATGGCAGAAATCATGGTTGAAGAAAGTAATGGACAATTTTTAAGACCGTGGGCGATTTATTTAGTAAAAGAGGCCAAAAGTTACGGAATTGATCCATTTATTGTTTATGAACTTTTGAAAGTAGAAACAGGTAACAGTTTTGACCCCGAGTTAGTTGGTCCAGAAACAAAATATGGCCATGCTTATGGGATGGCACAGTTTATGAAAAATACAGCACCATGGATTGCTGATATGGCGGATATGCCATATGAAGGTGAACTTTTATTTGATCCGTACTATTCCATCAAATTATCTTTAGTTTATCTCGATTATTTATACAATGAATATGATAATTGGGATGAAACCTTAACAGCTTATCATCGTGGTATGGCAGGTTTAGAACAGTATAAATTAAAAAATGGTCATGCCAATAGTGAATATGCAATGAGAATCCAAACGAATGCTAAAAAGTATCAAGAATTTGTTGCATATGCTCCCTAAACAGAAAGTATTATTTACCAAGTAAGACCGAAAAGAATTAAGGCATACTATAAATGTACCTCTAAAAGAAAGGGAGGGTATAGTATGCCAGAACATCAAGATGAACGACGTGTTGAGAATGCTCCAAATATCGATAATGGACGTATCGATGAAGAACCTCAATCTAAACAATTTGTTGCAACTGATGAGATGTATTCAGTAGATGAGGCATATAAAAGGGAAGAAGAAACATCTGCTGAGTTATCAGCTAATGAGTTTAATCGTCCAATCGACTCTGAAGAGCAAGAAACAGAAATGCAATCAGATGTCAATACTGCTTGGGGTTGGGCAGGTTTAGTATTAGCTTTAGCTTCCTTTTTTGTTTGGCCGTTGATGTTGGCAATTGGTGGTATCGTCTTAGGAATTGTTTCCAGACAGCAAGGCGCCGCCACGCTCGGTAATGCGGCTATCGTAACAGCGATTATTTCGATATTAATATCGCTGATATTCATACCATTATAGAACAATCCTAGTAATAAAATGTAAAACCTGAACCAGAAGTGTTGGAAACGAAATAGATGATGAGATCATCCAAAGCAACACAACTAAAATAAAAAGGCAAGCCTATATTATAGGCTTGCCTTTTCACTTTAGATGGAGAGATAATCAACATCGTTGGCGTAGAATTTACAAACACAGCCTTATTACGAAGAGTTTAATTTACTAAACTTCCTGTGTTTCTTCTTTTTGTTTTTGTATATATTCTTCTGCAATTTTATCGACTTCTATTTTTAGTTCCTCGACCATTGTTTCTTCGGGAACTTTTCGGATGATTTCACCATGACGGAATAATAAACCTTCACCACGGGCACCAGCTATACCGATATCCGCTTCTCTAGCTTCCCCTGGACCATTAACTGCACAACCAAGTACTGCAACTTTAATTGGAGCTTTAATGGTTGAGATATATTCTTCCACTTCATTTGCTATCTTAATCAAATCAATTTCAATTCGACCACAAGTTGGACAGGATATTAATGTTGCAGCGTTGGAAGCTAAACCAAATGTTTTTAATAATTCCTTTGCTACTTTTACTTCTTCTACAGGATCAGCACTTAATGAAATACGCATGGTACTACCTATTCCCTTACTTAGGATCGCACCCATACCTGCAGCACTTTTGATACTACCTGCAAAAAGAGTTCCTGATTCTGTGATACCTAAGTGTAAAGGATATGGTATTACTTCAGCCGCTTTTTCATAAGCTTCAATTGCTAATTTAACATCTGAAGCCTTTAACGATACGACAATATCATGAAAGTCGAGATCTTCTAAAATCTTAATATGGTGAAGTGCACTTTCTACCATACCATCAGCTGTCGGATAACCATATTTTTCCAAAATGTGTCTTTCAAGAGAGCCGGCGTTTACACCAATTCGAATGGGAATACCTTTCTCTTTTGCAGCATTTACTACTGCTTCCACTTTATCCCTTTTCCCAATATTACCAGGATTAATACGAATTTTATCAGCGCCACCTTCGATTGCTTTAAGCGCAAGTTTATAATTAAAGTGAATATCAACTACAAGTGGAATATTGATTCTTTTTTTGATTTCTGGAATTGCATTAGCCGCACGTTCATCTGGGCAGGCAACACGAACGATTTGACAACCTGCTTCTTCAAGCCGTTCAATTTCCTTAACGGTTGCTTCGACATCATGTGTTTTGGTAGTTGTCATCGATTGGATAACTACTTCATCTTTACCTCCAACCATAACATTCCCAATTTTTACAGGTCGTGTATCTTTTCGATGTATTAAAGCCATAAATAAAATCGCTCCTTTAATTCTTTTTCCAAAAAAATCATAAATAGTAATGGTCGTCAATCACTATTATAATTCTTATATAATTTAGTGGCAGAATTCATTACCATTGTCCATTATAAAGGTTAAAATAAGAAAAGAGAAGTATCAAACCTTATTCTTAAAGAAAAAATAATAATTTGAAACTAATGATTACTTCCATACGTATGGTATGATAGAGAGAAGAAAGTAGAACGAATTGAGGTGACATTAAATGTTTACGATAACAGCTGATTGGATGAGTTTTGTAATTGTTGCACTAGCAACACTTTTTCTTATAGGAGAATTACTTGTAAATGCAAAAGGAATATTTAGTATTTTAGGTATAGGTTTTATCACTATTTATTTTGCTTCCTTTTTAGATCCAGGTATGTTTTTCATTATGATTATTATTTATTTCTTTGGATTAATGTTAATGATAATCGACGGAAAGGTCTTAAACGATGGGACCTTAGCAGTGATTGGACTTGTATGTATGATTGTTTCTGTTGGATTTGCCGCACCTAACTGGGTTGCAGGTCTTTACGCTGTAATAGGTGTATTCATAGGTGGAATGAGTTCATTCGGCTTTCTAAAAGTATTCAAAAAGCGTCAAATGTGGACGAAGATCACATTGTTTGATCAACTGACAGAAGAGGCTGGGTATTCAAGTCTTAATCAATCATACAAGGAGTTAATCGGTAGAACTGGAGTAACGACAACGGATATGAGACCAATTGGAACCGTCTTGATTGATAACAAGGAATATAGTGCAATAACAGAAGGGAAATGGATTACGAAGGATACAGACGTTGAAGTAGTGGATGTAGATGGAACGAGAATTCTCGTAAAAGATAAGAAAAAAATTGCTGGAGAGCCTGCTCAATAATAGCAGGCTTTTTCTATTTCTCGAGACTATATTGAAAACCCGTACTAAATAGATAATTTTCTTTCACCTTCATAATTTCCGTTATTTTGAAAAATTTATTAAAAAAAATTGTCAAAAAGGCTAACATAATGTCTAAGTATTGTTATAATAAAATTGTTTGTTAAGGTTTTGTAAATTTTTAAGAAATTACTTTACAAACCCTCAATAAATCATTAATAATGAACAGGTGCAAAAAAGAATTTGTCTAATTTTGTCGTAAATAATGAATAATAGAAAAAAACTGTTAAGAGGGCAATACTTTTTGCACATTGGTCATACTAAAGAAAGATTAAGTTTTGTGGGAAGGGATGAACACTGTTGGATGTAAATGTACAAGCTATGATTTTTGAGTTTATCGGTGGATTGGGGATATTTCTTCTAGGTATCAAGTATATGGGAGAAGGACTTCAAAAAACTGCCGGAGACCGTTTGCAGGAAATATTGGACAAGACAACGAGTAATCCATTTATGGGTGTACTAGCAGGTATTTTTGTAACCATTTTATTGCAAACAAGTACAGGAACAACAGTACTAACGGTTGGCTTAGTAAATGCAGGATTCATGACATTAAGACAGTCTATCGGCGTTATTATGGGAGCAAATATTGGAACAACGATGACTGCCTTCATTATTGGAATCGACATCCAAGAATATGCTTTACCAATCCTTGCAGTTGGTGCACTTATGTTATTTTTCTTAAAAAATAATAAATTATCTAATATTGGTTTAACAATCTTTGGATTTGGTTCTTTATTCTTTGGACTTGATTTAATGGGATCTGGTCTAAAACCATTAAGAGATGTCCAAATGTTTCATGACTTAACAGTAAGTATGTCTGAAACGCCAATTCTCGGTGTTATAATTGGTACAGTGTTCACGATGCTTGTACAAAGTTCAAGTGCAACTATTGGAATATTACAAAGTCTTATGACTGAAGGTGCAATTGAGCTTAGAGCAGCATTACCTGTCTTATTCGGGGATAATCTTGGTACGACGATAACAGCGGTCATCGCATCAATCGGTGCAACAATTGCAGCGCGTCGTGCAGCATTAACACATGTTATCTTTAACTTGATAGGTACGATTATTATAGTTAGTATACTGCCACTATACACGATGTTTATCAGTAATATTCAGGGATGGTTAGATTTAAATCCAGCTATGACCATTGCTTTTGCACACGGGATATTCAACTTAAGTAATACAGTAATTCAATTTCCTTTTATAGGGTTATTGGCATTACTAGTAACAAAGCTTATTCCAGGTGAAGACACAACTGTAAAATATAAACCACAGCACTTAGATCCGATTTTTATTGAACAATCACCGTCTGTGGCATTAGATCAAGCGAAGTTAGAAGTAATTCACATGGGGAAATATGCAATCAAAGGTCTTGAAGAGACAAGTATGTTTTTAAACAGTAACAGTCAGAAGAATGCAGAGATGGCTCAACAAATAGAAGGAGCATTGAATAATTTAGATCGTGAAATTACTTCTTATTTAGTTGAATTATCGGGAACTAATTTTTCCGAGGGAGAGCGTAATAACCATTCAGCATTAATTAATTCCGTACGTGATATAGAACGAATTGGAGATCATTTTGAAAATATTATTGAATTGGTTAATTACAAAATCTCTAATAAAGTAGATATTACAGAGCAAGGTATGATTGATTTAAATGAAATGTTTGATTTAACCATTAGTACAGTAAAAGAGGCAATATTAGCACTAGAAAACATGGATAGAGAAGCGGCCTTAAATGTTGTACAAAAAGAAAATGAAATAGATAGAATGGAAAGAAAATATCGTAAAAAACATATTATCCGTTTAAATGAAGGAGCATGTACCGGAGCTGCTGGTATTGTATTTGCTGATATCATTAGTAACCTTGAACGAATTGGAGATCATGCTGTAAATATAGCGGATGAAGTATTAGAGGAAAGACAAAAGCACTAATGATTAAAGGTGGAAGTAGTCTTCACGGCTGCTTCCTCAATATTTTGATTAAAGTTAAAAAAAATATTAGAAAAAAACAAAAAAACTATTGACGAATCTATCCTGCTATGATAAATTATTAAATGTCGCTTCAATGATTACATAATTTCATTCCACAGTAGCTCAGTGGTAGAGCTATCGGCTGTTAACCGATCGGTCGTAGGTTCGAATCCTACCTGTGGAGCCATTTGGCGGTGTAGCTCAGCTGGCTAGAGCGTACGGTTCATACCCGTGAGGTCGGGGGTTCGATTCCCTCCGCCGCTATAAATAAATAAATAATGGCGATCGTGGTGAAGTGGTTAACACATCGGATTGTGGTTCCGACATGCGTGGGTTCGATCCCCACCGGTCGCCCCTTATAATGTATAAAGTGGACCCTTAGCTCAGTTGGTTAGAGCTATCGGCTCATAACCGATCGGTCGCAGGTTCGAATCCTGCAGGGTCCACCATATTAATTGCGGAGGAGTACCCAAGTCCGGCTGAAGGGAGCGGTCTTGAAAACCGCCAGGGGCTTCACGGCCCGCGGGGGTTCGAATCCCTCCTCCTCCGCCATACATAATCGTTCATAGAAAAAACAACATATCGTTTGGCTCGGTAGCTCAGTCGGTAGAGCAACGGACTGAAAATCCGTGTGTCGGCGGTTCGATTCCGTCCCGAGCCACCATTTCAACAAGCTGATAGGAAGCTTGTTTTTTTGTTTTTGGATAAATGGTTTTCTTAAATGCTAAATATTTGCAATTTATTTTTATATTTTGATACTATTTGTGGTGGAGAGGTTATTATAATAAATAAATAGGAGGAATGAAACATGGCAAACTTTACATTACCAGATTTACCTTATGCTTATGATGCGTTAGAGCCTCATATTGATAAGGAGACAATGAACATTCATCACACCAAACATCACAATACTTATGTAACCAAATTAAATGACGCACTGGAAGGTCATGATGACTTAGCAAACAAATCAATCGAAGAGATCTTGGCAAATCTTGATGCAGTTCCTGAAAGTATCCGTACTGCTGTAAGAAACAATGGTGGCGGACATGCTAACCACAGCTTGTTTTGGACATTGCTTTCACCTAACGGTGGTGGGGAGCCAACAGGCGAATTAGCAGATGCAATTAATTCCACTTTTGGAAGCTTTGACAAGTTTAAAGAAGAATTTGCTGCTGCAGGTGCAGGTCGATTTGGTTCAGGTTGGGCATGGCTAGTAGTAAACAATGGTAACCTAGAAATCACTAGCACTCCTAACCAGGATACTCCTATTTCTGAAGGTAAAACACCAATTTTAGGGTTAGACGTATGGGAACATGCGTATTATCTTAAATATCAAAATAAACGCCCTGACTACATTGCTGCTTTTTGGAATGTAGTGGATTGGGATAAAGTAGCAAGTTTATATAATGATGCTAAATAATAACTATGAAAGTAAGGGCTATAGTTTCTTCTATAGTCCTTTTTTATTTTCCAATAAGCCCCTTTCTCGTCCTAAATTATTTCAATCAATTGATGATAACTTTTCTTTGCTGTTTACATGTATATCTCCTACTTTCTAGATCAAAATAAAGGTTAGATTGTAGTGAGGTGTAAAAAATGAGCGATAAGGTGAAAAATTCCAAAAATATCATGCCAAATAGTAAAGACCTTAAGCTATTATTAACAATTGGTGGTTTATATGCGTTAGCAACTTTTTTATCGAATACATTTGTCAATGTTTTCCTCTGGAAACAATCAGGTAACTACATTGACATTGCGATTTATAATTTATTTGTTTATATTTTGCAGCCAATCTCGTTTGTTGTTGCAGGTAGATGTGCAAAAAGAGTAGACCGAACGATCATTATCCGAATAGGGGTTATTTTTTTATCGGTTTTTTATGTGACGGTACTGTTGGCAGGAGATAATGCCACACGTTTTCCTTATTTATTAGGTGCCATCTTAGGAATAGGGTACGGATTTTACTGGTTAGCCTTTAATGTATTAACCTTCGAGGTCACAGAGCCTGAAACAAGAGATTTTTTTAATGGTATTTTAGGTACATTACAATCCTTAGGCGGGATGATTGGTCCGATTTCAGCCGGTTACATCATTACAAGGCTTGATAATTTCCAAGGGTATAGTTTGATTTTCTTTATCTCCTTTTTTTTATTTTTGATTGCAGTGATATGCTCCTTTTTTTTAAAGAAAAGGAAAGCAACAGGGAAATTCTTATTGAAGGAGGTTGTATCGGAAAGAAAATCCAATCAAAACTGGCGTAATATTTTATATGCGCATATTTTTCAAGGGTTGCGAGAAGGGCTGTTTATTTTTATTGTAGCCATTTGGGTATATATTGCCACTAATAGTGAATTTGCATTGGGTGGGTTTAATTTAACCGTCTCTTTGTGTTCCTTTATTGGTTATTTTATGGTAACGAAATTACTAAAAATTGAATACAGAAAACATGCTATATTACTTGGCGGGATTTTATTGTATGTTGCTGTAAGTCTGTTTGTTTTTCAGACAAGCTATTGGATGTTACTTGCATATGGAATTATTGTAGGGTTCGCATATCCGATTTATAATGTTCCATTCATATCTTTAACTTATGATATTATTGGAAAAGCAAAAGGTGCAGGAGATTTAAGGATAGAATACATTATTATAAGGGAGTTATTTGTTAATTCTGGCAGAGTTGCTGCGATCTTGATTTTTATTGTCAGTGTTTTACTTGTGGACGCGAAAATTATTATTCCGATTCTTTTGCTTACTATTGGTGGAGGTAACCTCTTTGCATATTATTTTGTTCGAAAAACAGATTCCTCTATTTATACTATTAAATAGATAGTAAAGCGATCTGTGACATGTTATAATAAATGGGATGTTTTCATTAGGGGGAATGAAGGGTGAATCAACATCCAAATTTTAAAAATAAGAAAAAAATAAAAAAGAAAAAGGCGCAATTGCCTTTTCGCTTAAATATATTATTTATTACTGTTTTTCTTATCTTCTCATTACTAATTGTACAATTAGGTGTTGTTCAAATACTTAATGGAGAGGAAGCGCAAAGACAGATTAATCAAACAGAAAATACTCCCTCTGAAAAACCAGTACCAAGAGGAAAAATGTATGATAGTAATCATGATTTGATTCTGGATAATAAAGCAGTTAAGTCAATTACTTATACACCACCAAAAAATGGTGATTCTGCTGAAGAACGTCTCGAATTAGCGGAGAAGTTAGCGGAATTTATTACTATTATAAAAGATGAAAAAGAACTCGAAAAAGCAATTCGAGAACGAGATAAGAAAGAATATTGGTACTTAGTAAATAGAGATGAAGTTCCTGACCTGTTAACAGAAGAGGAAAGAGAAAAGCTTGATACCGGAGAAGAGTATCAAGCAGAGCTTGATGCCATAACAGAAGCACATTTGGATCAAATTGAATGGACCCAAGAATTAATGAATGTACTCGCGATAAAGAAAGAGTTGGATGCTGCTTATGAATTATCCCCTCATGTTGTAGTAAATGAAGGTTTAACAGATGAGGAATACGCACTGGTAGCGGAAAATTTAAATGATTTGCCAGGAATAGATGCTGTAATTGATTGGGACAGAGAAAGGCTGTATGATGACACGCTAAGTTCTTTCTTTGGTAATTTAACCTCGTCTGATGAAGGTATCCCGCGCGAGAATAGTGATTTTTATTTATCAAATGGCTATACGTGGAATGATCGTGTCGGAACGAGTGGATTAGAACAACAGTATGAGCATATTCTTAGAGGAAGAAAGGAAAAAATTCAATATACAACAGATTCGAATGGAAACGTCGTTAACGCTGATGTTGTAGTGGAAGGTCAAAGAGGAAAAGACCTTATTCTGACTGTCGACATGGAGTTTCAGTCAGAAGTGGATAAAATAGTGGAAGAAGAGCTTCGGAAAGCGATCAATAACTCTGCTAACAATACTGGTTACCTTCAGGATGCGTTGGCTGTAGTCATGGATCCGCGAACTGGAGATATATTAGCCTTATCTGGTATCCGTTACGATAAGGACGAAGACGAATATCTTAATCAGGCATATAGAACCATTTATGACTCTCATGAGCCTGGATCTGCAATTAAAGGTGCTACAGTTTTAGCGGGATATCAGGAAGGTGTTATTGATATTGGAACACATATGAGTGATCAACCAATCAAGATAAAATCGACACCTCAATTTAGTTCTCACAGATTTTTAGGAAGTAGCATTTCCGATTTAAAAGCTATTCAGGACTCTTCCAACGTTTATATGGCGAAAATTGCGATTGCAATAGCTGGTGCAACTTATCGTTATGAAGAGCCTCTTTATAATTTTGACTACGAAGGATTCGACATTATGAGAAATTATTACAGTCAATTCGGTTTGGGCGTTAAAACAGGGATAGATCTACCATTCGAGGCAACTGGGGTAACTGGTTCTGACCCTGCTCAGGGGAACTTACTTCACTTATCTATTGGGCAATATGATACGTATACGACTTTACAATTGGCCCAATATGTTTCAACTATTGCTAATAATGGTTATAGAATGAAACCACGTCTCGTTAAAGAAATAAGAGAACCAGGCACTGGAGACGGGGCACCTGGTAAAATTATTGAATCTTTTAATCCAGAGGCAATAAATCGGATTGACATGGACGATAAATATATTGAACGAGTACAAGATGGTTTTAGAAGTGTATTTACGAATGGAACCGCCGCTGGTCAATGGGGTAATTTCCCTTATGAAGTGGCTGGAAAAACTGGGACTGCTCAGAGACCTAAGTATGAAGTGATTAATGATGAAATAGTTCAAGTTGCGGAAACGGAAAATTTATCATTGGTAGGTTACAGTCCTGCTGAAAATCCAGAAGTAGCGTTTGCTGTTATTGTTCCTGAAAATGGAACAAGTAATGGTAGACATCAAGTACATCATGCTATTAGTAAAAGAATTATCGAAACCTACTATGAATTGAAAGATAAGAGTGATGACGAAGAACAGTCAAATAGTGATGAGCAAGACGAAGAGTGAAGCGGAACTAGTAATCTAGTTCCGTTTTTTTTATGAGCAAAAAGGAGAAGTAGAGCTGTATCGCTCTCAAGAAAAACTGATATAAAAAGACTTTTACGACGATGAAGCCTAATTAGCTCCTGTCCCATTTGCTATAAACCTGTCGAATTTACAATGTCTTTACAATTCCTTAATAGTAGATTAATAGTTGTGAGTTAAGATGTAAGAGAAGCTTAAATGACAAGCTTCTAAATCTTAGGGTTTATATAGGGGGAAACAAAATGAGCAAGTTCAAAATCATGTTGTTAGCTTTAATAGCTGTACTTACGTTTGGGCTATTAGCGGCATGTGGAAGTGATTCAGAAGAAACGAACGATGAAGCAAACGCAAATGAAACAGAAGAAACAGAAGATACTTCCGGTGATGAAGAAAATACAGAAGCTTCAGATGAATTGGAAGGAACAGTTGCCATCGATGGTTCTGGTACGGTTTATCCGTTAATGGCTAAATTAGCAGAAGAGTATATGGTAAACGAACAACCAAACGTATCTGTTGAAGTAAGTCGTGCAGGTACTAGTGCAGGATTTGAAAAGTTTTTAGCGGAAAATGGTACAGATTTCAATGATGCTTCTCGTCCGATTAAAGATGAGGAACAAGAAAAAGCGGATGAACTTGGAATTGACGTAATGGAAATGAAAGTAGCTCTAGACGGATTAACAATTGTAGTTAACCCTGAAAATGACTGGGCTACAGAACTTACTGCAGAACAAGTTAACGATATTTTCTTAGGAAATGTAACTAAATGGTCTGAAATTGACTCTAGCTGGCCAGACGAAGAAATTCAGACTTATGGACCTAACGAAAATCATGGTACTTATGAATTCTTCTATGAAGTAATTCTAGAAGAACAAGACTTAGTGGATGGTATTGATTTACAACAAGAATATTCTACGCTAGTAACACTTATTTCTGAAGATGTAAATGGAATTGGATTCTTTGGATTTGGTTACTATGACAGCAATCAAGATCAAGTACAAGCAGTTGGAATTGACTTTGGAGATGGTGCTGTTGTTCCTTCTCTTGATACAATTGGAGAAGAAGGTCCATATGCAGATTATACTCGCCCAGTATTCACTTACTTAAATGTTAATAATGCACAAGAAAAACCAGAAGTTTATGACTATGCAGTTTATGTTGCTGAAAGCATTAATGATTACGCTGGGGAAACTGGATTTGCACCAATTCCTGACGAAGAACTTCAGGCACAATTAGAGGAAATTCAAGCTATTCAGTAAGAATGAATTATTTTCAACATTATCATTAATACTATGGCTTCAATAAGATGGGGGCAGTTATGCTCTCATCTTATTGTGAGTTTAAGAAGGGGTGCTCCAAGAAATGGCAATAAACAGCGAATCAAACCTAAATAAAGCTGTTAATGTCAGTGAATTGATCGCACAAAACAAGAAAAAGAAAAGCATAAACAATTTGATGGAAAAGTTAGTTCCTGCCATTCTTTTCTTGCTAGCATCAATTACCGTTCTGACTACTATTGGAATTTTATATACGCTTATAAGCCAAGCAGTACATTTCTTTATGGAAGTTCCTATATTTGACTTCTTTACTGGTACTGAATTAAAGCCGCTTAGCCAGAATCCACAGTTTGGGATTTTACCTTTGTTAAATGGAACCATTATTTCATCTTTTATTGCAATACTTGTAGCGGGTCCGATTGGCTTAATGTCAGCTATTTATTTAAGTGAATATGCTTCAGATAAAGTAAGAAGAGTAATTAAACCTTTATTAGAAATATTAGCAGGTATTCCAACAATTGTTTATGGTTTTTTTGCTTTTACATTTGTAACACCTTTAATTCGGAGTATATGGCCACAGGTAGAAGCAACAAATATTTTAAGTCCCGGACTGGTAATGGGTGTGATGATTATTCCTATGATTGCATCCCTTTCAGAAGATGCAATGAATTCTGTTCCTAATGGTATACGTGAGGGTTCGTTAGCGATGGGGACAACGAAATTAGAAACAACGGTAAAAGTAGTAATTCCTGCAGCATTTTCAGGAATAATGGCATCATTTGTTCTAGCAATCTCGAGAGCAATTGGAGAAACAATGATTGTGACGATAGCAAGTGGTAGTTCCAAAAACTTTACCTTAGACATTACACAATCCATGCAAACAATGACAGCATATATTGTGGAAGTTTCTGGGGGAGAGGCACCAGCAGGATCCACATTACATTACAGTTTATATGCAGTTGCTTTAACATTATTTGTATTCACATTGATCATGAATTTACTTGCGAAATATGTCTCTCGTAAATTTAGGGAGGAATATTAATGGAAAAGCTAGAAGCGCTACATGAGAACAATAAAATGAATGCACGGGTACGTAAAAATAGTATTTGGAGATCAATATTTTTCCTCTCTACGCTATTTGGGTTAATTGTTCTTGCTGTATTAATAATCCGGGTACTATTACAAGGATTATCATGGCTCGATATCGATTTTATTACAAGTAGATTATCAACAAATGCAGAGGATGCCGGAATTATGGGGGCAATTCTCGGAACATTATGGGTAATGATTGTTGTTATTCCTGTAACATTAATTGTTGGGGTTGGTTCGGCTATTTATCTAGAGTTATATTCAAAAAAAGGTAAAATTCAAGCATTTATAGAAACAAATATCTCTAATCTAGCAGGCGTTCCTTCGATTGTTTATGGTTTATTAGGTTTAACGGTATTTGTTAGGTTAATGGATTTTGGAAACGTAGTGCTAGCAGGTGGTTTGACCTTAGCATTACTTGTGTTACCTATATTGATTGTTGCCTCTCAGGAAGCACTAAGGGCTGTTCCTAGTCACTTAGCTGAAGCTTCTTATGGAATGGGAGCAACGAAATGGCAGACAATACGAAGAATTATATTGCCAGCAGCCTTACCAAGTATTCTGACAGGCTCGATTTTATCGTTGTCGCGAGCAATTGGTGAGACCGCACCTTTAACAGTATTGGGTATTCCGGCACTATTAATCCCTTTTCCACAAGGGTTATTTGATACATTTACTGCACTCCCAATGCAAATTTATTACTGGACGATCGATGCTTCATTAGTTGCTGAATATGCAAACCTTGCTGCAGCAACCATCATTGTATTGTTACTGATTTTATTTGTTTTAAATTCTGTTGCGATTATCATCCGAAATAAATTCCAGCAGAGATATTAATCACTTGTTGGTTATTTTCCTAACAAGATCCTTATGAAGGAGTGAAAAAAATGAGTATAGCTACTGAGAAAAAAGTTCAAATCGACGTAAGAAAAAATAATACAACAACTGAAATTAATACAACACAACAACGTGTTGTTTACGATACAAAGAATTTAAACTTATGGTACTCCCAAAACCATGCTTTAAAGGATATAAATTTGGAGTTGTTAGAAAATGAGGTAACTGCCATCATTGGACCTTCAGGTTGCGGTAAATCAACTTATATAAAAACATTAAATCGCATGGTTGAACTGGTTCCGGGTGTAAGTACAACTGGAACGATCGCATATAAAGGTAAGAATATTTTAGATAATTCGATGAAAGTCGAAGATCTAAGAACCCAGGTAGGAATGGTTTTTCAGAAACCAAACCCTTTCCCAAAATCAATATATGAGAATGTAGCATACGGCCCTAAAATTCATGGGATAAAGAAGAAAGCTGTATTGGATGAAATCGTGGAAAAAAGTTTACGAGGTGCTGCGATTTGGGATGAAGTGAAGGATCGTTTAAACGAGAATGCCTATGGACTTTCTGGTGGACAGCAACAAAGGGTTTGTATTGCACGCTGTTTAGCAATTGAGCCAGATGTCATTCTGATGGATGAGCCTACGTCTGCTTTAGATCCTATTTCCACATTAAAAGTGGAAGAACTAATAAAGGAATTAAAGAAGAAGTATACGATTATCATTGTAACCCATAATATGCAACAGGCAGCACGGATTTCCGATAAAACAGTTTTCATGTTGAATGGGGAAGTAGTAGAATTCTCTGAAACAGATCAACTTTTCTCTAATCCTAGTGATAAACGTACTGAAGATTACATTACTGGCCGTTTTGGTTAAAACAAAAAATAAATAGGGAAAGGGTGTACGAGATGGTGGGTAGAGAAGCATTTCAGGGGGAATTACAACATCTTGAGCAATTAATAATTGAGCTAGCGAAGAAAACAAAAGAACAATTGCAATTCGCTGTTGATACTTTATATCAGGCAGATGTATCTCAAGCAGAGCAAATCATTGAAAATGATAAAGAGCTAGATCAGTTAGATATGCAAATTAATGAAGAAGCGATCGTTTTGATTGCAAGACAACAGCCAGTTGCAAGAGATTTACGAAGATTAGTTGTAGCTCTACGTATTTCAAATGATTTAGAAAGGATGGCTGATAATGCGAAAAATGTGGCGAAATCTGCTATTCACTTAGGTGAAAACCACGGTTTGCAAGTACATCCTTCTATTAAGGAAATGAAAAAAATTGCTGTAGAAATGATAGATTTAGCAATCTTATCATATGAAAATGAAGATGTTACGTTAGCTAGGAAATTGTCTCAGTTGGATGATGTAGTGGATAATATGTATTCCACCATGTTACGTGAATTATTGGAGGAGACTGCAACAAATCCACAAAAAATACAACATATTATGCAAATGGCTTTCAGCGGAAGGTATGTGGAACGCATCGGGGATCATGCGACAAATATCGGGGAAGATGTAATGTATTTAGTAAAAGGCGAATCATTAGACTTAAATAATTAAAGTAAAGAGAGAGGAGTAGAAGTAATGTCTACTCCTCTACTGCTTGTCTAGTTAAAATAGTGACTAATTCTTCCACAGCCATGTCACTCTGTAAGGTAAACTCACCAGTTTGAATATATCCGCTCATCTCATTTTCCTCTAAATATGTAATAAATTCATCTTGATCTGAAATTAGGCCATTTTCATTCAATAAATCAATAATTTCTGGCATTGTCATACCTGATTCAATGCTGATTGTTATCTCTTCAGTTGCTTCCTCCTCAGCTTGAGCAGCTGCTTCTAATTGGTCATTAACCATTTGTAAGCTCGCCAATTCTTGCTCTACTGCTTCTATTTTTGCTTCCAAATCCTCATCGAATACATAATATCCATTATTTTCTACCTCTTGTATCGATTCATCAAGAGATGGTAAAGCTGTCGTTTGAACTGGCTCTGGCTTGTCTATAAAATACGTTACACCAATAATAACCGCGGCCGTTAGTAAACCTAAAGAAAATGATCTAATGATTTGCTTCAATGCTATCCCTCATCCTTTTATTTATGCTAGTTTTAAAAATGTTTAATCATAGAAATGACATCATGTTCATTCATATTAACTTGTTTAGCAATATATTGTGTATCATGTCCTTGATTAAATAATTCTTCTACTTTTCTCATAACGGGAGTTTGTTGATGTTTTGTAGGGTTAATCGTTTGTTCGACAGATAGATCGTCAATTAGTAACTCTTCTTCTAGAATATGTATTTTCTTTTTTAATTGATATGTTTCCTGTAAGGAAGATATCGAGAATTGCTCAAATTGATCTTCTAATTGTTTAAATTTGTCTTGCATAAAAAAAGATATGAACCATAATATTACCGCAATAATAATTATAGTGCTTATGGCATATAGCATGACTTTCCTCCTCATAGTATCCAATATTTACATATATAGTTATACCATATATATGAATACAATAAAACATATACTTGAAATTATCCGAGCTTTTTGCTATTATATTCTAGGTAATGAGTCGATTATGACAAGAATGATGTATGATTTAGTTTGGAGGGAAAACCATGCGCGTTAATATTACTTTAGCTTGTACTGAAACAGGTGACCGTAATTATATTACGACTAAAAATAAACGTAAACATCCTGAGCGTTTGGAGCTTAAAAAATATAGCCCACGCTTGAAACGACACACGTTACATCGTGAAACAAAATAAGGAAATGAACGGAAAAAACTCTTGTCAGCTTACTTTGACAAGAGTTTTTCTTATATGGTGGGAAACTGTCCTATTAATCGATATTAAGCAATTAATGCGCACAAACGTGCTTAGCGAGATTGGTAGAGATGGCATTCTCAAAAAAGCAGATCCAATTGGCAAGGGGAGGGGACTGATAAATGGATAATAAAGAAAATCAGCGAAAAAAAGTATTAAAATTATGGCAACAACTCGTTAATAGAGATGGAATCGAACATGAGTTGCAATCAAGGTTAATCCAAACAGATGTGTGGAATCATGCGCAAATGGTAGGAATTACTATTTCAAAAGGATTAGAATGGGATACAAGATATTTAATTAAACAAGCATGGATGCAAGGAAAACAGATAGCAATTCCGAAAAGTAACCGGGATAATCATTCGATGGCATTTTATCTATATCAAGAAGGAGATCAGTTGGAAAATGTTTGGTCTGATTTATGGGAACCTTCCATACCTACATCATTACAAATAGCAAAGCAAGAAATAGACCTGATGATTGTCCCAGGTATTGTATTTGATAAGAAAGGTTTTCGAATTGGTTATGGTGGTGGTTTTTACGACCGCTATTTACAGGGGTATAAAGGTGTTACCGTATCTCTTGCAGCTGATTTTCAGATTGTAGGAACAGTAGCCAGGGAAAAGCATGATAAACCAATAGACATCTTAATATCCAACTTTGGGAAAATTTATTGCCATCATACATAAATTTATAAGTAAAAGAAAATACTTTTGATAACAAACGATAGGAGTGAAGGAAAATGAAAATATCAAAAGTTATTTTCTTTTTGACTGCGATTGGAACAACCGTATATATATTTCGTAATAATATTACTCGCTTGATTACAACTGTCCCACTGCTTAGGAAATCGGCAATACGAATAGCAATGAATATCCCGTTTATTCGTAATAAAATGATAGGGTCTATCTTTAAGTAATCCATAAAATCCTTATTATTATTCTATTTGGAAATAAACATGATATGATTAGAATAGTGATAAGGCAGGTGTAGAAATGTTTATCAGTAATCAATTTGTGCAAAATAAATTGGTCCTTCATTTAATGGAGAAAGAACAGTTTGAACTTTTAAACACTTCTTCTAATCAAGAAGAATATTTGCTATGGAAAAGAAATAACAGAACTACGGATATAGTAAGAGTTTCATTAAAACAACATGATTGGTCACGAGAATTAGATGCAAACATCCAGCAAGTTGAAAGAAAAGTGGTTCAACATGTCCAATTACCACTATTCCAGCATAACATTTCATTTCATCATATTTTTGTCGTCGAATATGAGCCAGTGGATAACTGGGATAATTTAATGAAAAGAGATTCACCCACTAGAAAAATTGATACATCCTATGTCTATCTGTGTAGCACAAATCAAGAAGAAGAGTTTTCCGGTTTTTTTAGTGAGGCTAAACTAAAACATCCGTTAGCCTTTTCTATACCGGACAATTTATTAACATTAGAGTACCAAACAGAATTATTAAAGAAACGAATTCCTCAAATTCAAAGAAATGCTGAAAAAGAAATTTTGGCGTTTTTTAACAGAGGGAAACCATTTCTTTCTTATATTCTAATTGTCGTAAATATCATTATTTTCTTCCTATTAGAGTATATCGGGAATGGTTCGACAAATCCTGAAACGCTTATTCATTTTGGCGCCAAGTACAATGTTGGAATGTTAGATGGGGAATGGTGGCGTCTTGTTACCTCTATGTTTTTACATATTGGTATATTCCATTTAGCAGTAAATATGCTTGCTTTGTATTTTATCGGTACACTTGTTGAAAGAATTTATGGAAATATTCGCTTTATTATCATCTATTTCTTTGCAGGTATTGCTGGTGGAATGGCAAGTTTTGCATTCAATCCTAGTATCGCTGCAGGGGCATCTGGCGCGTTATTTGGTTTGTTCGGTGCACTGCTTTTCTTTGGGCAGAAAAATCCGAGAATTTTCTTCAAAACAATGGGAACGAATGTTATTTTTATTATTATTTTAAATATCATTTTTGGTTTAGCTGTACCTCAAGTGGACAATGGGGCACATATAGGGGGATTAATTGGCGGATTTATAGCTTCAGGTATTGTAATGCTGCCAAAGTCGAAAGTATTTATGCAACAGTTGATTGCGGTTGTTATGTATATTTTTTATATATTTGGGCTATTAGCGTATGGATTAACAAATGATGAAGTACAATTTGATGAAGCTTTGCAAATTCAGCGAGTGCAGCAACTGTTGCAAGAGGAGCAATATAACGAGGTAGCTGAAATTGTTACCAAGACATTACCATACGCGGAAAATTTACAAGCCGAATTATTATTTTACCGATCTTTTGCTAACATCCATTTAGAAGTATTTGAACAAGCTAGAAGTGACTTGGAAAAAGCGGTAGAACAAAAGTCTGATTTTGAGGAAGCTTGGTATAATTTGGCTTTATTATATGAACAAGAGAACGAAAGAGAAAAAGCGATCAGTGCTGTAGAGCATTTGTTAAAGATAGACAATGAAAACAGTAATTATCAAGCTTTATATCAGGAATTGCAAAAAGCAGAAAATTAATATCTGCTTTTTAGCTTTCATTATTTACGGATAATTGTTGGTATAGTGTTTCCAGTTCGTTTGCTTCATTATTAAAAAGGACAATTAAATGATCCTTATTTTTATCCATTAAAATAAGTGGCATTATTTGATGATTGGTTTCGGATTGATTGGCAATTGGTATAATATAATTTTTATATAATCCTTCCCAAAGTTGTCCGATAATCCGGTCAGTTTCTTCTTGTGTTAATCCTTTGATAGGCTGTTCTTGAAACTGAATAATGCTTGTTAGAGGGTATAAATCATAATGATCTGTCTCAATATTAGCGTGACTTATCCATTCTTGCCACGTCATTTGTAATTGTTGTGATGTAGTTTTATCAATTATTTGTTTCCAATCTTGCTGTATTTGGGAAGTAGGTTCCCGAAATGATGCTAATGCTGTCTGAGGAGAATCTATTACATATAAATGATCATTCGACATTTGTTGAATACTTTTAATTTCATCATTTGGATAATGTACTTCACCATGATGATAACTAATTGCTTGAAAATGACTACTATCACTTTCTTCAAAGACCATCTCTAATTCAATCTCTCGCTCCGATTCCTTCCATAACCCTTTCATTCCTTTCAATCGACCGTCTATATATAGCAGGGAAACATCTTGTCTAAGATAAACTTCTTCGTCAACTCTACTTCTTGCTCCCCATTTGACTAAATATTGGTCATTCTCGGTTTCTTCAAGTAATTGTAAGTTAGTTTCCGCATCCAAAAACGAAACCGATTGATCAGGAGGAAAATACGTTATCGTTTCTTCTGTCGTGCGTTTTGAAAATACTAACAATAACAATACAATCATCATTAATAAACAGGTAATGATATGTAATTTACGTGACTTTATCATAATATCCCTCTTTAATAATTCAACTTGTCCAAAAATCATTCCGCATTAAACAGATTAGAAAGAGCAAACTAAAACAGTAGACTAAAGATAAAATGTGCCGTAGAAAAGAGGAATGGAGTATGGAACAAGAGAAAGGTTTGTATCATAACTATGAAAAAAATGTTCAATATATACATGATTATTTAGGAATAGATAAAAGCTTCGACCTTATTCATTTAGATGTAGAATATGCTGGGAAGAAAATGGCCTTATTTTTAATCGATGGTTTAGTGAAAGATGAGATGATGCATCGTTTAATGCGCTTTTTGGCAGAATTAGAAAAGGGAGAATTGGAAGGTCATACACTTGAAAAATTAATCAAACGGTATATTCCTTATGTAGAAATTGATAAGGAAAAGGATTTACATAAAGCTGCTGAATTAGTGCTTGCTGGTCCAACCGCTTTAGTAGTTGAGGGATTGGATCATATTATTATGATCGATGCAAGAACATACCCCGTAAGAGGTCCTGAAGAACCAGATCTAGAAAGGGTGGTGAGAGGATCCCGGGATGGTTTTGTGGAAACGATTATATTTAACACTGCTTTAACAAGAAGAAAAGTAAGAGATAGATCATTAAGAATGGAATATATGTCGATTGGTCGTAGGTCAAAAACAGATATTTGTGTTTGTTATATTGAGGATATTGCCGATCCTAATAGAGTGGAGATGTTGAAGAACCACCTCGATAGGATCGATATTGACGGACTACCAATGGCAGAAAAAACGATTGAAGAATTTTTAAGTGGGAAAACATGGAATCCCTATCCGACTATCAGGTATACGGAAAGGCCAGATACTGCTTCAGAGCATTTATATGAAGGGCATATTTTAGTGATGATTGATGGTTCACCAAGTGTCATGATCACACCTGCAACCTTTTGGCATCATTTACAACACGCAGAAGAATATCGACAAAAGCCATTCGTTGGTGTGTACTTACGAATGGTGCGTTTTGTTGCAGTATTTGCCTCGTTATTTTTGTTGCCATTTTATTATTTACTATCTACAGAGTTGGGGTTACTACCAGAGGAATTAGCATTTATTGGGCCCGAAGAGGTTGGCTTAATACCATTAATAGGTCAATTTCTATTGGCGGAAATTGGGATAGATGTATTGCGGATGGCTGCAATTCATACTCCTTCTGCTTTAGCAACAGCTTTAGGCTTAGTATCTGCCATTATTATAGGACAGATAGCTGTCGAAGTCGGATTGTTTTCAAATGAAGTGGTTTTATATATTGCAGCAGTTGTAATGGGTACTTTTGCGACCCCAAGTTATGAATTAAGCCTTGCAAATCGAATCACACGAATTATTCTGTTAATAATAACGGCGATTTTCGGATTAAAGGGATTTATAATAGGTGCAACATGCTATATATTATATCTAACACACCTTCAAACATTTTATATAGGTTATTTTTGGCCTTTTATTCCGTTTGATGGAAAAGCCTTTTTGCAAGTATTAATACGCCAACCACGCCCTAATACGGACAAACGGCCATCATTTTTAAATCCACAAGATCCAGATCGACAATAAATAGTTTTCTATTCCTTTTTAGATATGACTTTGTTATAATATTTTAGGTGATATTGAATGGAAACCATATATGATTTAAGAAAATTATTGTTGAAATTTGGAACGATCATCTATATAGGTGATCGTTTAGCTGATATAGAACTAATGGAAGAAGAAATTAACGAACTATATCAAGTGAAGGTGATCACACAAGAGCAGTTTCTTCAAGCAAAAATGATACTTACAAGAGAAAAAGAAAAAATTAAATAAAGGGTGGAGAATATGGAGAAAGATTTACTAATTGGAGTGGATATTGGGGGAACAACTGTAAAAATCGCGATTATTTCTAAGCAGGGGGATCTCATGACAAAATGGGAAATACCAACTAATTTAGATAATAAAGGCGAAAATGTTCCTAATGATATATGGTTGTCTATCAAAAGTAAACTTTCTGAATTGGATATTGAGAAGGAACGATGTGCAGGAATGGGAGTAGGAGCTCCAGGTTTTATTGAGCCAGACACGGGTAAAGTAGCGATAGCGGTAAATATCGGTTGGAAAGATTTTCAGTTGAAAGAAATTCTTGAACAATTGTCTGGTTTAAACGTTTATGTTGATAATGATGCGAATATTGCTGCCCTTGGGGAGAACTGGAAAGGATCAGGTAATCAAGTAGAAAATATGTTAGCAGTAACATTAGGAACGGGTGTTGGAGGAGGTATCATCTCGAATGGGCAGATTGTTAGTGGTGCTAATGGTACTGGGGCAGAAATTGGCCATATAACAGTAGAGAAAGACGGAGCACCATGTAACTGTGGAAGAAATGGCTGTTTAGAAACAGTAACTTCTGCAACAGGTATTGTTCGCCAGGCAGAAGAATTAATAGCAGAAAATAAAGCTAGTAATTTGAAGAAGAGAAAAGAAAAGAATGGAGCAATTACCACAAAAGATATATTTGAGTTAGCTAATGAAGGGGATAACGATAGCCAAGCATTATTAAATCATGTTTTTGATGTACTTGGATATACTTTAGCGACAATTGCCATTGTGGTAAATCCAGAGAAGATTGTCATAGGCGGTGGAGTTTCAAAGGCAGGAAGCGCGCTATTAGAACCTTTAAAACAAGCATTTGAAAAGTACACCTTACCACGTACGAATGAAGCTTGTGAATTTGTTATAGCTGAACTAGGTAATGATGCTGGAGTATACGGTGGTGCATACTTAGTGTTACAAAATAGTTAATAATTATAGTATAATATGAATAATGTAAATTAATTGTAACTTTTTTTAAGATTGATGAAACTTCTATGTGATGTTCATCGTCTATAATAGAGAAAGAGAAAAAGAGAATAATAGGGTTGAATCATTTTGAGGAGGATATTTTCATGTTTAAGAAAAAGCTGCACATGCCTTTATATGTAATCGCAGCATTATTATTTGGATTGAAAACTTATATCGTGTATCGATTTTTATTTAATATATCATTAGACAATACTATGCAAGAGCTGATTTTATTTATCAATCCATTTGTAACTGCATTTTTTATCTTTGTATTAAGTATATTCTTTAATGAAAGAAGACAACTGAAATATATTAAATATGGTATACTGTTAGGTTCATTAATACTATATTTTAATATTGTTTTTTACCGAAACTTTTCCGATTTTATTACAATTCCTTTGCTATTCCAAGGAAGCAATGCAGCGGACCTTGGTAGTAGTATACTTGGTTTACTAAAATTTTGGGATGTTGCGTTATTCTTAGATGTTGTTATCGTTTGGATTCTTGCGAAAAAATACGGTTCTGAATTAACAGCATCCTTTACCAAGAGATATAAACGAATCGCTTTTGCTTTATCCATTTTGTTCTTAATTGGTAACTACGCATTGGCTGAGGCCGAGCGCCCTCAACTGTTGCAAAGAACTTTTGACCGTGAATATTTAGTGAAAAATATTGGTATCTTTTATTACCATGTTTATGACGCTGTATTACATTCCAAATCAAAAGCACAAAGAGTGTTTGCTGATGGTAATGAATTAACGGAGATTTCCGATTATATTAAAGAAGAAGCAACGACAGAGGGGAATGAAGAATTACATGGTATCGCGGAAGGAAAGAATGTAATCTTTATTTCACTTGAATCACTGCAAAGCTTTGTTATTAACAATACACTTCATGGGGAGGAAGTCACTCCATTCTTGAATAGTTTGATTGATGAAAGTTATTATTTTGAAAACTTCTATCATCAAACAGAACAAGGTAAAACATCGGATTCCGAATTTATTGTAGAAAACTCTTTATATCCTTCACCAAGGGGTGCTGTGTACTTTACGCATGCACAGAATGACTATCATTCTTTACCAGAAATAATTGGAGAGAATGGGTATAATTCTGCAGTATTCCATCCGAATAATAAAAGTTTTTGGAATCGTGATGTGATGTATGACAATTTAGGTTATGATCATTATTACGATGAAAATGCTTATGAAATAACAGATGAAAACTCTGTTGGCTGGGGATTAAAAGATAAGGATTTCTTTAAGCAATCGATTAAATATATGCAAGAGATGGAAGAACCATACTATGCTAAATTTATTACTTTAACGAATCATTATCCTTTCGATCTAGATGAAGAGGATGCTACAATTGATCCATATGATTCTAATTCAAATACACTTAATAAGTATTTCCAAACAGTTAGATATATGGATGAAGCAGTGGAAGAATATTTTGATTATCTGAAGGAAACAGGGATATATGAAGATTCCATTATCATTTTAATGGGTGATCATTATGGTATTAGTGACTTCCACAAACGAGCAATGACTCAATATTTAGATGAAGAGGAATATACGGATTATCTCCATGTTCAGTTACAACGTGTTCCGTTCTATGTTCATATTCCTGGGCAAGAAGGGGAAGTAATTTCAAAAGTTTCTGGTCAAATTGATGTGAAACCTACTATTTTAAATTTACTAGGAATTGACAGTAATTCTGACCTATCATTCGGAACAGATTTATTTGATGAAGAACGAAAAGATTTTATTGCACTTCGTGATGGAAGCTTTATAACGGAGGATTACCTTTATACGAAAGATCAGTGTTATGATCGAGAAACTGGTGAGTTAATTGACACTGTCAATCCTTCTGCTGAAGAAGATGAGCAGTCTGCATGTCAACCGTATATTGAACAGGTCGATAAAGAATTGAATTATTCCGATCAAATTATATTCGGAGATTTGTTCCGATTCTATGATTTTGAAAATACAAAAGAGTAAGATTAAAAAAGGGATGGACAATGAATGTCCATCCCTTTTTACCTACAAAAAAAACGCCTTATGTAAGGCGTTTTAGCTTTGGAACATTGGGCGAATCAGTTCCCAATATATTGTAGCAATTGAGAAGAATCCAAATACAAGAGCTGAAATAGCAGCGAAAGCAGCTCCAAAGATATTTTGAGATTTTAATTCACGAACGACTGCAATAACACATAAAATCGTTACCAAAAGAATAATAAATGCTAATTCCATTTTCATCCTCCTTACATACGGTCCATCCATTTTCAATAACAGTAATTACGTTTATAATATGTATACAAAGCTAATCCATACTTATTTTAAAACAAAATATAGGATTTGTCTATTAAAACATAAAGAAAAGGAGACAGGACGAACATGCGAGTAGAACAAATGCCGTTAGGTTCTTTATCAACTAATTGTTATATAGTATCAGATGGAGAACAAGCAATTATCATTGATCCATCTGGAGAAGGAGACAAGATCATTAAAAAAGCTAGCGAAATGAAGGCTAAGCCTTCCGCCATTTTATTAACACATGCTCATTTTGATCATATTGGTGCTTTAGATTTTGTGAGAGACTATTTTCAAGTCCCTGTGTATATTCATGAACAGGAAAGTAATTGGTTAGAAGATGCAAACCTAAATGGCTCAGCTTTATTTGGTATCGGTCAAGTTAAAGCAAGAAAAGCAGATTATCTTCTTCCTACTAATAGTATACAATTTGGTAATATATCCATTGAAATTCGCCACACTCCTGGTCATTCCCCAGGTGGAGTCGCTTTTGTATTCCATGATGCTCAATTTGTAATCGGTGGTGACAGCTTATTTGCTGGTGCAATTGGTCGGACAGATTTACCTGGTGGAAGCTTTGAGCAGTTGGTACAGAGTATCAAAGAACAATTTTATACATTACCAGATGAGTATATAGTATATCCTGGTCATGGTCCTGAAACAAACATAAAAAAGGAGAAAGAAAGCAATCCATTTGTCAACATATAAAATCCCTAATTGCTTGGTTTAAGCTAGCGTCGGTTTTAAAGGTTTATTTACATTAATGACAAAACGCTCTGACCATAATAGATCAGAGCGTTTTCCATTTTAATGTCCAAATCCAGGAACAAGAATGAAGTTGGTATAGAAAGTGAATCCTATAAAGAAAACGGTACAATAAGCTGCAAATAAGTACATATACATTCTTTCAGACAATTTTAAATATCCGACACCAAGGAAAAAGATCGTTTGTGCAAGAAATAGAAATGCCATCGTTTCCATATGTCCAACATAAAACATTACTGTAAATATACCTGTCCAAAAAGCAAGCATACGGAAAACTCGATCCATTGTTCCCCCTCCTTTTTAAATCACTATGTATCAAACATATTATAAACGAGTATGGAGAAAATGTAAATTATTCTAAGACGTTTTAAAAAATAAAATCCCATTTATTTATAATATGATGGAAATGCGAATAGTTTATACATCTAATCTGGAATTTCAACGTGAACTTCCCTGTAACCACCAGTATCTGTATTCATTATAATCTGATATATTGTCCTTTCTTGGATCGTTTCGGAGATGGTTATACTCACAGTACCATCAGGGAATGTATACGAAAATGGAGGTCCTTCCTTCCCTTCAATAATTAATGCATATGCTTTTTGATAGAGGGATTCTAATTTGTATTGTTCATCATTTAATTGGTGAATGCTTTTCTCAATATGAATCTGCTGGATTTGATGTAAGGTCAGCAATAATAATAATAAAACGACAAAAGTTGTTAAAGGGAAAATATATCCTTTCTCATTCATGATTTTTTTTGAGTAACCATTTTTCAATTTGTTCACCACTATCCGTTGTAAGTAGTATAGCAATATCATTATTTCTATTCGCCAATTTGAATTCTTTTATATTTCGTAATATTTCTTCATGTCCCCTGCCGTTAACCTGTCTGCGAATTTTATTATTGTGAAAAGAGATAGTGACAAGATCACCGTTTGTTTGAAAAAAATATAATTGATTATTCTTCACGTCAATCGAAACAGCCGTTTGAGCTTCTAATTCAATAACATGATGGAAATGATAAACCATTGGAAGGTTTTCCTGTTCATCTTTTGTCCACATAAGTAGGACTTGTGTAAACCATGATAATAAAATAAACAGGAAAAGTACCATTAATAATGCTTCCAGCAGTATATAACCTTTGTCATTGTGGTATTGCATATTGACATTTGGTGGTTTGTTTTTGTTTAACATTATTCCAACTGACACATCCTTCTATTAAGGAATCTGAACGTGTAATGGTTACTATTAATGGTGTACTGATGATATCTTCATATATTTCAGTACTTTGATCTTCTTCTCCTAACCAAGCTTTGTGTATTTGCTTAGAAAGAAAATAAGTTGCTTTTTCGTCCTCTCTGATCATTTTTTTTTCGATTAACAGTTGGTATTGAATTGGTAAAAGTGTAAGGCAAGCAGTAAAAAAAATCATAACGGAAAGCAGGGTTTCCAACATGTAGAAACCCGCTTGATGATTAGATTGCATCGTAACATCTTCCTTTGCCAAATGGGCATGTTATATAAAATGTTTGAAACCTTGTTTTTATTTGCATAGTGCCTGGTTTTTTCATATTCCCTTTATGTGAAAATTCGATTGGGAGTACAAGTGTATTAGGTTGAATCTGCCAATGCTCAGGATAATGACGAGTCAAAACGCTCGTACCGTAACCACCTTGACGAATATGGTAACGATTTTGTTGCCTTTCAAATTGAAGGTAGAAATTGTCATTTTGAGACATAGCAAGCTGTTGTAAATAGAGAATATCATGATGAAACTGCTTGGAAAATTGTTTGTACTGCAGTGTATCGTATGTTCTTACTGCATAACTACCACTTATAACAAGAATAATGGAGCTTACGGATAATACTATTAAGAATTCTATTAAGGTGAAGCCTCTTTGATGATAAAACACCTTAATAGAGGTCCCGCTTGATTAGGCCAGTTTTAGAGCTATTATAATCAATAACTGTTTTTCCGTTGTTACATGATAATGTTTCTAAATATTCTCCTTCTAATTCACTTAGATTTTCGGGTTTTCTTCCATTATCAAGTTCAAATGCAATTAACTGATTTTCAGTCATTTGTAATAATGCATCACAACCCTGAACATTAATATTTTCACTTTTACTTGCTAAATTGGGAATAAATAAAATTAATAAGATACTGATCACAGCTAGAACAATTAACATTTCTATCAACGTAAAACCTTTATTGTTTTTCATCATACTTTTTTTCTCCTTTACATGGAATTCATATAATCAAACATTGGCAGCATTAGGGCTAAATATACAAAAACAATAAATAAGGCTAAAATACTTAACAAAAATGGCTGGATAAAACTGATCCACTTTTTGAGATAATTTTCAATCGATAACAGTAAATGTTCTGCATAAATGGTTAGTTCATGTTGGAGTTGGTTTTGGTTCCGATCTTTTGACATTATTTGGGTTAACTCGTCTTGTAATAATTGGCATTGGGGTAATATCGTGGAATAGTTATAACCATGCGCTAGATGATCGCTAATTAAAGTGGCATAATAATGGATTAATCCAGTTTTTTGTTCGGATTTAACTACGTCCAAGCTGTCTTTTATAGTCAGTCCACTCTTTAACAAACTGGAAAGGTGAGTAACTAATAAATAGGTGGTCTGCATTTGTTTATATTTTCTATATACAGGAATTCCTTTAATAAGTCGAATTTTAGATTCAGTAGGTAATTGCTTTTTAACAGTAATACTGCTTACAGTAAGAAAAAGCAGTAGTAATAATGAGGTGATGATACTATAGTAGATCACATTGATTGAAATTTCTGCAGTTTGGAAGACACTCATCATTTCCGTATTGGAGCCGAGTAGTTGTGAAAAGGATGGAAAAATTGTAGTTTTCATAAAGTATAGTATTACTAAAAAGAAAATGAAGAGAAAAAGCGGATAACGTGAAAGTTTGTTCAGTTTCGTTAAAAATTCCTTTCGCTGTTGTAACAGTTGACAACAATGTTGTAACCCTTCAGCAAGATTACCGTTTTGAATAGCAATGTTTAAAAAACTAATAACCTCGGGGTTGAAATTTACTCTATCTAATGTGTCCACAAAAGTTTCTCCACGTTGCAATGCTTGTTTAATGGCTGTCACAATGGATGTATACTGTTTTTCCCACATTAAAACATCCAAAGCATCATTAAGGCTGTAACCATATTGGAAAAGCTGTTCAAAACGGTATAGTATTTGATGCTGGTCATGTATGGAAAGGGTTTGTCTCCACTTATAGAGTTTTAATAAATCCATATGCATATGCTTTTCTCCTTAAATGATCGAAACGGAATGGTTCAACGAATGGTTTGTTACGGACTATATGATGAATTTGCTTTGCTTCCAAGATTTCTAATATAGCCGCCCTTTGATGAGTCGACTTACTTAATTCTAGAGATAATAATTGAATGGAAGCCACTGCGAGAAGGTTATGTTCGATATCAATCGGTTTAATTCCCATTTCGAGTAGTCGATGAATAGTTCCTTGGGCATTATTGGCATGTAATGTTGATAAAACTAAGTGTCCAGTATTCGAGGCGCGAAAGGCAAATTTTGCAATTGTAGGATCTCTTATTTCCCCAACCATAATGATATCTGGATCATGCCTTAATGCTGCTTTTAACCCGACATCATATGTCATACCTGCTTTTTCATTAATTTGTACTTGGAGCACATTATCTAATGGTTTCTCTATTGGATCCTCCAACGTTATCGTCTGATACTGATTGGAAACCATTAAAGCTTTTATGAGAGCGTATAGAGTAGTAGTCTTTCCAGAACCGGTGGCACCAGTTAACAAGACAAGACCAGATGGAAAATGCAACCATTTTTGTAGAATACGGAGTTGATGAGGAAACAAAAATAATTGTTGTAAGGAATGTATGCTTTGTTGGGGTAAAATACGAATAGCTAGGCTTTCTAGGCTGTTAACAGGTATGGTAGAAAGTCGTAAGGAATAGGGCTGATCACGATAATGGTAATGAATTGCTCCTTGTTGTGGCGTTTTATTTTCGCCAATATCCATTTTTCCAGTGAATTTGTAATAAGCTAACATCATCATATAATGTTTCTGTGACAGGGAAGCGTGGAAAGTGCGTTTACCATTACAGCGGAAAAAAATATCAATTTCACTGAGTTGAGGAATAAAGTGGATATCGGTGGCATGACGCTCAATTGCAGCTTGGAGAATACGATTGGAAATGGCTGAGGCTTTGTTCAAATAATGATTCACCTCCTATTTTTATCATGGTACAATAATTATATTCGACATCAATTACTTAAATCCTGCAATACATAGTAAAATTTTTAAAGAAATTTGGAGGACGGTTATGAATAGTATTTATTTAGTTGGTTTTATGGGAAGTGGAAAGACAAGTATTGCACGTTATCTTGAATCAGTATTAAAATGGCCTGTGCAAGATACTGATCAAATGGTTGAGGAATATTATCAAATGACTATACCAACGATATTTAATCAACATGGAGAAAAGACATTTAGAGAGTACGAAACAAATATGTTACATAAGACAAATAAAGAAAATACAATTGTTGCGACAGGTGGAGGGATAATTGAAAAAGAAGTGAATAGGAAGTGGTTACAGAAAAATGGTACCGTTTTTTTTCTGCAGACGTCCTGGAAAGAGATAGAACATAGGTTAATGAATGATCAGATACGACCGATTTGGAACAATCAAGCTCGAGATAAAAAAAAGTTACTGGAAGAACGATTACCAAAGTATCTTGAAGTGTCAGATTATGTTATATATACAGATGGGAAAAGTGTGGAAGAAATTGGCGATGAAATAATTGTAACGGTGCATGCATAAAAGAAAGATTGTTGGTCAAAATGATAGTAAAACGATAAAGGTGTGAGTCTGTTGTCTAACAATGATTATGTCAAATACATGACGCAAAGAATTGTGAAATATATGGATACACCGAAAGATCAACGGAAAAAGCAAAAAGAAGAAAGGAAGCAGCAGGATATTGCTTACTCTAATAAATGGTTTGGTGTACTGCCGTTTGCCTTTCGACTATTAATACAGAAAAGAAAAGATTAAAACATCAGCTACCTTGGCTGATGTTTTAATCTTTTTTTGTATGTTACTTTTCATATACCAATTGACTCGATTCCTCCGTTAAATAGAAGAGTCCTGCATTAATTATTTCTATTTCAATGTGGGGCTGCAAACGTTCAGTTAGTCTTTCTTTTTCTTTCTCGAAAATGTCATGATTTTCATCTTGTTGGTTAAAGAAATATTCTAAAAGTTGGATTTCTTCATTCAAAGCATTAGTGGATTCTTTTGCCCAATCCAAATCTTCCTCTAATAATTGGTTTTCTAAATAGTGAAAAACCCTTCTAAATCCACTCAATGGCATAATGATGGGAGAAATGGTAAAGCTGTAGTCGCTCATTCTCCGTACCATTGATAAACTTTCGATGGATTTCATCATATTGGATTTCATCATACCGTTTATTAACTGTAGTCCAATTGAATGGATCGACTCTTTCTTTTGTTTACCGCAATAATGAACCATAATATTCGTTACTAACCAAGGATGTAATGCTGTCTTGGCATTACCACCGGTTTCTTCATATAGGACGGTATAACGAGCATTTTGTTTAATGTGATGAAAAATTTGTTGTAATCGAGGACTTCCAAAATGGATCCATTCTTTGTTATTATCTTTTTTTTCTGTACTTGTATCTAAATATAAGGACATTGGTTCTCCTTCACGACCAATTTTGTCCATATAATGCCAATAAAAAGGGCGGTTCATTAATACTTGATCTAATTCACGGGTAAGTTTTACTGTCATTTCTGTTTGATTTTCTGTGATTACTTCACAGTTATAAATGGTAAAGTATTCATGTAAGAAATCGTATAAATTAGTAATCATAGTAAATGCTCCCTGGCTTCATTATCCTTTTGATACGATTGAATAACAGAGGTTAAGTTATTCAACTTTATTCTTGATTCTCCAATAGACTGTGATTCTTCAAAAATTTGTTCTACTTCCTTTTCTAAATTAGAAACATTTAAATCGCTTAGAATTTGCTCTAAGTGACCGATAACATGTTCAAACAATTGAATTTTCTTATATAACAAATTCATAACATGCTCTTCGACTGTATTTTTTAATGCAAAATTATAAATTTTTACATCATTTTCTTGACCAAAGCGGTGAATTCGTCCAATTCTTTGTTCGAGGCGCATCGGATTCCATGGCAAATCATAGTTAACTAAATGGTGGCAGAACTGAAGGTTGATTCCTTCTCCTGCGGCTTCCGTTGCGATCATTACCTGTGCATGATTTTGGAATAACTGTCGCATCCAGTCTTTTTTTCCCTTCTTAAATCCACCACGATAGATGACTGTTGGAATTTTTTCCTGTTGTAAGAGCCATTGTAAATATATTTGGGTAGCGCGATATTCTGTGAAGACGATAAATTTTTCATCAGAAGATTTAATTAACTCTATCAATTTTAATGCTTTTGCATGATGTGGCAGTTGCTCAATAGAAGACAATAACTCCTTTACTTTTGGAATATCGACTTTTTCTTGTTGTTGTAACCATTTCTTTATGGAAAGATAGCAAGCTTCGCGGGAACTGCAGAATTCTCTTACATAAGTAATGGATGATATTGCCGTATGATGTTTAAAGAACTTTTCCACTTGATGATACGTATCTAATTCTTGTTCTGTAAATGGTACCCAAATGGTTTCTATTTCCCGTTTTGTCCACGCAATTCCGGTATCTGTTCTACGGTTACGTACCATTACTTTACTTATTAATTGCTTTAAGTAAGGGTCTTCGTCGACATTTCGCTTTTGTTCCCGATATTGTTGAATAAAATCTTCATATGTTCCAAGATAACCTGGTTTTAATAGACTAATTAAATTAAAGATGTCTGTTAATTTATTTTGAACAGGTGTAGCTGTTAATAATAAACAATATTTTTTCGATAATTGTTGAACAAATTGGAAGTTTTTTGTTTTATGATTTTTTAATTTATGTGCCTCGTCAACAATGACAAAATCATAATCTTGTTCAAGGATGGTTTGCCGATGTCTGACTGATTTCGCTGTATCAAGTGTGCTAATAAGAATATTAGTATTTTGCCAATCAACTCGTTTACCTGAAGTGACTGCTGGAATCAAAAATTTCTTATTTAATTCCAATGCCCATTGATTGACAAGTGAAGCAGGAACTAGAATTAATACTTTTTGTACTAAACCTCTCAGCATATATTCTTTTAAAATCAAACCTGCTTCAATCGTTTTTCCTAATCCCACCTCATCTGCCAACAATGCACGGCCATTCATATCTTGAATTACTTTTTCTGCACATTCTAATTGATGTGGTAAAAAGTCTAGGTGTGGTAAAAATTTTGGTGCGACAAGATCTTTGAAACTAGGTATTTTCATTGTTTCAGCAATTTGGTAAGATTTTTTAAATAATGGCCAATCCGCTAATTGCGCAGGGTTTTTGATTGCTTTTTCATACTCTTGTATTAATGTTTCATCTTTCGAAATTGGTATCCTCATGACACGCCACCCTAACATTGATTGATACATTTTGTACTGTTATTGTGGTCAAAATAACAAGAGTTATACATTTCAAACGCAAAGAATCACTAAGAATAATGAAGTTTTTAAATCTAATACATATTAAAGCCAATAGGAGCTGTGAAATAATATCTATTTGCCTTTTGGCAATAAGACGTTTACAGCAAAATATAATGGCTAAGGAAAAAATAAAAAAAGCCGAGTTTTGCAACTCGACTTTTTTAGTAATCTAATTTTTTCGTTTTCTTAATTTTACCCGTCCACTTCTTGAAACCGCCTTGTAATTGATAGAGGTCTTTATATCCTTGTTTATCAAGGATTAATGCTGCACGCATGGAACGTGAACCGTTTTGACAATATAAGTAAACAGGTTGATCTTTTCTCAGTTCTGTTAAGCGTTGCTTTAGCTGTGTTAAAGGAATATTTCGGGCACCAAGAATGTGTCCACCATCGTATTCCTTAGGCTCTCTCACATCAATTAGTTGTGCTTTACGATAACCTTCTCGAAATTCTTTTTCCGTAAGTGGCTTTAATATCTTTTTTTGTTTAAAATAGCGATATACGGTAAATAAAATAAAGGCAATTAATATACCTATTAGAATGTATAATTCTGTCATTTTGAATCCCCCAATGTTTTCTATTAAATCCTCTAAAAAGGATTATACCATTTAATAGCGTGAAATAAAGAAAAAAATGTTGAATACTGATTTTTAAGGGAGAAGTCTTGTCTCACCTGCCATTCTATTGTATGCTTTTATTTACATATATTATATAGTAATGGAGGATATATATGCCTACACCGACAATGGAAGATTACATAGAGCAAATTTATATACTGATGGAGACGAAGGGTTATGCAAGGGTTTCAGCAATTGCTGAGGCACTAAAAGTACAACCGTCATCTGTCACAAAGATGGTGCAAAAGTTAGATCGAGATGACTATTTGAATTATGAAAAGTATCAAGGGCTTATTTTAACACCAAAAGGCAAAAAAGTCGGCGAAAGATTAGTTTATCGCCATGAATTACTGGAGAAATTTCTGCGGATTATCGGTGTTGATGAGGAGAATATATACACCGATGTCGAAGGAATAGAGCATCATCTGAGCTGGAATTCTATCGATCGCATAGGGGATGTTGTACAATTTTTAGAAGATCCTAAGCGCGCCAAAGAACTGAAGGATTTACAGGATAAAAAGGACTAGCTAAACATGTTCTATCTGCTGGTGCAAGTGTATATATATAAGTTGATACCAGTCAGATAGGGTGATACCATGAAAATCGATGGTGTTTTTTCAGGTGGTGGTGTGAAAGCTTTTGCATTTTTAGGTGCAATTCAAGCCTTCGAAGAAAAGGATATTCAATTTGAGCGAGTAGCTGGTACGTCTGCCGGAGCCCTGCTTGCAACGTTTATTGCAGCTGGTTATTCAGCAAAGGAAATGAAGGAGATTTTTTTAGAGTTACCATTGGATAAATTCCTCGATCAATCGAGATGGAGTAGTATGATTCCGTTTTTAAAATGGTTAACGCTATATCATACTATGGGATTGTACAGAGGGAATTATTTTGAAAATTGGTTGTATGAAAAGCTTTTTGAGAAAGGAATTGTTTCGTTCTCAGATTTACCAACAGAAAAACTAAAAATTGTTGCAGCAGATGTAACATTAAATCGTGTTGTCGTTTTTCCAGACGATTTAAAGAAAAACTACCACATTGATGCAGGATATTTTCCGATTGCCAAAGCAGTTCGGAGCAGTATCTCTATCCCATATTTTTTTCGCCCATCTAAAATTATTAATCCCCTTTCCAGACAAAAAAGTATTGTTGTGGATGGTATGATTCTTAGTAATTTTCCACTATGGTTATTCGATAATGGTAATAATACACGTGAGCGCCCGTTATTGGGAATGCAATTGACCGATCCTAAACAATATTATTATAATCAAAAAATTAAAAATTCCATTGATATGTTAAAGGCTGTAATAGGTACAATGAGAAAAGCG
This sequence comes from Gracilibacillus sp. HCP3S3_G5_2, assembly GCF_052063305.1. Classification (NCBI taxonomy): domain Bacteria; kingdom Bacillati; phylum Bacillota; class Bacilli; order Caryophanales; family Bacillaceae; genus Gracilibacillus; species Gracilibacillus sp. HCP3S3_G5_2. The sequence goes on along the minus strand of NZ_JBQHXU010000003.1, from coordinate 29,009 downwards.
TATGATACGAGGTATATTGCAGAAAATGTAGCGAAAGACATTTTATTTTTTCCAATTGATGATGTCAGCCCTACTGATTTCAATATACCGTTAGAGAAAAAACAAGAATTAATAGAACTAGGTTATCAACGTACAACCAAATTTTTATCGAAGTGGCCGTGAAAAAGAACAGAGCGTCTCTATAAAGACGCTCTGTTCTTTTTTTTATGTTTATTACCTTCAATAACTCGAAGATGCGTGGGATTCTTTTTAGTGGTTTTTAATGGTCGTGTTGATCTCTTAGTAGCTACAGTATGTCTGATTGGACCAGGTTCCATACCGCTTTTATTTTGCTGATATTTATATTTTTGTTTTGATTGTTTCACAGCTTTACGATATTTTCTCAGTTCATTTGGTGTCCGCTTTCTAAGAAAAAAGAAGTATACTAAACCAAAAATTGCTGCCCCCATCAACAAGGATATAAATAGGAATTTAAGTAACCCGAGAGTGTCAGTAATTAAGAAAGAGATAAAACCGAACACAGCTAGACCGATTAATGAATAAACAACGATAGAACCTATGTTTCGATTCATATGACCTTCCTCCTTTATATTAAAGTATACACGATTTAAAGTTCTTTCTATAGTTATACCCGTTATTTGTTGGATTTTATACAAAATTTTTTATTTAACTTTTTCGTGAGAAAAATTAAAGCGCTTTATTTTTATTGTATAAAAATTGAAGGAAAATAACTAGATTAAAAACGACATTTAGCATGAAAAAATCGATTTTGGATAGTCTATTTTTGAGGTGATAATATTGAGACATGTGAACCATAAAGAAAAACAACAGAAAAAACCTTCCTTATTGCCTAAAACTATCAGTATTGGGTTTTTTGGTGGAATTATCTGGGGGACAATAGCTGCGTTTGCGGGTTATTTTCATTTTACCCAGGTAACACCTAAAAGTTTTATATTGCGTTCTTGGTTGCAAACACCGTGGTCTGATCGCTGGTTAGGGGAAGTTATCTCTATCCTAATTTTAAGTTTACTATCGATTGGATTAGCATTATTATATTATCTCATATTAAAAAAGTTTCCGGGAATATTGCCAGGCATTTTGACCGGAATTGTTTTGTGGTTTATTGTCTTCTGGTTATCAGAACCACTCTTTACAAACATTCCTCCTTTTTGGGAATTAGATAGTGACTCAGTGGTAACGACTATTTGTTTATTTATCTTATATGGAGTATTTGTCGGCTACTCTATTTCTTTTGCATATGAGCAACATAATGATGAAAAGAAATAACTAATTATGTTACTATGGTGAAGAGAGAATGTTTTGGGGATGGAGTGAAACGTATGGGGAAGCTATTATTATTAAATGGACCGAATTTAAATCGACTAGGCAAGAGAGAACCAGATATATATGGCAGTGAAACATTACAGGATATTGAAACTAATGTACTAAAAGTACTGGAACCATACCAATATCAATTAGATGCGAAGCAGTCAAACTACGAGGGAGAATTAATTGACTGGATCCATGAGGCTGAAGCAGAATACGAAGGTATTATATTTAATCCGGGCGCATACACACATACAAGCATTGCTTTAAGAGATGCTATCAGTTCTGTTACAGTTCCGGTCATTGAGGTACACATATCGAATGTCCATCAGCGCCAAGCATTTCGTCATACTTCGGTATTAGCTCCTGTTTGTATCGGACAAATCGTTGGGTTAGGCACAAAAGGGTACCAATTAGCTGCATTGTATTTATTAGAGAGTAATTTATAGAAAGGGAGTTTGGGATGAAACGTCTTGAAAAACTAAGAAACTTATTACAAAAAGAAAAAATCGAAGGATTACTAATAACGAGCCCAATTAATAGACGCTATCTTACTGGGTTTACAGGTACTGCAGGTGTTGCGCTCGTTACTAATAATGATGCATTCTTTATTACTGATTTTCGCTATACCGAGCAAGCAAGTGAACAGGTAAAAGGTTTTGACATTAAAGAACATCAAGGACCGATTGAGAATACGGTAGCAGAATTAGTAGAAGCTCTTCATATTAAATCGGTTGGATTTGAAAAACACGACCTTACTTACGGCCTTTATGAAAAATACAATAACTCCATTCAAGCGAATTTGATCCCTTCGGATGCATTAATTGAGAAGTTACGCTTGATTAAAGATCAAGATGAGATTAATATAATAAAGGATGCTTGTAAGATTGCCGATGATGCTTTTAACCATATTTTAGACTACATAAAACCGGGAGTAAAAGAGATCGATATTTCTAATGAATTAGAATTCTTTATGAGAAAACAAGGTGCGACTTCTTCAAGCTTTGATATCATCGTAGCGTCCGGTTACCGTTCTGCATTACCACATGGTGTTGCATCATCAAAAGAAATTCAATCAGGCGAATTGGTAACAATGGATTTTGGTGCATCGTACAATGGATATGCTTCTGACATTACGAGGACAGTAGCAGTCGGAGAAATCTCAGAAGAGCTGGAAACAATCTACAATACAGTTCTAGAGGCACAATTAAAAGGTGTAGAAGGAATAAAAGCGGGTATCACTGGAAAACAAGCTGATGCTTTAACAAGAGACTATATTGATCAGCAGGGTTATGGTAAATACTTCGGTCACTCAACAGGTCATGGATTAGGTTTAGATGTACATGAAATGCCAAGACTATCTTTACACTCAGATGAAATGTTGGAGCCGGGTATGGTCGTTACAGTGGAGCCAGGTATCTATATTCCTAATGTAGGCGGATGCCGTATTGAAGATGACATTTTAGTTACTAAAGATGGAAATGAGCGATTAACGCATTCACCAAAGGACTTAATTCGCTTACCAGTATCGTAAACACTTTTGGAGGAGGAATTAGATGATTTCGGTAAACGATTTTAAAACAGGATTAACAATTGAAGTAGATGGCGGCATTTGGCAAGTATTGGAATTCCAACATGTGAAGCCTGGTAAAGGCGCTGCATTTGTTCGTTCTAAATTACGTAACCTTCGCAATGGGAATATCCAAGAAAAAACATTCCGAGGTGGAGAAAAAGTAAATAGAGCGCATATTGAAAATCGAAAAATGCAGTATTTATATGCTTCTGGTGATACTCATACCTTTATGGATACTAACTCCTATGAACAAACTGAATTGCAAACAAATCAGATTGAACGAGAATTGCAGTTTATAAAGGAAAATATGGAAGTAAACATTCTGACGTATGAAGGAGAAACAATCGGGGTAGATTTACCAAATAACGTAGAACTTACTGTAACGGAAACAGAGCCAGGTATAAAAGGTGATACAGCAAGTGGAGGAACTAAACCAGCAACACTTGAAACTGGTCTTACAGTTCAAGTACCTTTCTTTGTTAATGAAGGTGATGTATTAGTAATCTCTACAACAGACGGCAAATACGTATCACGTGCTTAATATATGCTAGAACAAAAACTACTAAGTGACGAACACTTAGTAGTTTTTGTTTTTTTAGGAGAATGTTTTCGTACTACTATCCAATAATATATTCAAGTACAAAATACATTGCAATGTATCAACTCTCTAAAAAGAATGAAAGGAATCATTTTTAAAGCGAAATTTCATCACGGGTGGGTGCTAAATGCCAGTATCCTCCTGATCAACGTTTCGCTTTATTAGTTCACAGTAGTAATCTACATTCCATACGAGCAAACGGAGCCGGAAGGATTGTATCCGGTTTTTTGCTGCTTCATTGTATGCTGTTAGCTGATCTTGGAACATTGTTCAAGTTTTTCTATGCTCTTATCTATCTTTGGTTATATCTACTAGTGACTCGCATAGAATGTTTATAGAAATAGCTTATGGAAAAGAGGCAATGTTTATGGATAGTGTTTTGAAAATACTTCCGAACCACATCTCTGAACAGATCGACTTTTTTCTTGCGAAGGAAGATATAGATATACAGGAGATCAGGCTAAGGGTAAATCAACCAGTTGAGTTGAATGATGGAAAGTGTGTAACGTGGCTCAAACAGACAAACTTCACCAAATCAGATGCCAACATGTTTCTCAACAAGATAAGTGACTTTTCTTTGTATCGACTTGAAGAAGAATTAAGGCATGGATTTATTACCATTCAAGGTGGTCACAGAATTGGTATATCTGGTTCTGTTATTTTGGAAAACAAACAAGTTAAAGCAATACATCATGTGAGTTCTTTTAATATTAGAATTGCAAAACCTCAATTCGGTATTATTCAGCCTTATATTTCCTATTTAATGACAGATACCATCAAAAATACGTTAATCATAGGCCCTCCACAATCAGGAAAAACAACTTTTTTAAGAGATATTGCCAATTTCTGCGCAAGTGCTAGTTCGAAACTTGAATTAAAAACGGCCATCGTTGATGAACGATCTGAAATTTGTGCCTCCATTAACGGGATTCCTCAACACTTATTAGCACCAAGAATTGACGTATTAGATCGATGTCCAAAAGCCGAAGGGATGATGATGTTTGTTCGTTCGATGTCACCTGATGTAATTATCGTCGATGAGATCGGAAGCGAACGGGATGCTGAAGCTATAGATGAAGTTCTCCATGCAGGTGTTCAACTTGTTTGTACAGTTCATGGCAGGTCATTATCTGATATAAGTAACCGTCCAACCATTCAAAAAATACTGCAAAAAAACATTTTTCAACGATTTGTAGTCCTTTCTAGTCAGTATCGGGTGGGAGAAGTAGCTGAAATACTGGATGGTAATGGACAATCTCTCTATAAGAGAAGTGTGGTGCTATGATAAAGCTTCTGGCGTGTTTATGTATCATTGCATCTTTAACGTGGATTGGCCATGAATATGCCAACAATTTAGCTAATCGCCCGAGATTTATACGCTTATTCAAAAATGCGTTGCAAATATTGGAGGCAGAAATTGTCTATAGCCAGGCAACCATTAAAGAATCATTACAATCTGTAGCTAACCAAATACCAAATCCGATCTCCACTCTCTTTCAAACGATTGCAAATGATATACAGGAAGACAAAGAACAGCTTTATCCGATTTGGGAAAAACACATAGATTCCTTTTATAGTAGAAATCCCATTCAATTAGAAGATAAAGAAATCCTTCAACAATTCGGAAGAACATTGGGACAGCATGATATTGTCCAACAACAAAAATATATTCGTTTAACGATTACTCATCTTGAAAGAAAACTAACAGAAGCAGAGGAAAAGAATTATCGCTATGGAAAAATGTCAAGAAGTGTTGGATTTCTAGTTGGTACTTTTATTGTTTTACTCTTGCTATAGAGAGGAGATATCACGTGATTGGAGATACAAGCGTTTTATTTCAAATTGCAGGCATCGGAATTATCGTTGCGATGATTCACACGATATTAAAGCAAATGGGGAAAGAAGAATATGCTCAATTTGTAAGTTTAGTTGGTTTTATTATTGTCTTGTTATTTGTCCTAAACAGCATTTCAGACTTGTTTCAGCAGATTAGAGCTGTATTTTTTCTAAAAGGATAATGATTTATGGAAATCTTTGAAGTAATCAGTGTAGGAATTATAGCATCAGTCCTATTTTTATTATTAAAGGACAAGCAGCCTAGTATTGCGTTTCTTATTGTGGTATTAACGGTTCTCTATTTTTTTATTTTTGTTATTCAGTACGTAAAGGAAATTTTAAATCTAATTACTTATTTAGGTGAACAGGCAAATATAAATGAAGTATACATTAAGACAATCCTTCAAATCATTGGCATATCATATATTACGGAAATAGGAGCAAACATTGTGAAAGATGCTGGTTTAGAGTCGGTTGCAGTCAAAATTGAAATGATAGGGAAAGTGTTTATCCTCATTTTAGCAATTCCAATATTTAAATCATTAATTGAAACAATCATAAATATTTTTCCGATCACATAGTAAGGAAGGATATACATGCGTTTTACTAGAAAACTTGTTTTCATTATTGCACTTTTCTTTTTTATTATTCCAATACAGCTCGCAGCAGATGTATCCAATCAAACAGATGCTTACCAACAGATGATTGAAGGGAGCGAACTTCAAGACTATTGGGATTATTTAGGGAATGAATATAACGATGCACTACCAGAACTTAATAAAGAAAATGTATGGTCTATTGTAAAAGGTGAGCAAAGTCTCTCTCTAAATGAATGGTTTAAAGGAATTCTCCGTTTCTTATTTTATGAGATTGTGGAGAATGGTAAGTTGTTGGGTACCTTAATGCTATTAACATTATTTTGCTTAGTATTACAAACGATTCAAAATGCTTTTGAAAAACAAGTCGTGAGTAAAGTAGCATATGCGATCGTTTATACGATGTTAATCATTATTGCACTTTCAAGTTTTCAGTTGGCAACAAGTTACGTAATAGATACGGTACAATTGGCTCAAAACTTTTTAATTGGATTAATACCTTTGCTATTAGGAATATTGGCCTCTCTCGGACACCTAGTAACGATTTCGTTTTTTCATCCGATTATTATTTTTCTTATACATTCAAGTGTTTTAGTAATTTCCAAAATTGTCATACCGCTTATCTTAATCTCGGCAATTCTTCAAATAGTGAGCACAATTAGTACAGAATATAAAGCAACAAAATTAGCTAACTTAATAAAAAACATCGCTATTAGCATAATGGGAATTCTGCTTACCGTTTTTTTAGGGGTTATATCTGTACAAGGAGCTGCAAGTGCGATTCAGGATGGTATTGCCATGAAAACAGCAAAATTTGTAACGGGTAACTTTATCCCGGTAATTGGTAGGATTTTTACAGATGCAACAGATACGGTATTAAGTGCCACTATTTTAATTAAGAATGGTATAGGGATGATAGGTGTCGTGATTTTAATTGGGATTGTATTATTTCCGGCAATTAAGATTTTTACCATCTCATTAATGTATAAAGTGACAACTGCCATTTTACAACCTGTTGGTGATGGTCCAGTAATAGAGTGTTTGGATATAATTGGGAAACATATCCTTTATTTGTTTGCTGCACTATTATTGGTTACATTTATGTTTTTCTTTACTATTGTCATTCTAATTATTTCGAGTAATCTAACGATGATGGTGAGATAGGAGGGGAGAGTCATTGAGTACTTATCAGGTTGGATATTGCAAATTATTATCTTTATGATTGTAGCGATGGTAGTAGATCTAATTCTTCCCAGTTCGAAACTAAGACAGTATGTCAAATTAGTAATAGGGCTATTGCTTATTCTTATTATCCTACAACCGATACTGTCTATTTTTAATGTCGATGTCCATAAAATGGTGGATCAATTAATCACCACCAATCCAGATCCATCAATGGAGTCGAGAATAGAAAATGGAATGAATCAGCAGAAAAGTGAAATAGAACAGATACAAGCTGCATATGTATTAGAAGAGATGGTTGTCCAAATGGAAAATATGGTAGAGAAGGAGTTGGAGGAAACATACAATTATCAAATTGTGGACATGGAAGTTAATTGGGCTAGTCATCCGACTTCAGCAGATAATGAGATTGAAAGTATTTATGTCCAACTTGCTATAACGGATGACACATCTATAGTAGTCGAAGAGGTGAATATACAAATTGGCGACTCTTTACCTCAGACTTCCGAAGCTGAGCCCCAGGATGATGAAGAAGTGAAACATTTCTTAGCAGATCAGTGGGGAGTGGAGGAAAGTATAATTCATGTTGGATGGAAGGAGGAATAAGGTGCCTAAATGGTTAGAAAAATTTCTATCAAGCTTAAAAACAAAAGATAAAAAAACAACAAAAATGCAGTATATTGCATTGCTTGTATTAATTGCAGTTTTTATATTGTTAATCAGTAATGTGTTCAGCTCCAATCAATCAGAAAATCAATTAGCAGAACCACCAAGTATGATCGAATCATCAACAGGAGATGAAGATAATGAAACATGGAAACAATCGGATGTATCTGATGCAACCTCCAAGATAGGAGATTTAGAAGCTGCCTATGAAAGAGACTTAGTCCAATTACTTGATAAAATCACCGGAGTTTCAGATGTTGAAGTAATGGTCAATCTTGATGCTACAAATGAACAAGTTTACGAGAAAAATTTAGTAATTGGTTCACAAATAACCAGTGAATCAGATCAAAACGGTGGTTCTAGAAAAATTGATGATGAAACAAGAGAGCAAACAGTTGTTATTATTCGTCAAGGGGAGCAAGAGGTACCTTTATTAATCCAGACCAAAAAACCTCAAGTTAGAGGGGTCTTGGTAGTTGCGAATGGTGTGGACAACCTGGAAGTCAAAAAATGGGTGTTAGAGGCCGTATCCAAAGTGTTGGATGTACCGGCTCATCGAGTTTCAGTTATGCCAAAAAAATAATAAATAAATTAGGAGGGGAAACTATGTTAAAAAAGCAAACAGTATGGTTACTAACGATGTTGAGTTTAATGATTGTGTTAAGTGTCTATTATCTAAATGCACCAACTGAAGGAGATTTGGCATATTTTGATGCAGATCAAGAGCAGGATCAAGCTACATCTTTATCAAATGTAGATCCATCAACAGAGGATGCTATTGAAGAAGATCCAGAAGAAGCAGGGATAGAGGAGGAAGCAGGTGCGGAAGATATTAGTGGAGAAGTAGATAATTCATCTGTTGATTCGGAACAATACTTTACGGCAGTTCGTATGGAAATTACTAATCAAAGAAGTATGGAAAAAGAAAGATTGGAATCGATTGTTGCTTCTAGTGAAAGTAGTTCAGATGAGAAGAATGAAGCATATGAAGCCATGAAAGAAATTGAAATGTTAGATAAAAAAGAAAGTATTCTGGAAGACACGTTGAGATCATTAAATGGATATGAAGAAGTACTTGTTCGAAATGTATCAGACAATAATGTGGTGATAACTGTCCAAGCCGACAGCCTTTCGGTAGAAGAAGCAAATGAAATTATTCAGCATGCGAAGGATGAATTTGGTGAAATAAAAATTGATGTCAGCTACCAGCCAAGCTAATCCTATGGTAACTCTTCTAGAGACACATTGACTTGTCCTTGAGATTTCTCGAGGGCATTTTTATTTTTCCCTTTGCAATATTCGATATAGTTTTTTTAAAAGCTGGCGGTATATACGTCTTGAGAGGCTATAACAACAATGAAATCTAAGTAATGCAATACCAACAACAGATAATATGTTCTCATTATTTGATGATAATAAAAACAATGGTTGCAGTTTTTATATCTATTGCGTAAAATGTTAGAAGGAGTTATTAGTACCTGTTATTAATTGTAATAAAAGTTTGAAGGGGTGCAGAAATGTTAACAATTCAAGAAATCAACCAATTAATTGACAAATTAGATCAATCAACTATTGAAGAATTCTCTTATGAAGCACAAGGAGCGAAAATTAAGCTGAAGAAAAATACAGGTGTACCTACAGCAATGACTACCGTTTCTGAATCTGTAGTACCATCACAAGAAGCTGTATCACAAGTTACTGCCGAAGTAACTACTAAATCCGAAGCTTCAACTGCAGAGCCGGAAGCAAAGGAAGAAACACAAACACAATCAAAAGCAGATTATGATCATGAAATTGTATCACCAATGGTAGGGACTTTCTATAGCTCTCCATCACCAGATAAACAAGCTTATGTGCAAGTTGGTGATCATGTAAATGAGGACACCATTGTATGTATTGTTGAAGCAATGAAATTATTTAATGAGATTGAAGCAGATGTAAAAGGAACCATTACAGAAATATTGGCAGAAAATGGTGAATTAGTGGAATATGGACAACCATTATTCCGAATCAAGAAGGCATAAGGGGATGACATTGTGATTAAGAAGCTGTTAATTGCTAACCGTGGAGAAATAGCAGTCAGAATAATTCGATCTGCAAAAGAGATGGGAATCGAAACAGTGGCGGTATATTCTGAAGCTGATAGCGATGCATTACATGTACAGTTAGCGGATGAAGCATATTGTATCGGACCAAAACTAAGCAGGGACAGTTATTTAAACTTTACAAATATTATGAGTGTCGCTACATTAACTGACACGGATGCGATTCATCCTGGTTACGGTTTTTTATCAGAAAACGCAGATTTTGCAGAGATCTGTGATGCGTGTAATATAACATTTGTTGGTCCAAGTGCATACGCAATTCAAAAAATGGGTACAAAAGACGTAGCAAGAGAAACATTAAGAGAAGCCGGTGTTCCGGTGGTACCGGGTTCAAATGGAATCATCAGGGATGAAGAAGAAGGACTGAAGGTGGCCAAAGAAATAGGGTTTCCTGTAATTATTAAAGCCACTGCTGGTGGTGGTGGTAAGGGTATTCGCGTAGCTCGTACTGAAGAAGAATTATTAAAAGGTATCCGAGTAACACAGAATGAGGCAGAGAAAGCATTCGGTAACCCAGGTGTATATTTAGAAAAATTTATTGAAGACTTTCGACATGTAGAAATACAAGTTTTAGCGGATAATCACGGTAATGTGATACATCTTGGGGAAAGAGATTGTAGTATCCAAAGAAGACTACAAAAATTAATAGAAGAAACACCTTCCCCAGCTATTGATGAGGATATGAGACGTAAAATGGGAGACGCTGCCGTTAAAGCAGCAAAAGCGGTACAATATTCTGGTGCAGGAACGATTGAATTTATTTTCGACCAAAAAGAAAATAAGTTCTATTTTATGGAAATGAATACCCGTATTCAGGTAGAGCATCCTGTTACTGAAATGGTTACAGGGGTAGATTTGATTAAAGAACAAATAAAAATTGCCAATAATGAGAAGTTAAGTTATAAACAGGAAGATATTACATTCGATGGGTGGGCGATGGAATGTCGTATTAATGCAGAAAACCCTGAAAAGAATTTCATGCCTTCTGCTGGTATGATAGATATGTATTTACCACCCGGCGGTTTAGGAATCAGAGTTGATTCTGCCGCATACCCAGGCTATCGAATTCCACCATATTATGATTCGATGATTGCCAAGTTAATAACGTACGGTAAGACTCGAAAAGAAGCGATTGATCGAATGAAACGGGCACTAGATGAATTTGTTGTAGAAGGTGTTCATACGACGATTCCTTTCCACCGCAAAATGATGGTTCACCCAGTATTTGTTGACGGTGATTTTAACACAAGATTTTTAGAAAAATATAGTATAATGGAAGAAGGGCAAGACTAATCTTAGTCAAAAGGGGCGTTCGTTATGGCAGAAAATCAATTACTTAATGTAAGCGAGTCTACTCCATTGGGAAGAGTTGAAATTGCGCCAGATGTATTAGAGGTAATTGCAGGGATAGCTACTACAGAAGTGCCTGGTGTTTCCAGCATGAGAGGAAATTTTGCAACAGGCGTTGCAGAGCGATTAGGGAAAAAAGCACATGGTAAAGGTATAAAAGTAGAATTGACTGATGAAGCAGTATCGATCGATGTTTATATTGTGGTCGATTATGGACACGCTGTTCCTGTAGTCGCTGAAAAGATACAATTAAATGTAAGGCAAGCAATTGAAAATATGACCGCTATTATAATTAAAGAAATTAACGTACATGTTGTGGGCGTTCATATGGAACAGCATAATGAGGAAAAAGAAGAGTAGTAATTCAAGAATGAAAGACCCGCGGACTTATCTGCTGGGACTTTCATTCTTTTTTACTATAATATGATCCATTAAATCGACCGCTATATGAGGTATACCTTTTTTATAGAATCAATATTTTTTGTTGTGGAATGATAAGATTTAATGGCAATCCTAAAGATAACGTGTTATCATTTGGAAGTGAGAATATGATCGCAATAAGGAGCAAAAAAAGTAAATGAAACGTAGAACTGCACGAGAGAAAGCATTACAAATTTTATTTTCTTTGGATACAGAGGAATACGATCTAGCAACTACCATTGAGCATACGTTAGAAGAAAGTGAACATGATTCTTTCTTGTTCAACCTTATCAATGGTGTTGCCGAGAATAAAGAGGAGATCGATGAAAAAATTAAAAACCATTTAGAAAAATGGTCGTTAGAAAGAGTTGCTTTGGTAGAAAGAACGCTACTACGTATGGCTACTTATGAATTATTTTATTTACAGGATGCACCCGAGAGTGTAGTGCTCAATGAAGCAATCGAGATTGCTCATATTTTCGGTGATGATAAATCAGGGAAATTTATCAATGGTGTATTATCAAAAATGATAAAATAAGGGGGAGCAATAGTGACTGCAGAAATTATATATGGTAGTGAGTTAGCACAATCTTTAAGGGATGAAATGAAAGAAGAAGTAAGCAATCTTCGGGAGAAAGGAATTATTCCTGGCTTGACCGTAGTGTTAATAGGTGATGATCCGGCATCTAAATCATACGTAAAAGGTAAGCAAAAAGCATCTGATTATGTAGGTGTCGACTCAGAGCTAATCGAGCTACCTGAATCCACTTCACAAGAAGAATTACTAACGCTAATCGATACATTAAATAAAAAAGATTCGGTCCATGGAATTTTAGTACAGTTACCTTTACCAGCACATATTGATGAACAACTTATAATAGAAGCAATTTCTCCAGAGAAAGATGTGGATGGATTTCATCCGATAAGCATTGGTCGAATGATGACTGGAAAAGATACATTCTATCCATGTACACCCTACGGTATTATACAAATGATGAAATCGAAAAACATTTCCTTGGAAGGAAAGCATGCTGTGGTAATAGGAAGAAGTAATATTGTAGGAAAGCCAGTTGGACAGTTACTTTTAAGTGAAAATGCAACTGTTACATACTGCCATTCACGGACCAAAAATATGGAAGAATACATAGCATCTGCGGACATTTTAATTGTAGCAGTAGGGAAAGCGCATTTTATTAGTGGTGAGCATATAAAAGAAGGCGCTATTGTAATCGATGTGGGAGTTAATAGAATCGAAGATGGTACGTTAACAGGCGATGTCGATTTTGATTCCGCAAAGGAAAAAGCAAGCTATATTACCCCAGTTCCAAAAGGTGTCGGCCCGATGACAATTACGATGCTCATGCATAACACAATCAAATCGGCCAAAAAAGCGAACGGACTATCATAAGACTTGTGCAACTGCTTCATATATTTTAATATGAAAGGAAAAGGTCATTCTTAAGAGAATGACCTTTTCTTACAGATTAAACACAAGTCCGTATAGATATAATAAGATTGTAGAGGGATGATGTTGTGGAAGATAAGTATTTATCTGTGACCGCTTTAACCAAGTATATTAAAAAGAAATTTGATGTCGATAATCATCTTAATCATATCTGGTTAAGAGGAGAAATATCTAACTTTAAACACCATTCTAGAGGTCACATGTATATGACCATTAAAGATGATTACACCAGTATACGTGCGGTAATGTTTCATAGGCAAAATCAAGATCTTGCCTTTCAGCCAGAGAATGGAATGAAGGTACTGATCACTGGTTATGTCAGTGTCTTCGAATCGCAGGGACAATATCAGCTATATATACAAGAATTGCAGCCAGATGGAATTGGTGCGCTTCACTTAGCTTTTGAGCAACTTAAAGAAAAACTTTCAAAGGAAGGTCTTTTTGACCCAATACATAAAAAAGCATTACCAAATTACCCACAGCATATAGCAGTTATAACCTCTCCAACTGGTGCAGCTATCCGTGATATCTTAACAACGATGGAAAGACGTTATCCAATAGCAAATATTTTAATCATTCCTGTATTAGTACAAGGAAAACAAGCTGCATCCTCTATTGCAAACGGAATAAAAAAAGCAAATCAGATCGATAATCTGGATCTTATTATTGTTGGAAGAGGTGGCGGGTCATTAGAAGAATTATGGTCCTTTAATGAAGAGGAAGTTGCTAGGGCAATTTCTCAGTCTGAGCTTCCTGTCATTTCTGCAGTTGGTCATGAAACAGATATAACGATTAGCGATATGGTGGCTGATTTACGTGCGCCAACACCGACGGCTGCAGCCGAATTAGCTGTACCCTCACAATTCGATTTATTAGAAAAGCTGAAAAAAATTAATCAATTTATTGAGAACAATATTCGACATAAATTAGTACGCTCTCGAGAGAGATTAGCATCGATTGAAAGTTCTTATGTCTTTAAATATCCTACCCGATTAGTGGAGGAAAAGGAGCAAAGACTTGACCGTGCAGTGGATCAGTTGAAAAAACAATTACTTTACATCGTTCAAGGTAAAAGGGAGTATTACCAATATTTGAATCAGCGTTATCATCGTCTAAATCTTGACAGGCAAATAGATAAACAAAATCAACACGTTCAAGATTTAAAGAAAAGATTAACTCGTGCAAGTAATCAACAATTAAATCAGAAGAAAAATATGTTTAGTAAAAGCTTAGCAGAGCTCGATTTATTAAATCCTACGCGAATTATGAAGAGAGGATATTCCATTACTTATATCCAAGAAACTGAAATAGTTCGAAGTGTGGAGCAGATGAAGAAAGACAAGCCATTTATCGTCCAATTTGCAGACGGATATGTAGAAGCTAGAGCAGAAGAAATTATAAAGGGAGAGAATAATGAGTAATACAAAAAAGGAATTATCATTTGAAGAAGCACTTGAGCAGTTAGAAACGATTGTTAATAAAATGGAGGATGGGGAAATTCCTCTAGAACAAGCAATGAAGTATTATGCAGAAGGATCTGAATTATCTAAAATATGTCACGAAAAATTAGTAAATGCGGAAAAACAAATGAAAGAAATATTGCGTGAGGATAATGAACGTGAAAGCTTTGAGATTCAGGAGGAAAAATAAGTGGACAACACATTACAAGCTCTGTTAGATAAAGAACAGCATCAACTTAATAACGCGCTAACATCATATATTAAGCAATTAGATATCCCCGATCGATTACGTGAATCGGTTCTATACTCTATCGAAGCAGGCGGAAAACGATTGCGTCCACTTTTAATGAAATTAACCTGTGAAGGGCTTGGTGGAGATACCACGAAAGTGTATCCTGCAGCAATAGCATTAGAAATGATTCATACGTATTCCTTAATACATGATGACTTACCTGCAATGGATAATGATACGTATAGAAGGGGACAACTTACGAATCACAAAAAATTTGATGAAGCTACCGCCATATTAGCTGGTGATGGTTTGTTAACCAATAGTTTCCATGTTATCACTTCATCGGATCTATACACTGATAGTGAAAAAGTCATCATCGTTAAAAAGCTTGCAAAAGGAAGTGGATTAGAAGGAATGGTTGCCGGACAATTTTTAGATATGGAAGCAGAAAATCAACTTATTACGATTCACGACTTAGAACGTATCCACCACTTAAAAACAGGAAGACTTATTTCTTTTGCAGTAGAAATCGGTGGTTTTTTAGCAGGCGTTTCCCAAGAAGAAATGAGAATATTAAAGAAGTTTGGTGATTATCTAGGAATTATATTTCAAATCCAAGATGATATTTTGGACATTGAAGGGGATCAAGCCATCATTGGTAAACAGGTTGGTAGTGATATTACAAATGAAAAGAGCACCTATCCCAGCATACTAGGATTAAAAGAAGCAAAAGAATATAAAGAAAAATATGTAAAAGATGCTCTTCAATGTTTGCATGATGTAGGTATAGAAAACACTGATTTAGCGTTATTGACTAGTTATTTAAGTACCCGTAATCAGTAATAACATTGTGAAAAAACGTGAAATATGTTATATT
This sequence comes from Gracilibacillus sp. HCP3S3_G5_2, assembly GCF_052063305.1. Classification (NCBI taxonomy): domain Bacteria; kingdom Bacillati; phylum Bacillota; class Bacilli; order Caryophanales; family Bacillaceae; genus Gracilibacillus; species Gracilibacillus sp. HCP3S3_G5_2. Next base: position 13,323 of record NZ_JBQHXU010000003.1, on the reverse strand, counting down.
TAAAGTAAGTAAGTGGGATGGTGCAGTATTCTAGTCAATCCTCCGTTTCTGAAGGCGGGCCTAAAAATCTGCCAAAGGGCACATCGATGAAGTTCCTTGTGTTGGCTTGAGGCGCCCAGCCTTGGGTCGATGCTGGGAGTTAAGGTTGAAGGGCGATCCACAAAGGCATGTGGGCGACGACCCTTCTTCCGCGGAGGCCCATATCTGTATGTTATTCTTAGCCAAGAATAAGGTATGGAATGGGGTATGAACCTACGCAATAAGGATCGGGTATTCTTATTCGTAGCGTAGCCTGCCTTGAGTGGTGCGAAGGGGATTATAGGTAACAAGTGTTCGTAACTGGATGGCCACCAGTACAGGACATATTTTTCTATATGAAATTCGTACTGCAAAAGAGGCTAGGAAACGGTTAAAGATTGTCGAGGAAATCTCCTAGACTGTTCCTGAATAAATATGGACATTTAAAGGGGATTATAGTGTGGACTAAGTGGTAATCCAGTCTAGCGCATGGTGACATCGCTAAGGTGGGTTTAAAGGGGAACCGCCAGAGTGGCAACACTCGGTACCTGCCTGGGAAAACCTACTGGACCTAAGCCGCAGTTTTTACCTTTTAAATGACCATTCCATTCCTAATTTATACATAATGGAATCAGATAACGAGGTATGATATGAATAAAAAACAATTACAAAAATCCATGAAATTCAGTTTAAGTATTGCCGTTATCACGTTTGTGTTAGCGGCTATTTTTTCCATAATATCTTCGTCCATATTAAGTGGAGTAATGTCGATCATTGGACTAGTGATCGTGTTAATTATTGTATTGATTGGGGTCTTTTTTGATATGCTAGGGATAGCTGCAACGGCTGCAGATGAAGTTCCGTTTCATGCAATGGCAGCAGAGAAGGTAAGCGGTTCCAGGCAAGCGATTCAAATAGTTAGAAATGCTGACCGCTTCGCCAGCTTTTGTAATGATGTGATTGGAGATATTTCTGGTATAATAAGTGGAACAGCATCTGCTATTGTAGTATTGCAAATTGCCAATGGATTTGGTTATGGGGAAGGAACAACATTTCATTTAGTTATTAATGTTGTACTTACGAGCCTTGTAGCCGCTCTGACAGTTGGTGGAAAGGCTATTGGGAAGTTTTTGGCCATTCATTCATCTACAAAAATAATTTTTCTCGTTGGTAAAATAATTGCATTTTTAGAAGAAAAAATTAAAATAAAAGTATTGTCGAAATAAATGTAAGTCGAATCTTGAATAATAGTAGGGAGGATTCCTTTATGGATCTAACCAAGATAAAAAATCCAATATTTTTAAAAAAATTAAACAATGAAGAACTTGAATTTTTAGCTGGCGAAATACGTCAGTTTTTAATTGAAAAACTATCTATAACAGGTGGGCATTTGGGTGCTAACTTAGGAGTAGTGGAATTAACTATTGCTCTCCATAAGCATTTTAACAGTCCGGAGGACAAGTTAATTTTTGATGTCGGTCACCAATCCTACATTCATAAAATCTTAACAGGACGTACGGAGCAATTTGATACACTGAGACAGTATAAAGGATTGTGCGGATTTCCTAAGATGACGGAAAGTGCTCATGATGTCTGGGAAACTGGACATAGCTCAACATCCCTTTCTGCAGCAATGGGAATGGCTATTGCTAGGGACATGAAGCAAGAGGATAATTATGTTGTTCCAATAATAGGTGACGGAGCATTAACTGGTGGTATGGCGTTAGAAGCACTCAATCATATCGGTCATGAGAAGAAGAATATAACCGTTATTCTTAATGATAATGAGATGTCTATAGCTGGCAATGTGGGAGCATTGCATAATGCATTGGGTAGAATGAGAAGCGCAGGAAAATATAATCGTGTGAAAGATGAGTTGGAAATTCTGCTGAAAAGGATTCCGGCAGTTGGTGGTAGGATTGCTCAAACAGCAGAACGAATGAAGGATAGTATGAAGTATTTCATGGTTCCTGGAATGTTGTTTGAAGAGTTTGGCTTCACCTACTTTGGACCTGTTGATGGTCATGATTTTAAAGATTTACAAGAACATATTGAATATGCTAAAAAAACACAGGGACCTGTGCTTGTTCATGTAATCACACAAAAAGGTAAAGGATATTATCCCGCAGAATCTGATAAAAAAGATAAATGGCACGGAGTAGGACCATATAAAATTGACTCTGGCGAAAAGATAAAGCCTGCTAATGATGCTCCAGCTTGGAGTCAAGTAGTAAGTGACACATTAGAAAATATCGCTGACAAAGAAGAACGGCTGGCAGTTATTACACCCGCCATGATACTTGGCTCAAAACTGGATAAATTCCAAGAAAAATATCCAGAACGATTGTTTGATGTTGGTATCGCTGAACAGCATGCAACTACACTAGCAGCTGGTTTGGCAACCCAGGGTATGAAACCTTTCCTTGCAATATATTCGACGTTTCTACAAAGAGCTTACGATCAATTAGTACATGATGTATGCCGTCAAAATTTGAACGTTGCTTTTGGAATTGATCGTGCAGGGTTAGTAGGAGCTGATGGGGAAACACATCAAGGAGTATTTGATATTGCATTTTTACGTCATCTCCCTAATATGGTGATCATGATGCCCAAAAATGAAAATGAGTGTCAGCACATGGTGCATACTGCAATTTCCTATAATGATGGTCCGATAGCTGTTCGCTTTCCAAGAGGGAATGGATTAGGGGTTGAAATGGATCAAGAGTTAAAAACATTGCCTATTGGTAAATGGGAAGTGTTAAAACAAGGTACCGACGCAGTTATTTTAACATTTGGTACAACCATTGATATGTCACTTGCTGCAAGTGAATATTTACAAAAACAAGGAATGAATGTTGAAGTGATTAATGCTCGATTTATCAAGCCGTTAGATGAAGAAATGCTTCATGAGATAATGAGCAAAGAAATTCCCATTTTAACTGTAGAGGAAGCAGTATTAAAAGGTGGATTTGGGTCAGCTGTGCTGGAATTTGCAGAGGAAAATGACTATCATCCACAAATGAAACGAATGGGCATTCCTGACCGCTTTATTGAACACGGTAGTGTAAAAGAATTACTAGAAGAAATAAATCTGACACAAGAACAAATTGTTCTTGAAATTAAAAAACTATTATCCATAAGTAATGGTGAACAAAAAAGGGCATGATAACTAATGAGTAAAAAAATGCGCTTAGACCAATTAATCGTTGATCGAGGATTGAGTGACTCTAGAGAGAAAGCTAAAAGAACGATAATGGCAGGACTTGTATTTTCTGAGGGACAAAGATTGGATAAGCCTGGTACGAAAGTAAACGATGATATACCTATAGAAATAAAAGGTAAAGCAATACCATATGTAGGTCGCGGAGGACTTAAATTAGAAAAGGCGATTGAATATTTTGCATTAGATTTAAAGGGCAAAATTATGGTGGATGTCGGTTCTTCCACTGGTGGATTTACCGACTGCGCTTTACAAAATGGTGTAAGCTTAAGCTACGCAATCGATGTCGGTTATAATCAATTAGATTGGAAACTACGAAATGACCCTCGTGTAGTTGTAATGGAAAGAACTAACTTCCGTTACGTTACGCCAGATATGTTAACAAACGATATACCTGATTTTGCTACAGTTGATGTCTCTTTTATTTCTTTACGATTAATTTTACCACCACTGTTCCGTTTGTTAAGCTCAGGCAGTAAAGCGGTAATTTTGATTAAACCACAGTTTGAAGCAGGCAGAGAACAAGTAGGTAAAAAAGGAATAGTAAGAGATCCTTCCGTTCATTTACACGTATTAAGGGATATATTGTCGTTTGCTGAAGAAACAGGGTTTCAAATTTTGAATTTGACCTTTTCGCCGATAACTGGTGGAGATGGTAATATTGAATACTTAGCCTTATTGGAAAAATCAGCATCCGATCGAAAAGAGAAAATGGACGTATTGTCTTTAACAGAACAAGTAGTAGCGGAATCCCATCAGGTATTAGATCAATAATTAGCTGGACAACTGTTAAAGATAGCCATTTTTAAGGGTATAGGCTAGTAAAGTGCGGGAGGAAGGAATATGAATAAAGCTCAGCGACATATCAAAATTCGAGAAATTATCACAGAAAATGAAATTGAGACGCAGGACGATTTGGTTGAAGAATTAAGAAGTCAAGGGTATGGAATTACTCAGGCAACTATTTCTCGAGATATAAAGGAATTACATTTGGTAAAGGTTCCAACTGCAGATGGTAGATATAAGTATAGTTTACCAGCAGACCAGAAGTTTAATCCTTTAAACAAATTAAAACGATTTATTATGGATGCATTTATTAGTATAGATACTGCCACTCATTTTATTGTAATGAAAACTTTGCCTGGAAATGCTCAGGCAATGGGTGCATTAATTGATAATTTGGGATGGGAAGAAATTGTCGGATCTATTTGTGGTGATGATACGATTCTCATCATATGTAAGACGACAGAAGAAGCAGAAGCACTTAAAAATAAATTTTTAGATATGTTATAGAGGTGATCAGCATATGTTGACCGAATTAACCATAAAAAATTTTGCTATCATTGATGAACTTCATATTCCATTTCAAAAGGGTTTGACCGTATTAACAGGTGAAACGGGTGCTGGAAAATCAATCATCATTGATGCAATAGGTTTATTGATTGGTGGAAGGGGATCGGTTGAATATGTTCGTCATGGTGAGAAGAAGGCAGAATTAGAAGGTTTATTTATTATTGATGACACTTCTCATCCTGTTTATCGAAAGGCAAAAGAATTAGGTGTGGAGATAATGGAAGATCATATGCTTGTTCTGCACCGTACTATTTCACATTCAGGAAAAAGTATCTGCCGGATCAACGGGAAGTTAACGACTCTAGCGATTTTAAAAGAGATTGGACAAACTGTCTTAGATATACATAGTCAACATGAAACACAAGCATTATTAAATCAGGATAAGCATATTGAGTTATTGGACTTTTTTTATCAGTCCAATCATTCTAACTTTAAGAAGGACTATCAAAAGTTATATCAGCAATGGAAAGATCTGCAAGAAAAATATGAAGCCAATAATAAAAACGAACAGGAAATGGCACAGCGAATCGATTTGTTGGAGTTTCAATTAAACGAAATTCAAAATGCAGACTTACAACCTCACGAAGATGAAAATCTAAGTAAGGAACGTAATGAATTACATCATTTTGAAACCATTCATCAAAATTTGAAAGATGCTTATAATGCACTCCATGGTGAACAGAAAGGGTTGGATTGGTTATCACTTGCAGCTAGTAGTCTGGAGGAAGCAGGAGAGCATAATAAAGATATTCAACAAATACATCAACAATTTGTCGATCATTACTATTTAATTGAAGAGCTATCTTATCAAATAAGACAACAGCTTGAAAATATGGATTACGAACCAGGTCGGCTTGAATTAATTGAATCAAGACTACATGAAATTGATCAATTAAAAAGAAAGTATGGCCAAAGTGTGGAAGAAATTATGACGTACAGTGCTAAGATTGAAGAAGAATTGGATGCGCTCAAAAACCGTGATCAACATCTTGCCAATTTATCTGCAATGCTTCAAGAAGCAGCAAATGATTTACTATTAGAAGCAAAAGAGTTACATACTATCAGAAAGAAAGCAGCGAAACAATTAGAAAAAGCTGTAATGACAGAATTAAAAGATCTTTATTTGGAAAAAACGGATTTCCAAGTGAATGTCTCGATCCCTAATAAAGAAAAGGGTATATCCTTCGAAGGAAAAAAAGTATATCCAAACGAAAATGGCATAGATCAAGTAAGGTTTTTAATTTCGACCAACCCCGGTGAACCAGTAAAAGAGCTTGATCGTATTGCTTCTGGCGGTGAAATGTCACGGGTAATGTTGGCATTAAAACACATTTTCTCACAACATCAGGGAATAACCAGTGTTATATTTGATGAAGTAGATACTGGAGTAAGTGGACGCGTAGCTCAGTCAATGGCAGATAAAATTTATAACATTTCAGTCGGGTCACAGGTTCTTTGTATTACACACCTTCCTCAAGTTGCATCTATTGCAGATACACATTTGAAAATCGAAAAAGTTATTAAGGGCAATCGAACGCATACGATGATACAGGAACTTACATTTGAACAACGTATTGACGAGATAGGTAAAATGATTACAGGTAATGAACTAACTGAAACATCCAGAATACATGCAAAAGAATTAATTGAAATGAATCACAAAAAATAATATCCCGGCAAAACATTTCTACAAGTGGAAAAGTTCACCCGATTTTGTTATGTTTAACGGGTTTAAAAAGCCCTCCTTAAGGTCAAATTAATGATACAGATCAAAAACAGTTCTGTATTACAAGGAGGGCGATGTTGTGAAATATGATTATGTAAGAAAAAGTATAGGATTAATACTCCTTGTCATATTATTTGTGCTCCCATGGTATTCACCATTTCAAATATACCTTTCCATCCCAAACGAAATTAAAACATTTTCTCAATCAGAATCCGTTTCATTACCTTTGTTAGGAAATGATGTGACGGTATCCGCAACGAATGAAGATGCAGTCCAATATGCTACAGATTTAATGAACTATTCACTTGAAGAAAGTGGCAATGATGAGGTCACATACACCCTCGGACAAGTACCACTAAAAAAAGTCGATGTGGAAGTATTTGATGACTTCCGGATTATACCTGGTGGCCAATCAATAGGAATTAACTTGCAAACACAAGGAGTACTAGTTGTAGGGCATCATTTAGTTACGACTGATAATGGCACCATATCTCCAGGTGAACAAGCAAATGTTGAAGTTGGCGACAGTATAATTTCAATAAACGATAAGACGATTAAGAGTATGGAAGAAGTTGCACCTATGGTAAAAGAAGCTGGTGAGAACAACGAATCATTAAGCTTGGAGATTAAACGAGGCGATCAAACGATTGAGACGGATCTAAATCCTCAATTTGATGTTAAAGAAGATGGTTACCGAATTGGATTATACATTCGTGACTCAGCCGCTGGAATTGGTACCATGACTTTTTACGATCCTAAATCAGAAAAATATGGTGCACTAGGTCATATTATTTCCGATATGGATACTAGAAAGCCTGTGGAAATTAATGATGGTTCGATCGTTCGTTCACAAATTACAGATATAAAAAAGGGCGAACATGGTATTCCTGGTGAGAAGAAAGCAGATTTTAAATTTAACGATGTACAATTAGGTAACATAACTAAAAATTCTCCTTTTGGGATTTTTGGTACCTTAAAAGAGCCACCTAAAGAAGGCAAATGGTCTAAACCGATGCCGATAGCACTTCCAAATGAAGTGAAAGAAGGTCCAGCCCAAATATTAACAGTAATTGATGGGGAAAAAGTGGAGGCATTTGATGTAGAAATCGTCAATAGCATTGAGCAAACAGCACCTGCTACAAAAGGGATCATTTTAGAAATTACAGATGAACGATTATTAGAGGCAACAGGTGGAATTGTACAAGGGATGAGTGGTAGTCCTATAATCCAAGATGATAAAGTTATTGGCGCGGTTACGCACGTTTTTGTCAATGATCCGACCAGTGGTTATGGTGTTCATATTGAATGGATGCTGAATGAAGCAGGAATAAACATTTACCAACAAAAAAATAAGAAAGCAAGCTAGCTAGCTAATTGATAGAGGCTAGGACAAAAGAAATGCAAAAAAATCCAAACGATTATTCAAATAGACCTTGAAATCGTTTGGATTTTCCAATTTATTAGGAATATATTACGCACTAACTTATGTTCGTCGTAATGGGCTATAGTTGCGTAACAATCGCTCCAACTGTCCAGCGGGTTTTGCCCTTGGAAAGCGAAACGATTAGCCAGAGCGGCTGCTTTGCACTCTATTAATACGTATAGCAGCTTATGTCCCAATCTCCTTGCTTTAGGATAAAAATGTTGTTATGCTATATGAAAGATTTTTCGACATTTCCATATTTTTAAAAAAAGATATTTTTTTAATAAAGTTAAGCAGGATTTTTCTTCCTTTTGTCGAAATTATTAGGTGGAAGCAAAATTGTAGCATAATTGAAGGAGGAACTTTTTGTGGAAAAGACTAAAGTTATGTTAGTAGATGACAATCAAGAGCTTGTGGATTTAATGGATGATTACCTATTTGATCAGAGTGATATTGAAGTAGTAGGTAAGGCATATAATGGGAAAGAATGTCTTGATAAGCTTGAAGAGTTAAACCCAGATGTAGTAGTATTAGACATTATTATGCCTCATATAGATGGCTTAGCTGTACTTTCTAAACTTAAACAAAATGACAACACAAGACACATTAATGTAATTATGCTTACTGCATTTGGTCAAGAAGAAGTGACTAAAAAAGCAGTTGGTTTAGGTGCGTCGTATTTCATTTTGAAGCCATTCGATTTAGAACATCTTGCAGAACAAATAAGACAAGTTCATGGAATTCAAACTGCTGTACATAATGACCATAAATCGAACAATAGCAGTAATAACAGAAAATTCGATTTAGAAGCAAGCATTACACACATTATTCATGAAATCGGTGTACCAGCGCACATTAAAGGTTATATGTACCTCCGTGAAGCGATCACAATGGTATATAATGACATTGAATTACTTGGGTCAATTACTAAAGTCTTATATCCAGATATTGCTTCAAAATTTAATACAACTGCTTCACGTGTAGAAAGAGCTATACGTCATGCTATTGAAGTGGCTTGGAGCAGAGGCAATATGGACTCCATTTCTTCATTATTCGGTTATACAGTAAGTGTCTCTAAAGCAAAACCGACCAACTCCGAATTTATTGCGATGGTTGCTGACAGATTAAGATTAGAGCATCGCGCTAGCTAGCGTTGATATGACAAGGTTTATTAACCTGAAATATTTTCCACGACTCAAATATGCTAATAAACTATGTTGAATGTGATAACAAGTAAATTTATATAGGACAATTAATCTTTCAGTCCTCTTTTATCGTCTTAATGATGATAAAGGAGGATTTTTTGTGTTTAATTTTTTGATTGAAATTGATAATTACATGACAGATTGTAACAGTAGAGGTTTGTCTCAAAAGACAATGAGATCATATGATCAATCACTAAGGTTATTTATGCGCTATCTGGAGGACATTCATTACATAAAGGATGTCAAAAAGGTTAAAACTGAACATATTAAAGCTTATTTTACCTACATACGTGAGCGAGGTAAGTATAGTGCAATAGCGAACGAACAAACTAAGCATATCAATAACTTACAAAACAGATCTGACACAGGTAAAAAGGTCAGTGAAACCACATTAGCCAATTATCAAAGAAATATTAATGCGTTTTTTAGCTATCTGTATAAAGAAAAAATAATAAGAAAAAATCCATGTGAAGGTATTGAAAAAATAAAGCCACAACGTAAAGTTAAATCATTGTTATCAGAGCAGGAATTGCAAATGTTCTTCCGTTCGTTTGATATGTCAAAATTTCATGAGTTCCGTACGTGGATTTTCGCAAGGTTAATATTGGATACTGGATCACGTATCAGTGAATTAAATGAGATTGTGCCAGCAGATATTGACTTTCGAAACAATGCTTTACTGCTTAGGATAACCAAAAATAAAAAAGAACGATTTGTTTATTTTTCAGCTCAAACAGGAAGATATCTCAAGTCTTGGCTCGAATACAGTGATCGTTACACGAATAGTCCATATGTTTTCCCATCCATAAGAGGAAATAAAATGGATATTAGGACAATTGAATCAGCATTTAGAAAGCATTCCAAGTTGTCAGGTATAGATGTAAGACCTCATCAGCTCAGAAATAATTTTGCTAAGTACTATTTACTGAATGGTGGAGATTTTGCTACGCTAAGCCGACTGTTAGATCACTCAAGCGTAGAAGTTACCCAACAAATTTATCTTGATTTTGTGGACTCAGAGATAAGTAAAAAATACCAACAACATTCACCACTTAATAATTTGGATATCTAAGGGGATAATAACAATGAGAAAATTAAAAAAAAGACAAAAACAGATAGTTTTTAGTTAGTAAATCACAAAAAATTTTTTAAAAATAAAAAAGTAAAAGAACAGGTATTAACAAACAACCAGCCATAATTAGACATTTTAGCTTAGCTATAGTGAATGTCTTTTGTGGCTGGATTTTTTTAATAAGAAGGTTGTCCAATACGTTATAACTGATTAATCTTGATCTTGAACCTTAAACACATCTGAAACACTATGTGATTTATTAATATTATTTTCTATTGCTAAACGATCTAAGGTGTTGATTATGTTCTCTAATGTTTCAAAATTAATTGCTTGTGATTTACCATTTGCTAAATCACTGATGGTATTTGGTCTAATTTTAGATTCTACAGCCAATTTGTTCTTACTAATCCCCAACATTTTCAATGTTTCATTTAGTGTACTTTTTACTTTTTTCACGAAAATCCACTCCTTTTTTAATTGATTATATTATAACAAAACGAGTTTAACTAATATAGTTAAAAATTCTTGACATTTAACGTGTATCGTTGTATTATTAGTTTAACTAATTTAGTTAAACTATAAAAGTTATAAAGGAGATGCAAAGCCGAAACATTTAAGAGATTTGTTCTAATTATTATGTTTTTAGCTCAATCGTATTTTTGAATCTCATATCAATGATTAACTAAAAATGGGGAGGAATTTTAAATGACGAACTTTACAACACGTAAGCAGGAATTACTTGAACTACTAGAGGGCTATAATCAGTCTCACCAGAATATGGCATTATACTTAATGAGTACAGAAGAAGATGTTGACTATTTTCAAAAAGAATTTTTTGCGAACATTGGAAAAAATCCTATAGCAGCGATTTATCAATTGAGGCTCAAGAAAAGAGAGGACAATAAAATGGAATTAAGTGATTTTTTGATCACATGTAAAAAAGATAAAAAAATGGCTCTTGAGGGATTGTCTCAAGAACCTTTAAAAGATCAAGATGTAAAAACAATAGAAGATAGTGGTAAGACAGAAAAAGAAATATACCACTATTCCATGATGAATAAAAACTACACTATATTAAGTTTATTGAAAAACTGGAATGTTGTCAAGGAAAGCCATCTCATAAAAAAACCCACAACATTAGAAGAAAAATTAATGATTTAATATAAAAAATAGCACCTCGAATCCTTGGTATAATAGGGTTTTGGGGTGCTTATCTATATTTATTTTAATAAGAATACAAAAAAATTCAAAAAAATTAAAATCTTACCTGCATTTTTCATCATTTAACATTATAATACAATAAGAAAGATCAAATATAGTCAAAGTCAATAGTTCAATACAAGATAACCAAATTAAATGAAGGTTTTATCGGATAGTTATGTTCGTTATTAAGATTGAAATATACGTTATTAAAAAGGGGAGGGAAGTAGTAAATGAAGGTAGTCAAAAGTATGAAATTGGCAGGGTGGTTAATGCAAAGAGGATTTGTATTACTTAAAACAGATAAAGCAAATGACGGATCAGGAAGAAATGTGTTTTTATTCAAAGAATCTAATGAAATAACGGAGGCAATCCAATTGTACAAAATAACTAAGTAAGGAGGGTAGACCAACAAATGTTATCAACCAATATTAACAATGATGAATTGTATAAAGAATACGGTGAATCATTCTTAAAACAAATAAATCAATTGGAGAAAGAAATATTTAATTATCCAAGTGGTAAAGAAAAATTTAAAGTATTAGGATTAGAAGCTGGAATTGGTAAGAGTAGATATACAGATTTAATTATAAAACAATACATAGAAGAAAGTGCTTTAGATCCAAACTCAAAGAAGTTTCTTGTCGTCAAGAAATTTAATTCTGAAGCAAGTAAATCTGCCGAATTTATAAATGATATTGAATGGATGAGTGGGAATATAGCAGTAGCTATTGATAGAGATAATTGGAAAGATTATTGGCAAAAACACGTAGATGAATTAAAACAAGTCAGAGTCTTATTTATCTCACATGCAAGATACATGAATTTATGTAGTAACAAAAAAATGAGAAATAATTTCACAGAAGGTAGAAATATTTTAATCATAGATGAAAAAGTACAGTTTCAACCTTTAATTTACCGAGACAACTTATATTCTAAAGTTAGGGAATTAATTGACTTTGATCATAGAGATTTATTAGATAGTGTTTGTAAACCACTAGGAAAATATATAAACGATATGTATAAAGATAAGAAATATAGGCAAGTACACAAAGTTAGGTTTAATAATAATAGTCAAGTTGAAGAGTTGATTGAATATCTGAATGATTTCATGAAGGTAAATAGGCTGGGTGTAAAGGATAGAAACTTAGTTGAAGCATTAATTGATGGACTACCACATTGGTACAATAACATGAATATCTATAACAATCATAACATTGCTACTAATCACTTAGATCAAGGTTATTGGGGAGTAGATGGTAATAATATTATTTTAGATGCTTCAGCGAAGTTGGATGGTGTGTATAAGACAAATCGAGACAAATTTAAAATAATAAATATGCCAAAAATTATCGATCATAGTAATTCACAATTTCACATGTATAAATACAATACATCTAAAACAAACGTGAAAAGGGATAAAGACGTTTATCTGAAAGAGATTATTGAGAAGGTTATAGGATCGACTATGAGTAGTGAGAGGACATTACTTATTGGTTATCGTGACTTATCTAATGACATAGCGTACGAATTAAGTAAACATGTGGACAGTGGCTCTATATGGAAAGATAAGAAAGATAAAGACAAAGATCCTGACTACAACAATCAACAATTTGCTATTAGTTGGTACGGTAATCTTGTTGGACGAAACGAGTTTAGAGATTTTGATAGTGTTTGGCTTTTAACTTCACCTAATTTACCAATGAATCATTATCCGATTCATTTTATGCAATACACTGGTCAATCAATTGGTCAACGTAAATTAAATATTAAGAATGGAAGATTTAACAACAGTACATTAAATGACTTGCACAGAGGTTATGTTAGGGCTGAGATATATCAGTCGATAAAACGTATACAACGTAATGCAAAACCTTCTGGAGCATTCCACATAGTTATTAATGATGAAGAATTAATTAATACAATTCTACAGGAAATGAAAGGTGCTAATTTGCTTGATACTAATATTCATGAATTGATTTTTGTAGAGAATAATGTAAATTAGCACATTATCCCAGACATCTAATTTCACTTTAATCCAGTTAGAAATCTGAAATAATGTGCCGACTTTTTCACTTTAATTCAGTTTTGAAAATTAATATGCAA